>CAKUMQ010000147.1 GCA_934667845.1 uncultured Eubacteriales bacterium | reverse complement strand
GCTTCACCTCTGCATCATCGTTAATCGCGGTCACTTCTCCTTCCAAAAACGGAACCGAAAGCGCGTCAGCGTGCTCACGGAATTTCATTGCCAGCTCATAACCGCCCATTCCATAGAGGCCGAGATAATTGTCAATGCGCTCTGTCGTAATGATCTGCCCGCCGCTAAATGGCTCCTTCTCGATCACAACCTGGTCAAGCATTGCGCGCTGTGCATAAACCGCCGCCGACAAGCCTGCCGGCCCGCTTCCAAGAATCCCCAAATCTTTTCTATCTGCCATAATCTTCCCTCATTTCGTTGCAAGTCTTCTCAATCTCTTCGTCCGTATGTGCGGCGGAGACAAACATTGCCTCAAACTGCGATGGAGCAAGGTAAATTCCCGCATGCAGCATCGCATTGAAATACGCCGCGTAAGCCTCGGTGTCCGATGTTTTCGCACTGTCAAAATCTACCACTTCTTTTGAAGTAAAGAAAATACTCATCAGGGAACCCACCTGATTTACCCATACTTTGTCACCAAATATTTTTCTAGCATTGTCGGCGAGTAATTTTGTCTTTTCTTCCAATTTCCGGTAAATATCCGGATTTTTCCGTAACAATTTCAACGTCTCCAGTCCCGCTGTCATTGCGATCGGGTTGCCGGATAACGTACCCGCCTGATAGACCGTTCCGACCGGGGAGACACATTCCATGATCTCGCGTCGTCCGCCATAAGCTCCGACCGGCATACCACCGCCGATGATCTTGCCAAGTGTCGTAAGATCCGGCGTTACACCATAATACTCACTTGCACCGCCCTGCGCCAGACGAAATCCGGTGATAACTTCGTCAAAAATCAAAAGTGCACCATTGTCTTTTGTAATCTCCCGCAAAAATTCCAGAAAGCCGGCTTTCGGCGGAACCACACCCATATTGGCGGCGACCGGCTCTACGATCACAGCTGCGATCCGGCTGCCATACTGCTCAAATAATGCCTGTACCGAATCGGGGTCATTGTACTCGGCAATCAACGTGTATTTTGTATATCCTTCCGGAACTCCTGCGCTGTCCGGCACTGCCTGCTGTAGCACTCCGGAACCGGCTTTCACAAGAAGACCGTCGGAGTGACCGTGGTAACAGCCTCGGAATTTCACGATATAGTCGCGGTGCGTAAAGCCTCTTGCGACGCGGATCGCGCTCATTACTGCCTCCGTTCCGGAATTTACCATCCGCGACAATTCCATCGAAGGCATCATTTTCGCGATCAGCTCGGCAATCTCGTATTCTTTTTCCGTCGGCGCCCCAAATGTCAGACCATTGTCACACGCCTTCTTTACCGCGTCGATCACAGACGGATACGCATGGCCCAGGATTCCCGGTCCCCACGACCAAACGTAGTCAATCTATTCATTTCCCTCCACATCAAAAATATGTGAACCCTGTGCTTTTTTTATAAATGCAGGTGTCCCGCCGACACTCTGAAAAGCGCGGACCGGCGAATTGACACCGCCCGGGATTCTCTGTTTGGACTTTTCAAATAATTCTTCTGATCTTGTCATCGTTCTTCCTCCAGCCATTTTGCCACATCAAGGGCGTGATACGTAATGATAATGTCGGCCCCTGCCCGTTTCATGGCGA
>CAKUMQ010000146.1 GCA_934667845.1 uncultured Eubacteriales bacterium | reverse complement strand
CTTGGCTACGGTATTGTTCGTTGCGAAAGGGGCTGATACCATGCCAAAGCGACGAGCAAACGGCGAGGGAAACATCCGCAAACGAAAGGACGGTCGATGGGAGGGTAGATACACTGTCGGTCACGATCCGGAAACTGGCAAGGCCATCATCAAAAATGTCCTCGGTAAGACACAGACAGAAGTCAAGGAAAAGCTGAAAAAGGCCATCGAAGAAAATGTGGGCATCGACTATGGGCGGGCCAAGACCTACACGGTGGGAACATGGCTGGAGGTCTGGATGGAGAACTACGCCAGAGTGAAACTCAGACCGTCCACCTTCAAAACCAGCCAAGGCTTTCTGAAAAACCACATCAAGCCGCAGATCGGCAGCATCCCGCTGGCAGACCTGACTTCTCTGGACTTGCAGAGATTCTACAAGCACCTGCTGGACGGTGGCAGAGTTGACCGCATCGAGGCCAAGAAAAAGCCGAAAGGTCTGGCTCCCAAAACAGTGCGGAACATCCACCAGATGATCGGCTCGGCGTACAACCTCGCCATCGAGCAGCACCTCGTCACGAAAAATCCGACACAGGGCTGCGCCCTGCCGAAAGTCGAACACAAGGAGATGAAAACGCTGACCTCGGATCAACTCGGCGCCTTCTTCCAGGAGGCCAGAGACAGCGGCGTGTACGAACTCTACTACCTCGACCTCACCACGGGATTGCGGCGTGGGGAACTGCTGGGGCTAAAGTGGACGGATGTGGACTTCCAGCACGAAGCACTGAAAATTCAGAGAGCCATCTCTCGGCAGAATGGCAAAGTAGTCGAAGCACCGCTGAAAACGAAAAACGCCTACCGCACCCTGCCATTGTCGGCAGACGCGATAAGCGTTCTGAAAATGCAGAAATGCAAAGTCGGAAATAGCGAGTGGGTATTCCCATCGCCCACCGGAGGCCCCATGTCCCCGGACAGCGTCCTGCACATGCTCCAGCGGGTGCTGAAACGGGCAGGGCTGCCCCGCATCCGATTCCACGACCTCCGCCACACCTTCGCAACCATGGCGCTCCAGAACGGCGTGGACGTGAAAACCGTCAGCAGTATGCTCGGTCACTACTCGGCGGGCTTCACGCTGGACACCTACGCCCACGTCACCACCGACGCCCAACTCAAAGCGGCGCAAACAATGGGCAATATCCTCTCCCGTGCCGTCTGATGCTTTCCGCTACCCGCTCCCGTTGGGGTCAGCGTTTGGGTCAGAAAAAAGCAACGCCCCCAAATAGCAACTTACGAAAAGCAAAAATCCTCGAAATCAGACGATTTCGAGGACTTTTGGTACGCCGTGAGGGATTCGAACCCCCGGCCTTCTGGTCCGTAGCCAGACGCTCTATCCAGCTGAGCTAACGGCGCATGTCTCTCAGACAGCTTAATTATCATAGCACGGCCTTCCCGAAAATGCAAGCCCTTTTTTCTGGTTTTTTCATTTTTTCTTTCTGGGACTTCCGGGCTTGTCAAGAAGCCCGGCTTATGCTATCCTGTAAGGAAGAAAATCCGCGGGCCGCCCCGGCGGCCTGAGAAAGCAGGAGCAGGATGGAAAGCTACACCTTTAAGACCGTCACCTTCGGCGGCTTCGACAAGCAGGACGTGGCCCGCTACATGGAGCAGC
>CAKUMQ010000145.1 GCA_934667845.1 uncultured Eubacteriales bacterium | reverse complement strand
GTTCTGGACAGTGCCGAAGATCGGATCGGCTTCCGCCGGATCGACTGGGAGCTGACCGAGGGCGCGCCGGCGTACTTCGAGAGCAAGTTTGGTCTGCTTGTCAACGGCAAACGCATCCGCACGCTCGGATCCTGTATTGTTACGCCGAATCTGATGGGCGGACGTGTGACCGACGAACACGGCAGGCACTACATAGAGATGGCAAAGGCATGCCACATGACGGCGCTGCGTCAGCACGGCGGGCAGATCATTTTCCCGGAAAGCATGTACCGCGCCTGTGATGAACTGGGAATTCTGGTCCTGCTGGACTTCCCCATCGGCAACTGCGTCCCCGAAAATGAGCCGGTGTTCCTGAAAAATCTTGAGGACACCATAGCCAATATCGTCAAGCAGCTGCGCAACCACGCCAGCATTGCGGAATGGTCGGGCGGAAATGAGCTGAACGTCTATTTTGACAAGACCTCCGACCGCACGGGGCTTGAGCGTGAGCGCAGAGCGGCAAACCGCGAGGATCCGACGCGCGTGTTCAGGGATACCTGCCCCATTGCCGGATCGCGTCACGCGCCGTGGGATTATATTCCCGATCTGCATTACGGCTACTGGAACAGCGATCTGAAGGATAATTTTGCGCTGTATCCGGTCATGCGTTACGGCGAGTTCGGCTGTCAGACGCCCGCCAATCTTGAGGTCTGGCTGCGGGATATTCCGGCGGAGGATCGCTGGCCGCTGGATATAGACGATCCCGTTTTGGTGCGCAAGAATGTGTTCAATGCCGCTTTCAGACCGGAATACTGGCTTCTGCCCGAGGTGATTTCCGGCGTATTCGGCCATCTGGACGATCTTGAGATGACCGTCTGGGGCGGTCAGTATCTGGGCGGCGAGGGGCTGCGCTATGCAATGGATGCACTGCGGGCGACGGGACGCCGGCTCGGCGGCTTCTCCTCGTGGGATTACAATGAGCCGTGGCCCAACGGTGCCGGCAGCTTCCTAGTGGATAATGACGGCTGCCCGGTCATGATGTACTATTTTGCCAGGCAGGCACTGAGCCCGCTGGCGCTGTCGCTCCGCTATGACGGCATTTGCTTTGATTTCTTCAAGGATTCCTTTGCGACGCTCCGTCTGGTCAGTGATTTGCCGGAGGCGGCGCGCGGTCTGACCTGGAGCTATGTCTGCCGCGACCGTCTGGGACGGATATACGCCTCCGAAAGCGGGAAGGCGGACATTGACCCGCTCGAGGTAAAAGAGCTGACAACTTTCCGTTTGAATCCGCCCGAAAACATGAATTACGGTCCCATTCTCACCGAGCTGTATCTGCGTGATGCAGACGGCAATGTGGTTGCGGAACGTGTGTATGTATTCGGCTCCAAGGGCGTCAAAGCGCCTTTGCGCAGTCTGGTCAAGCCCGAGCAGACGACCGCCTACGAATGGGGTGTGCCGTACGCGCTCACCGGTGTGGCAGGCGGGCGCCTGTCGGATGCCGCTCTCCGCGTTGTCGACTGCACCTATGAAAATGAGGGGGATGGCGAAAAGCTCACCGTTACGCTGGAGAATACCGGCGACATGACGGCGCTGTTCCCGGAGATCCGTCCTCTGCTGAAATATCGCACCGACCTGTTCATTGAAAATCAGTTTTCTTTTGTTCCGCCACATGAAAAGCGCACGCTTATCGTGCGGGCGAGAAAGG
>CAKUMQ010000144.1 GCA_934667845.1 uncultured Eubacteriales bacterium | reverse complement strand
TGACCACGTTGTAGCCCAGATAGGTGCCGAATGCCTCTTCCAGGATCTCCTGCATATGCCCGACTCCCACAGTGGTGTGATGCTTAAAGCCGCCGCGTGCCAGCTTGATCAGCTTGTTCTGCAGATCGTCGATCTCCGCCACGCCGCCGCAGCCGAAGTAGCCGTCCTCGATGGGATCGGCGGTGAAGCGTCCCTCGCTGGCATACACAGTCAGCACGCCGTCCTCGGTCAGGCAGTTGGAGAACGTCATATCGAAGTCGCGGATACGCCCCTCATTGCTGCCCCAGCCGCTGCCGGGATCGCCCTTGGCAAACATCTTGTGCTCGGTAACGGTGCCCTTGCCGGTCATGAGGCTCTGCGCCACAGGACCGCAGTGGAACAGAATGACCTTGTTCTCATCCTCGCCGTAGTTGTTGTTCCAATCCAGGCAGGCGGTCGGCTCGCCGGACGCCAGCTGCATGGCGCGCATGGTAATGGCGGAGCAGAGGTCGATCTCGCAGGAGCAGACGATCCCGCGGTCGTTCAGCTCGGAGATCAGCACGCAGGGGCAGACCCGCAGAATGGTCTCCATCTCATTCCAGCAGCGCAGGGTGATGGCGTCGAGATGATACTCCTCAATGTATTCGTCGATGACCACACTGATCTTCGCCAGCGTCAGTTTGTTCTGCAGCGGCACGCGGGAGAAGTCGGTATAGTTTTCCAGACGCTCCATTTTGGCCAGCACGGCGGCGTCATCGTCCGCTTTTTTCTGCACCTTGAACACCAGCTCGGACAGGTCAAAGGATTCCACATTGATGCCGTAGCGCTGCAGCGTGACCTCGTCAAAGCGCACCGTCTTGAAGGCGGTGGTGCGGGCGCCGATGCAGCCCAGGTTAAATCGCTTCATACCGCCCACCACGCGGCAGACGGCGGCAAAATCGTCCAGATTCCGGCGGAAAGCCGGAGTCAGAGGATCGACCACATGGGGCTTCATCACGGTAAAGGGGATCTCGTACTGGTAAAATACGTCGGTAACGGAGAATTTGCCGCAGTAGGCATCGCGGCGATGCGCAAAGTCCATTTTGCCGATCTCATCGGGATACGCCTGCATCAGGATCGGCACGCCCGCATCCTGCAGCGCGGTGATGGCGCCGTTTTCGTCGATGAAGATGGGCATGCACAGGATCACGCCGTCGTATTCGCCCTCGTGGGATTTGAGCCAGTCGTGATAGAGGCGTCCCTCGTCCCGGGTCTCCACCGCGCCGTAGCGGGTGGCGGCTTCGTCCATAACCAGGTAGTCATAACCGGCATCGCTGACGGCTTTGATCATATCCCGGCGCGCGCCCGCGATCAGCTCGGCGGGCATAAAGCCGCGGTTGCCGAAAAAGAGCGCAAAGGTGGTTTTCTTTTTCATGTTACATTCCTCCTGCCATTAAAGTGTTCCCTGTATTTGCTGCACCGCGCTGTACACGCGGCGGTAACGGGCATAAAACGGCGCATAGCGTCCGGCATCCGGCGCGGGGGCAAAGGTTTCGGTCGTGCGGACAATGGTCATGGCCTCGGTCAGGTCGCGAAATGCGCCGGTGGCGATGCCGGCCAGCATAACCGAGCCGACCGTTCCCGCCTCCTTTACCGACAGGGTGTGAAGGGTCACGTCCCAGATGTCCGCCTTCATCTGATTCCACGCCGGAGAGCGGGAACCGCCGC
>CAKUMQ010000143.1 GCA_934667845.1 uncultured Eubacteriales bacterium | reverse complement strand
CATGCCGCGGCGCTCAAGTCGATCGGCAATGTGGCGTTTCCGCTTGCCGCGGCGCTCGCGCTGGTGTTCACCGTGCGCTACTGGGTCAATTGCCGCTATGTGATGGAGGTCGAATACAAGGGCGAGAGCCTCGGGTATATCGACCGCGCCGAGGTGTTCACACAGGGGGCGGCGCTGGCGTCTGGCCGCGTCGTCTCGCTGAACGCCACCGCCGATGAGGCGAAAGCTCCGATGGCTGCCCAATCGGCGGCTCAGTCGGCGGCTGCGAATGCGACGCTGGCTGCGGCGCTGAAAAGCAGCGACGGGCTGGCGCTTTCGCAGCCGACGCTGCGGCTGACCGCCAACAGCGATGCGGCGCTGATCGACGCCAACACCGTCTGTGACCGCATTCTGCAAAATGCGGGAGAGTCCATTTCCGAGCTGACGGGACTGTATATCGACGGTGAGTTTGAGGGCGCGATCAGCAGCGGCGAAAAGCTCGACGACATTCTGGAAGGCATTTTAGACTCCTATTCGGACGGCAGCGCCAACGAGCGGACGGAATTTGTGCAGTCGGTGGAGACGGTGGACGGGTTATATCCCGCGTCTGCCGAGATCAGCCCGGTGGACCTGAAAAAGCGGCTGAAGGCGGAGCAGATCGTCGATAAATACTACGAAGTGCAGGCGGGCAACACACTTGGCGGTATCGCCCGCAAGCACAATATGACGCTGTCCGAGCTGCGGGCGCTCAATCCCTCGGTCAAGGAGTCGATCCACATCGGCGAAAAGCTGCTCGTCCAGAAGGCGCAGCCGCGCCTGCAGGTGCAGGTCGTGCGCACGATCGTCTACGAGGAGGAAATTCCGTTTGAGACCAAAAAGACCTACGACTCCTCCAAATATGTGACCTATTCCTCCGAGCGCACCGCCGGCAAGGTGGGCATACAGAAGGTGACGGCAGAGGTTGTATACCTTGACGGCATTGAGCAGTCGCGCAAGGTCATTGACACCAAGGTGACGCGTCAGCCGACCGATCGCGTGCTGGTTCTCGGCTCGAAGGAGATCAACCCGAACGCCTCGGTCGGCGAGGCGACCGGCCGCTTTATCTGGCCGCTTCCGGGTCATTATCATATCGGGTCCGATTTCAACGTCAAAGAATCCGTGCGCAATTACCGCGTACACAGGGGAATCGACATCTCGGGCGGCTACGTTTACGGCGCCTCCATCGTGGCGGCGGACGGCGGACGGGTTACCGAGGCGGGGTATCACTGGAGCTACGGCAACTATGTCCGCATCGACCACGGCGGCGGACTGGTGACCCTGTATGCGCATTGCAGCAAGCTGCTCGTGCGGCGCGGCGAATCCGTCAAGCAGGGACAGGTGATCGCCAAGGTGGGTATGTCAGGATATGCCACCGGCTATCATCTGCATTTCCAGGTGATACAAAACGGCACGAGCGTCAGCCCGTGGAAATATCTCAGCCGCTGAGGCGGGTGTCAGACGGTTCATCTCCCCGAAGAGCATCGCTCTTCGGGGAGATTGTCGGTAGAAAGAGAAAATCTCTTGTTAAGCCGGTGGTTCAAAAAAGCTTGCGCCGTCGAGAAAAAAGAATTCCTATGGTA
This sequence comes from uncultured Eubacteriales bacterium, assembly GCA_934667845.1. Taxonomy (GTDB): domain Bacteria; phylum Bacillota; class Clostridia; order Oscillospirales; family Acutalibacteraceae; genus HGM12789. The sequence continues at coordinate 115 of CAKUMQ010000143.1, read as the reverse complement.
CAATTGCAGGTGGTTCTAGCCAACCGAGACAATGAGAACCATAGAGGAGTCAGCATGAAAATTGACATAAACAGTTTGGCACACAATACGAAAATGCCAACATCCTATTGTATTC
>CAKUMQ010000142.1 GCA_934667845.1 uncultured Eubacteriales bacterium | reverse complement strand
CCACCGATCACACAGTAATACGGCAAAATGATCGTCGGTACCAGGCAGGCAAGCACGCCCAGTTTTCCCCATTTTGGATGAATGGCTGCATACGCGGTAAGCGGGCTCTGCTTGGTCTTTCGCCCTATCGCGATCTCGGTTGTAAGAAGCGCAAATCCAAATGTCAATGCCAATATGATGTAGCAGATAATAAACACGCCGCCGTGATTTTTCGCTGCAAGATACGGAAATCTCCAAATATTTCCAAGTCCAACGGCACTCCCTGCTGCCGCCAGTACAAATCCCAGTGTCCCTGTAAAACTCCCTCGTTTTTTCTTTTCCATAAAGTCCTCCTGTCCGTGCGTTAATATCTTCTATAATAATGGATTATGGATTATAACGCAAGGATTTTTTTACAAATGTAATACCCGGTCTTTGATCTCCTGCGTTCTGCCCTGGTTCCAGAACTGGGTTCCAATGTAGCCGCAGGTGCGTCGGGCGACGAACAGGGTGTCGGTATCACGGTTACCGCAATTTGGGCATTCCCAGACAAGTTTCCCTTTTTCATCGGTTTTTATCTGGATCTCACCGTCGTATCCGCAGGCCTCACAGAAATCGCTTTTCGTATTGAGTTCCGCGTACATGATATTTTCGTAAATATGCCGCATTACCGCAAGTACCGCCGGTATGTTGTGCTGCATATTCGGCACTTCCACATAACTGATGGCACCGCCGGGCGACAGTTTCTGAAATTCCGATTCAAATGTCAATTTATCAAATGCATTGATTGGCTCGGTCACGTGAATATGGTAACTATTGGTAATGTAGTTTTTATCCGTCACGCCTTTGATCCGTCCAAACCGCTTTTGCAGGCATTTGGCAAATTTGTAGGTCGTTGATTCCATCGGTGTACCGTAAACCGAATAGCTGATATTTTCAGCAGCCTTCCATTCGGCACATTTGTCGTTTAATTTCTGCATGACTGCCAGCGCAAAATCATGTCCTTCTTTTGCCGTATGGCTTTCTCCGGTCATTCGCACGCACATTTCGTACAAACCGGCATAGCCGAGGGAAATGGTCGAATAGCCGTTATACAAAAGTTTGTCGATCTTCTCTCCCTTTTTCAGGCGTGCAAGCGCTCCATGCTGCCACAAGATCGGTGCCACATCGGAAACCGTGCCGAGAAGGCGCTCATGACGGCAACGCAGGGCACGGTGACAGAGTTCCAGTCTTTCATCCAATATTTTCCAGAACATGTCCATGTCGCCGTACGATGAGCACGCCACATCAACGAGATTGATCGTTACGACTCCCTGGTTAAATCTTCCATAATATTTATGGCTTCCATCCGGATTCCGCTGGCTGTCTTCCACCGTCAAAAAGGAACGGCAGCCCATGCAGGTATACACATCCCCCCGTTTTAATTCACGCATGACTTTCGCCGAAATATAATCCGGAACCATACGTTTTGCCGTGCATTCGGCGGCAAGTTCCGTCAACGCATAATACGGGGAATCTTCCGAAATATTATCCTCGTCGAGCACATAGATCAACTTCGGAAATGCCGGTGTGATCCACACACCTTTTTCATTTTTTACCCCCTGAATCCGCTGTGTCAGCACCTCGCGAATAAGCAGGGAAAGGTCATACCGCGTCTGGCCTTCCACTTCATCCAGATACATAAACATCGTGACAAATGGCGCCTGTCCATTGCACGTCATCAGTGTAATGAGCTGGTACTGA
>CAKUMQ010000141.1 GCA_934667845.1 uncultured Eubacteriales bacterium | reverse complement strand
AGCATGTGAACAAGACCCAGCTGCTGACCGATGCCTATGCGCTGAAATGTGCGAACACGAATGGGGATTCCGCTGTCAACATCAAGGACTGCTCCCGGCTGTTCAAGCATGTGAACAAAACCCAACTCCTGTGGTAAAGAAGTGTGTGTGTGTCCGCTGCCGGGAAACCGGTATTGCGGAACCGTTTCCGCGGGTGTGGCTCGGAATAACTGCGAAAAGGGAGTGGATCGCATTTGGAACGAGTTTTTCGGATGCTCTGCACCGGGATATTGCTGGTCTGTTTTTTGGGCGGATGCGAGATAGCGATCCGCCCGGGATCCTCGAAGCCGGACGGCAGTGCCCCGGACAGCAACGTTCCCGGCAGCTCCGCTGAGGGGTCCGTTCCCGAATTGCGGGATCCCGTTCCGGCGGCGCTGCGGCAGAAAATCAGTCAAAGCGGCAGCGTGGTCGGCATTGCCTTTATCGGCTATGTGGACAGTGAGGACTCCGAGGCCGATCTGCGCGCCTGTTTTGCAGGCAGCGAAACAGGAAAGGATTATCCCGGCCTCTCGTCCGCACCGCTTTACATGGCTGAGGGACAGGAGTTATATGCAATCGTACCGTCGAATGATAAAGGAACGATAACGGTATATTCCTCTGCCATGACCGAAGACGGCGAGTATGCAGAGGATAAGAATACCCCGCTCCATACGGGAAAGCCCGGTGAACCGCTTTTGTTGCGGTGCAACCTCAGTGAGAATTACTCCAATGTGATGATTACCGCCACCGACGGCGGCGGAGCCATTGATTTCCGCCCGTCGCTTTCTATGGAAAACGGTCATTTGCAGGAAATCGTAGGGGTGTATGATTTCTCGGTATATGAAAAGCAGCCAGACGAGCGTTCGGTTCAAATTGCAACGGAAATTCTTCTGGAAGCTGATGAGGTCAGATATGCTGTTGAGCAGGGGATGAAGCTTATATATACCGGAGATACGAAGATGATTGAGGGCCGTATCTGTCTGCTGTTTGCCCTTGAAACCGATCGGGACGGACAGCTTGTCAGAAAAGGCTGTTACGGTGTATGCGATAATCTCATCTATGTCTATGATGATGTGAGCGAAGCATGGACAGCACTTGGGGTGGGATAAGGCAAAAAGAGAATAAAACGGAAAACAAACTGTGATTTAACGGCACCGACCGGGAAATATACAGTTAAATTATTCTAACAGTAGGAAAGGAGCAATTATTATGGGACTTATTAAGGCAGGTATCGGCGCATTGGGAGGCACCCTTGCCGATCAGTGGAAGGAATTCTTCTACTGCGAGTCTATGCCTAAGGAGGTACTTGTTACCAAAGGGCAAAAGCGCATCAGCGGACGTTCCTCCAACACGAAAGGAAATGACAACATCATCTCCAACGGTTCCGGTATTGCCGTGGCTGATGGGCAGTGCATGATCATTGTCGAACAGGGTAAGATCGTGGAGGTCTGTGCGGAACCCGGCGAATTTACATACGATACCTCCACCGAGCCGTCCATCTTCTCCGGCAATCTCGGCGAGAGTATTCTCGCTACATTCAAGACCATCGGCAAGCGCTTTACTTACGGCGGCGACACCGGCAAAGATCAGCGTGTGTATTACTTTAATACCAAGGAGCTCATCGACAACAAATTCGGCACGCCGAACCCCATTCCCTTCCGTGTAGTGGACAGCAAGATCGGGCTGGATCTGGATGTTTCGGTACGTTGCTCCGGTGT
>CAKUMQ010000140.1 GCA_934667845.1 uncultured Eubacteriales bacterium | reverse complement strand
CCGCTTTTTATCGGCGGTGACGCGGCAAATAAAGAGGGAAGCGCGCTCACCCGATCAAGGGTGAGCGCGCTTGGCGTTGTGTTCTCTTACTTTGCTTTTTTCTTTTTCAGAACCACGATGAGCACGATCGCTCCGCCGATCACGACCACAGCAGCCACCGCAGCCACGATGACCCACGGGAAGCCGCCGGTCCGCTCCGGCGCATCAGTCGGTACCGACGGTGCAGTACCGCTTGTCAGTTCGGTCGCGGATGTGCTGCCGCCCGGTTTGCCGATGGCATACAGCCCGAGCTCCGTCAGCTCCGCCGACAGCGTTTTGCCGTCTGCATCGAACTCCGTCTCTACCGGCACCGCTTGCCCGTCGCTACCGATCCGGTACAGCACAGCATCTGCGCCGTAGCCGTCCGGCACGGTCAGCGTGACACGCACCTTGCCGTTTGGCTGCACATTCTCGCCGTCCCGCTTCGCAGTGATGTCATAGAGCGTGAGATCCCCGCATTTTTCCCCCAGCACATTCTTTGCGGAGGCATAAGTCGGATCGGCTTCGCTGACTTTTTCGACCCCCATGACCGTGCCGGGGTGGAACACGCCCCCGTCAGCTTCAAATCGCGTGCCGGTATTGGCGTCCTCGGCTGAGCAGGGAATGACCTCGCTGGTGGTCTCGCCGCAGCGCCTGCACTTGCCCTCTTTCAGCCCGGCCTCGCTGATGGTGGCCTCTTTCACGACGGTGGGGTTTTCAAAATCATGCCCCAGCGCCTTGGTCACGCGGCTCTCCGTCGCGCCGCAGGCGGAGCACTTCCGCTCTTCCGTGCCGCCCTCCGTGCAGGTAGCCGCCTTGACCGCCGCCCACGCGCCGAATTTGTGTCCCTTTGCCTTGATCGTATTCGCGGTCGTCTTGCCGCAGCGGCTGCACACGCCTTCCTCGGTACCCGGCTCGGTGCAGGTCGGTTCTTTCGTCACCTTCGGCGAAGAAAAGCTGTGCCCGAGCGCGGCTATCGCCTTAGTCTCGCTGTGGCCGCACTTGCCGCAGCTGCGCGTCTCCTCGCCCTTTTCGGTGCAGGAGGGCGCCTTGGTCTGCGTCCACGCGCCCATGCTGTGCCCGGTCGCGGGCACGCTCTGCGTTTCCGTCTTACCGCAGACCGAGCAGGCGTGCGTCTGCGTTCCGGCCGCGGTGCAGGTCGGCTGCTTCGTCACCGTATAGCTGCCGAAGGTGTGCGTATTCGTTTTGGCGATCGACTCGGTTTTCGTCGCTTGGCAGACCGTGCAGGAAAACTCCCGGCTGCCTGCCTCCTTGCAGGTCGCCGCCTTGATCACTTTTCCGCCGTCCCACTTGTGCGCGGTCTTTTCCACATAGCCGCAGGCGGAACAGGTGCGCTGGTGCTGGCTGTCGTTCAGTTTGGTGCAGGAGCCAAAGGTGTGATTTTTGCAGGTCACGGTGATCTGTGCCATCGCATCCGCAAACGTGTTCTTGCCGCCGTTTGCATCACGGGATTCCACAAAGCTGACCGTGATCTGCTTGCTGCCCGGAGCAGCCGTATCTTTGATTTTAAACGTCAGTGTCGCGATCTTACCGTTTGCGGTGTTGTTTGTCGTCGCCAGTGAATCCGCCCACCGCAGCGTGTAAGGCGAACTGATCGTCGGGCTGGGCGTTGTCCAGCCGTGCAGTAATCCGCTGTCGGAGGCTGAGACAAGCTCCAAGTCTTCGCCCCAGGAGACCGTATACTTCATCGTTATCAGCCCGGGATTGTTCCCGATGCTGACATCGACCGTGACGGTTTCTCCCTGCTTTCCGCTGGCAGATGTAACAAGGAGCTTGCCGCTTCCGGCGGCCCCAACGGGTAACAGAAAAAGATTCAGTACAAG
>CAKUMQ010000139.1 GCA_934667845.1 uncultured Eubacteriales bacterium | reverse complement strand
CTCATCGTAGGGCATTCCCTCGAAATGTCTCTTATAACCGAGAAGCGTCATTTGAGGTTTTGTTTCGATTCGATAATGCATGATTGTACCGCCTTCCAAAGAAAATTTCAGTACAAGGCGGGAAAATGTCTTTAGTTTACTGCCGTCATTACGGGCTTGCGACGGCAATATACCATGGAATTTCTGGAATGCTTTTGCAAAGCTGTCCGGACTTTCATAGCCATACTTCAGCGCAACGTCAATGACTTTTGCATCACTTGCGGCAAGCTCCGTACCGGCAAGCGACAGTCTGCGGCTGCGGATGTATTCACCTATGGTAAAACCGCAAAGAATACTGAACACACGCTGAAAGTGATAGCTTGATGAATAACTTTGTGCTGCGACCTTCTCGTAATCGATCGTTTCCGTCAAATGGTTCTCGATGTAGTCGACAGCGTTTTGCATTCCGGTTATCCAGTCCATTGTATCCCCCCTCCCTGTCTGTCCATATTCTATCAAAAGGTAATTTGAATTACCCGATAATTCGTGCTCACTACGATCGGTCTTTCCTGCCATATACCATACCGATCGTCTTTACCGCATCATCAGCGGGCAGCCGGTTTTCCGCGTGGGGCGGGTCAGGCGTCATACAGCCCCAAAACGGCAATACCGGCGACCGTGACGGCAATGGCGGCGTAGTGCTTCCACGAGAGCTTTTCCTTCAGGAACAGGCGGCTCCACAGCACCGACACGGCGCAGTAGGAGGAGATGATCGGGGCGGAGAACATGACGTGCGTCTCATCCGCCAGCGCATAGATGTAGGCAAACTGTCCCGCCGTCTCAAAGCAGGCGCCGAGGTATTTCGGACGCTCGCGCTTGGCGATCAGCGGCTCGCCTTTGATCAGCACCACATAGATGAAGCACAGTACGCCGACGGCGAAAAATGTCAGCTCATAGGCGACGTTTGCGGAATCCTCATTGAGCTTTTGCAGCACAAGGCTGTCGGCAAACGTGCCGAGCGCGTCTAAGATACAGTAGAGGATCGGCAGCAGGATCGCCAGAAACGAGCGGGCATATTTGACGTTGGCCGCCTCCTGACGGCGGGCGCGCAGCTCGTCGTCCTCGCGCATTTCCACAACGCCCAGCCCGATCACACCGGCACAGACCAGCGCCACGGCGACGAGCTGCACCGGGTCTGCCCCCTTGAAGCCGACCATGCACAGCGACAGGATCGCCACGAGCGCGCCGCTCGAATTGCAGATGGGCGAGGAGACCGACAGCTCTATGTACCGCAGACCGACATAGCCGATCGCCATGGAGAGGATGTACAGCATGGACACGGGCAGATAGGTCAGGATCACCGACCAGGAGATGACCGTGCCGCCGATAATTTCGATGAGAGCATGGATGCCCATGACCAGACCGACCGCCATGACCATTTTCAGATGACCGATGCGGTCGTCGCTGTCCTGGCAGCCGATCTTGGAGAACAGGTCGGAACCGCTCCAGCAGAGCAGGGCGATGAGAGAAAACCAAAACCACATAACAGCAGCTATCCTTTCCGATTACAGAGTGACAATGCCGGCGTCGGTCAGCTTCTGCAGCGACTGCAGAATGCCGAGCTTGGCGTGCGTCCAGGTGAGACCGCCCTGAAAATAGACGGCGTAGGGCGGGCGGATGGGGCCGTCGGCGCTCAGCTCGATGGAGGAGCCCTGCACGAACGCGCCCGCCGCCATGATGACGGGATCGTCATAGCCGGGCATATCCCACGGCTCGGGCGTCACATAGCTGTCCACCGGCGCGGCGGCCTGAATGCCGCGGCAGAAGGCGAGCATCGCCTCCGGCGAGCCGAGCGAGACCGCCTGGATAATGTCATGCCGCGGCTCGCTGC
>CAKUMQ010000138.1 GCA_934667845.1 uncultured Eubacteriales bacterium | reverse complement strand
AATTGCTCCCTGCTAAATGCCTTAAAAAAATCCCTCCACTTATCGCGGAGGAAAACATGTTTTGCACACCCTGTTTTAGAAAATTTTTTCTTTGTCTATCGCGGCGTATCTTTTGAGACAGCAAATAGAAGTTCCATACCATCCAACAGCTTCATGAGGGACAATTCTAACATTCCTCTACCTATTGCCGTTCTTCAGCAATTTTTGGGCCTTTTTTCTATGCGATCCACACGCTTAAAAATCGTTTTCATGTTCATGCCGGATATCCTAAAATATACGCCATTCCGTTTCTTTGAATCCCATACATACCATGGACGCAAAAAGGGAGCCGCGCCAATTGGCGCGGCTCCCTGAGTTGAGTGTTCGGTTTTACATTCCCAGCGTCGGTGAGGTGTGCTGCTCCTGCTCCATCAGAAGTTCCAAGCTGTAATCCAAAATTTTCTCCTTGCGCTCGGTCAGCATGGTCAGGTAGAATTCACGCTGGATCGGCAGCAGTTCAGAAACACCTTCGAGAAAGTTATGGATCGCGTCGAGGTCGATTCTTGAACAGACACGCTTGAGCGCCTCATTGCAATCAGGATTCTTCAGTGAGGAGATGTAATCGAAATAAGATATCTTTTTCCCGCCTTCTTCGATAGAGGAAGTTGGGAAGGTATAGATGCGTTGGTCAATTTCCGCTTCGTCTTGCAGCACGTTTTTCATCCGTTCCAAATCAAGCTGCGGGTATAGGCAGGAACCGCAATCATAGACCGGCGCCAGCTCTGCCTGCTGCTTTTCCTCATCCACCAGGAATCCCCAGTTGCCGTTGTGCCGGTCGAAGTTTCCGAGGAACGCATCCGCAATAAACATATCCCAGAAAAATTGCCACAGCTCATCGGAGGGATAAATACTCTGCTCCTCGATGGCCTCCAGAATGGAGGACAGTTCTTTTCCATAACCGTTCTGCTCACTGTCGATGCAGGTGTTTTTCAGATGGGCAAACTCGATGAGCCGTTTTCCGCCCTCTGTAAAATCCCGACAGGCAACTACCAGCTTTGTTTTGCCGCGGCTGTCCGTATAGTTTCCGAGGAGAGTTTCCTGTGTCCGAAATCCCAACATTTCAAAAATATGACAGGCGACATATTCGCTGATACAGCCGTTGCTGTAGCTCATATCCCGATTCCTGCTGGGCTTTGGCGGGAACTTGAGCATATAACTGTGTCCTTGATAGGTGATATTGATTTTATTCCCATTGGCTCCGCCATAGGCGCGGAAGCGGTTGACTGGGCAGTTGGTAAAATCAATCACAGGTTCTCACCCCCTCATAAATATTTTGCACGAAGATAGTCTGCCTGCTCCTGCGTGATGGCATTGCTCCATTGATTGGAATTGATCGCGCTATATAATTCTCCCCACAGGCAGTCCATATAAGACACTTTGTCTTTTTCGCCCTGAATGTACTCACGGAGCGCTTTATCCAAACTGGCGGGCAGATTCTTTTCCAAATAGGTTCGGTCAGTCGGCTTGCCACCATGCATTTGCGGTTTCTCCACGGTCAGCGTAATGAGCTGCTCCATCGGGATACCCAGTGCGGAGGACAGCTTCATCAATGTTCCGGCACTGCATCGGGAAAGCGTTGTCTTGCCGGAGCAAATGTCCGCCAGCGTTGCCCAAGGCACACCGCTTTTCTTGGAGAGCTGGTAGCGGGAAAGGTTCTTTTCCCGCAGTATCTGTTGGATCGTCATATACATCACCGCTTTTATTATATCGGTACGCCGATAATCAGTCAAGAGAAAACATCTCACTCCCCCTGACCAAACTGTTTGTTTGCATTTGCCCTCCCCAAAACTGTTGACTATTACGATACAGACAGCGGGACAAGCCTTCATGGCCTGTCCCGCTG
>CAKUMQ010000137.1 GCA_934667845.1 uncultured Eubacteriales bacterium | reverse complement strand
GGCGGAATGCAGCACGGAGGTCGTCCTCAGCGAGGGAACGGTATTTTCGCCGGAAGCGTTTTCCGCGCTCGGTCTGTACCTTTTCGGTGAGCTTGTCACCGAGCGGCGGGTGCTGTACCGGAGTGCCGATTGCGAGGCGGTGCTGGATCGCAACACCTATCTCGGCTGCACGGATTACGAGCTGGAGATCGAGTACACCCCGCAGGGTGCGGCACATGCCGGGGTGATTTTGCGGGAAACGGCGCGGGCAGCGGGCGAAAACGGCAGTTTTGCGCACCGCGTCGGGAGCGGGGGAACCAAATCCGCGCGCTTTTTTAACGAAAAGCGGAAGAGAGAGGATGACGCCTGATGCGCTCCGTTCTGCATGAGATCCGCGGGCTGCGCCCGGACGCACCGATCACCGTCGATTACCGCAACAGCAACCGCTACCGCGTGGTCGTTTCGGAAAATGACGGGAGCCGGACTGCCTATTATTTCAGTGCGCCGATCTATAACCGACAGTCGCGCAGACTGGTCGATATGCGCCTTTTTGCCGATCGGGGGGAGATCCGTGCCGTGGGAAGCGATGCGGACATACGCCTGTCGCAAAAACTGGTCATGGAAAACGCCGATGGCACAATATCAGTCACGCTGCCGCAAAGGGCGGTGCTTGTGTCGCCGCATGAGGCGAAAAGCGGCTCCTGCGTGCTTTCGCCGACGACGAACGGCGTGGCGATACGGTGCGACGGCACAGGCCGCACGGAAAACCGTTTTGTTATCGAGACCGGACAGCCGTATCTGACCCTCCGGGCAAACGACCGGTGCGTGGCGCTGATGCGGGAGCAGTTCCGCCCGCTTGCCGTGCTCTCCTGTATCGGGGCTCTGGATGCATCCGGTCGTGTGACGGCGGCAGCCAAGCTCGAAGTGCAGAAACTCACGGATACACAGACGGCGGTAACGGTTTTCACCGAAAGCCCGATGAGCAGAGCGGTGCTGTTTGAGATCAATCTGTATGAGAATAAGCTGTTTCAGGACACGACCGTGGAAAGCGGCGATCCGTTTGCCAACAACGCGTTCGGCACCGTCGGGTTTATCGGTAATTCCGCCGCCTTCGGCGAGCAGTGGCTGTATGCAAGGCCGGATGTTTCCCGGTTGGCGGAATTGCAGGACCAGCGCATTTTAAAGGCGGTTTTGCACCTGCCGAAGCTGGATGGCGGGCGGACGGAGCTGAGTGCATTTCGGGTGACGGCGCGCTTTTGCAGCTTCGGCTCCCATTGGAACAATAAGGCCGCGGGCGGGACGCTGGCGGCGGATTCGCAGACAGTCGGCGGCTACCGGAGTCTGGACGTCACGCCGCTGCTTGTCCATCCGCGGACAGGGACTCTTTTGGCTTCGGAGGGCTGGATATTGAGGGCGAAAAGCACAGACAGCGGCTTTTCCGTGATCACAACGGGCGACAGCTGTTTTGCCCCGCAGATCCTGGAGGTCAATTACCGGTAAAGCAAGCACTTTGAAAACAGAATATATATCCGCAATAAATTTTTCACCCCCGACACAAACTGTCGGGGGTGTTTTTTATACTGTGTATGCAGCTGCAGGAAAATGAAAAGTGCTTGCAAAAATGTGGAAGAACTGGTATGCTGAATATGGTAAACGGACGGCTGGACCGAGGAAACGGCGATGCGGTATGATGCTGTCCGCGGCACAGGGAATGCCGGAAAAGCACTGACGCGGCAAAAGGAGAGACAGTATGAAAAAACGGGTTATCGGGTTGCTGATCGGCATCGGGTCACTGATCGCTGTTTTGGGAGGCGTTGTGCTGTGCGCCGCTGTACAGCACAGCCGCGGCGATCTGTTCGGTGTGCGGCGTATCGGTATGGAAAAAGACCTTTCCGGCGAGTATGCAC
>CAKUMQ010000136.1 GCA_934667845.1 uncultured Eubacteriales bacterium | reverse complement strand
CCACATGGGATCGCCGCCGAACAGTTCATTGTATTCCGGCGTGCGCAGATGGCGCATGAGCCGCAGCTTGATCACGAGGTCGTCGATCAACTCCTGCGCCTGCGCTTCGTCGAGAACGCCGCGGGCGAGGTCGCGCTGAATGTAGATGTCGAAGAAGGTCGCGGTGCGCCCGAAGGACATCGCCGCGCCGTTTTGCTCCTTGTTGGCGGCGAGATAGGCGAAGTATGTCCACTGGATCGCCTCCTGCGCCGTTGCGGCGGGGCGGCTGATGTCAAAGCCGTAGGATCCTGCCATGTCGCGCAGCTTGCCCAGAAAGTCGATCTGGCAGTACAGCTCCTCTAACAGCCGGATGGTCGCCTCCTCCATCGGGCGCTCGCCGACCTTTGCCCGGTCAGCCTGCTTTTCCCGTATCAGCACGTCGATGCCGTAGAGGGCGACGCGGCGGTAGTCGCCGATGATGCGCCCGCGGCCGTAGGCGTCGGGCAGACCGGTCAGCAGGGCACAGTGGCGCGCCGCCTTCATCTCGTCGGTGTAGGCGCGGAACACGCCGTCGTTATGGGTGGTGCGGAACTGAACCGCCTTTTCGATCCCGTCCGACAGCGTATAGCCATACGCCTTGCATGCTTCCCGCGCCATGCGGATGCCGCCGAACGGGAACACGCCGCGTTTGAGCGGCTCATCAGTCTGCAGGCCGACGATGCGTTCGTTTTCGCGGTCGATATAGCCGGGGGCGTAATGGCAGAGCGAGGAGACGGTCTCGGTGTCGATATCCCATACGCCGCCGCGCTCCTGTTCTTCGCGAAACAGAGCATTCACCCTGTCCATCATGGCCTTGGTACGCGCGGTCGGCGGCGCCAAAAAGGCATCGTCGCCGGTATACGGCGTGTAGTTTTTCTGAATGAAGTCCCGCACATCCACGCGGGTCTGCCATTCTCCTGCGGTAAATCCTTTCCACTGGGCAAGATCAAACAAAAAGCGTTCCTCCTGTTCTGTCGAAAAAAACAGCCTCGGAGAGCGGTTCCCCGAGGCTGCCCAAACGGTCAGCAATGGGTTTGATCCGGATGCGCGGTGTTTGTCCGGCGCATCCAAGTATACAATAACCATTATTATAGAGGAATACAAAGGGCATGTCAAGGGGAAACCGATGCGCCGGTCTGTTTTTTGTGCAAAAGAGAAGTCGTCTTATGCTTGCCACACCGGAAGAATGTGTGTATAATAAAGAAGTCAATATTTGCCTTAGCATAAACCTTAGCATAAAAAAGAGAACCGTAGGAGGAATGACCCGTGAAGAAAATACCCGTACTTATTCTCGCGATGCTGATGCTGGCGGTATCCCTGTGCAGCTGCAGCGGCAACACCTCGCCCGATGCGTCCGGCGACAGCGCCGTATCCGTTCCCGACGCGGGAGTGTCTGAAGGAAAAAGCGACAGCACCCCGGCATCCACCAGCCTGCCCGCGACGTTTGAGATCGCGGCGACCGACCCGCATTACCAGATCGCCACGCCGGACTGGCACGCCGAGAGCTACGGCTGCGGCTTTGCGCTGAACGAAAAGGAAAACAAGGCATACGCCATTGTAGTGGCTTGCGGCTCCGGCGCCGGGGAGACGCCGCTGGCAGAGGCGTTTTCGGCGCTGTACAACGACACCTTCAACGGCATCCTGATGCAGAATTACCGCGCCAAGTACGCGGAGTTCACGCCTGCGACCACGGAGGTGAAGCTGGCGGACGGCAGCGCCGCCCTGCGCTTTGCGGATACCCAGCCCGCCGACGACTACGGCACGGCGATGAGCTGTCCGGTCTACGGCTACGGCTTCAGCCATGACGGCGTGCCCTTTATCGTGGCGTATATCGTGATGGACGAGTCCGCTGCCGACGACGCCAAGCGCGCCGAGATGCAGGGCT
>CAKUMQ010000135.1 GCA_934667845.1 uncultured Eubacteriales bacterium | reverse complement strand
AAAGGCGAACCGAGGCTGACCGAGCACGCCCGCTGTATCAAGGCAAGGTATGACAGCGGCATTACCAACCACAGCGGCGATAAAAGCGGCGTTCTCTGCATGAGCGGCGAGTGTCCGGACCGCACCGAAGAAACGGCACTCATTCAGCTTAAACGGGGTAATCCGAAAATTTTGGAGCAGGATCACACCAAATGCCTGATCGCAGGCTATGACAAGATTGGGGTCAGCAACCGGGGCGAAAGCTCCGGTATTTTTTATGGCTGCCGTGCCGTTCTCACCCCCGACCGGGAAAACAAGCGGCAGAACGGACGGCGCTTCAAGGAATGCGGCGAACCCGCCTTTTGCCTGAACACGCAGGACAAGCACGGCGTTTATCTCTGTGCTTGCGATACCTGCGAATACGCTTTGCCCATCAAACGGGCAAAAGAGGCGGATCAGCACAAATCCGAAAACGACCCCACACTTCCGCTCGGCTGCGGACGCATCCGCAAACTGACGCCCCGTGAGTGCTGGCGGCTGCAAGGTTTTTCGGACGATATGTTTGACCGGGCCGCTGCCGTCAATTCCGATGCCCAGCTATATAAGCAGGCGGGCAACGGCGTGACGATCCCCGTCGTGTATGCGGTCGGCAAGCGGATCGTGGAAATTCAGAATGAATTAGATAAGGAGAGCCTATGAGAAAACGCAATGTTCACATTCAATTCTGGCTGGACAAAAAAGAAGCCGAAGCATTTCAGAAGAAGGTCAAGAAAAGCGGACTTTCCCGTGAAGCGTATCTTCGCCACTTGGTAAACGGCCTTGAACCGCAGGACGCACCGCCGCCCGACTATTATGCCATGATGCGGGAGCTTCACGGGATCGGCAATAACCTCAATCAGATTGCCGCAAAAGCCCATACCCTGAACGCACTGGATGTGCAGCGGTACGACGAGAACTGCCGCAAGCTGGATGAAGCCGTCAAGGCGATCACCGCAGCGGTCATTCTGCCCCGTCCGATGAAGTGATGCGCCTATGGCGACGACATCAATATGGCGTGTGAAAGGCTGGCTCGGCAAGGTGGTGATCTATGCGGAAAATCCCGAAAAGACGGCGAACCCGAAATTCTACGCCGACCGGGAACTAACCGAGCAGGATGGGCAGCAGCTTTCCGATGTGATCCGCTACGCCGTTAATTCGGAGAAAACACAGGAAACTGACAGCGAGGACGGCGCACCACTCCACCGCTTCGTGTCGGGCATCAACTGCTCTCCCGCCACCGCCCGTGATGAAATGCTGGCGGTGAAAAAGCGGTTCGGCAAGGAGGACGGCACGGTGGCCTACCACGGATATCAGTCCTTTGCCCCCGGAGAGGCAACACCCGAAATGGCACACGAAATCGGGATGAAGCTCGCCGCCCGTTTGTGGGGTGACCGTTATCAGGTGATTGTTGCAACCCACCTTGACAAAGAAAATCATCTGCACAATCACTTTGTCGTCAACACCGTATCCTTTGCGGACGGCATCAAATACCACCGCACCCGCAAGGACTATTACGAGATGCAGACGGTTTCCGATGCGCTTTGCCGAGAATACGGGCTGTCAGTGATCGAGCAACCGCAGCAAGGTCGGGGCAAGCAATACGGTGAATGGCGTGCCGAGCAGGAACAGCGCCCCACTTGGCGTGGGCTGATCCGTGCCGACATTGACGAGGCGATACGGCAGACCATGACCGAGCGGCAGTTTTTTGACGCTTTGCGGAAAAAGGGCTATGCGGTAAAGGTCGGCAAGGATATTTCGGTCAGACCGCCGGGCAAGGAGCGGTTCGTGCGTCTGATGCGTAATTTCGGTGAGGACTACTCTCTGGATAACATCCGCAAGCGCATTTTATCCCAGAGCCGCCCCGAACGGAAAAAGTCCGAACAAAAGCCGGAGATCCTTCGGGTCAGGCTGATCGGCA
>CAKUMQ010000134.1 GCA_934667845.1 uncultured Eubacteriales bacterium | reverse complement strand
GTTTGCAGTTCGCTCCAGCTGCCGGCGGTTTGTGTTGCCGCCAATGCCGTGGTTGGCACAAGGCATAGCACCATACACAGCGTGAGCAGGATACTGAGCAGTTGCTTCTTCATTTTTCCTTCCCTCCGTCCAAATATTGCGAGCGGTATTTATCGGCAAACAGGGCGACCCCCTGCTTTAAGACAGCCATCTGGGATCGAAGATAGTATTCATCCTCAAACATCGCGTAATGCACGCAGGCGCGGACAAAAATAAAGATCAGCGAAGTGATGGTCGTATAGGGGATCCCGATCTTCGGTTCGAGCAGCTTGGCATACGCGGTATAGCGCTCATTCACACCCTCAAAAAACCTTTTCCCGTATTCCATATATTTCGGCAGCGTATACACCTGATACATCAGCCGGTATTTCTTGCCGTGCTCCCGCGCCGTCCAATACGGCACTTCTTCGATAAACCGCATCACATCCTTAGGGTCTGTGGGCGCTTTCCTCATAAAATCGTCCTCGACCTTCGCCATGCAGTAAGCTGTGGATTCAATGATCAGGTCGTCCACGCTTTTAAAATAGCAGTACAGATTGCCCGTTGTGCATCCGCACGCCTCCGCCAATGCCTTGATGCCCGTTCCGGTCAGTCCGTTTTCCGCGTAACACGCAAAGCATTTCTCCATTATTTCCTGTTTTTTCTCATTGTGCTGCTGTTCTGTCGTTTTCATACTCTCCGCCTTTTCCCATACTGACTAATCGTTTAGGATTAGTATAGCACAGGATCGCGGCAAAATCAAGAACTCTCCGACAAAAATTTCAAAGGCGGGACAGCCGTTTTGTACCGACTATCCCGCCTGCCTGTTATTTCCCGGTGCTGTTTTTCTTTTTGCCTGCGACCGCCACAGCGGTGATGACACCGCCGCTGACAAAGAGCAGGGCAAACCACAGGGTGAGGTCAGCTGCCGCTCCGGTGTCGGGCGAATCGTCCCTGTCGGCGTTGCGGAGGGAGGCCAGCGCCGCTTTCACGGCTGTGAGCTTTTCGCCAAGTGCTTTCCGCTCTTCTCCGGTGTAGTTGCCGCCAAAGTCGCGCAGTGCGTCCTCCAGAGCCTTTTCCGCCTTTTCAAGGGCTTCCCTGTCCCCGCGCTTCACATTATCCGCGGTGATGCCGTCGACTGCCCCGATCTCATTGCGCCCGGCAGCAGAGCCTGCATCCGCAAGGCGGCCGAGCAGTGCCTGCGCTGTCTCTTTCAGCGCCTCCAGAGCCGCTCTCTCGGTATCGGTCAGGTTATCGCCGGAAAGCAGCGTGTCGATGTCGGCGATCAAGTTTTCGATATCCGCGCTGTCGGCACCGGTTACCTTGTCGATGTCATAGCCGTTCACGACATCGGTCAGGCGGGTGATCTCGTCTGCAACCTCCGCCACACGCGCGAGCAGCTCCCTGCACTTGTCTGCCGCCCCGGCCAGCTTGTTTTTCTCCTCCCCGGTGGCTTCCCCGCCGCCGGGCGCCCCGATAACGGCAAGGAGCTGCCGCTCAACGGCGGTTATCGTCTCGGTGTCGCTCGACTTGACGTTATCTGCCGTAATGCCGGAGATGGCATCGGTAATGGACGAGATCGGCTTCATACAGACCGTGTACTCGGTCACGTTGCCTGCCTTATCCGCCGCACGGATCACATAGGTCGCCTCCCTGTCGCCGGTAAGCGTAAACACCTTCCCGACTGTCACACCGTTCAGAGTGACCGACTCGAGGTTTGCGTCCTCTGCCGTGACGGCTTTGGTCACATAGTACGTCCCGCCGTTGTCCACACCGACGATCTCCGGCGCCGTGGTGTCGAAAGTCACGCCGTCCGAGCCGATATAGGCGACGTTTCCGGCATTATCTTCGATGCGGGCATAGACCACAAACTTATCTCTGTCCTTTGCCCCGATGCCGAAGTCGCGGTTATCGGTCCAATCGGTGAGCGCGCGTAC
>CAKUMQ010000133.1 GCA_934667845.1 uncultured Eubacteriales bacterium | reverse complement strand
CCGGCGCGAGAGTTCGAGTCTCTCCATCTCCGCCAGAAACCCCCGTAAACGCTTTGTTTACGGGGGTTTTGCTTATGTCACGGCTTTGCCGGTCGGGACGAAAAATATGCGCTGATTTTGCAAAATATTTTTCTATTCCCAACATTACTCCCAACGCTACTCCCAACAAAACGGATGCTTGCTACTCCCAACAAATTAAGAAAAAGGGTGCCCCGAAACAGGGCACCCTTTCCCCTCTCTTTTACTCCTCCTTCAGCTCGGGCAGACCGGCGACGCTGGTCAGCAGGGACAGCACACCGGCGAGCGCCGAGGCAGAGGCGACCATCACCCAATTGACGTCGCCGAGCACGGCGGCGGTGCCGATGGTGGCGACGGCGGTCTGCGCAACAGTTTTCACGGCGCGGACTCCGGCGGCTTTGAGCCATTTGACGAGTTTGGTTTTCATATGTATGTCCTCCTTTTTACTTGCCGGCAATTTGCCGGTAACTTGCAGATGTTTTGGGCTTACTTCCGCCCCGGCTCGGTAGGCAGGGCGATGCAGTCGTGATACAGCTCCGTCGCGACATCGTTGCCGCCGAGGGCATGATAGGCTTTATACGCCCGTGTCAGCGCTTCCTTGGCGTACAGCGGGCAATACGCGCGCTCGGTGTATTTGTCATACGAGCGGATGATCTCCGCCCGCAGCAGGCATTGCAGCCCGTTTTTGACGGCGCGGAGCTTAACGAGCATAGCGCCCGCGAAGCTGACCGCCCCGCCGCAGAGGAAGGGCACGAGCCAGGCAAGGAGCTTGTCCACGGTCATCCCTCCCAAGCGAGCAGATAATACCAGTCGGCACCGGCGATCACGCCGTCGGCGGTCAGGCCGTAGGCGGTCTGGAAATTGCGGATCGCCGTATCGGTCAGCCCGCGCGGCTCGCCGTCCACCCTGCCGGTGTAATACCCCATCGTGCGCAGCCGCCGCTGCACCCATTCGGACGCATACCCGTCCACATTGCGCCTGACCTTGTGCTTTTTCGCGAAAGCATACGTCCGCGCGCCCGGGATGCCGTCCGCGAGGATACGGGCATTATGCTGCCGATTGAGCCACTGCATAAGATCGCGGCACTCGTCCGAGGCGGTCTTGCCCCAGCGCAGCACGGGCTTGTCGCCGCGGTTGCCCTGCACATTGGCGGCGCGGTAGGTCGGCATACCGGGCAGCGCCTTTTCCCCGCGCAGATACGGCACCGGGTCAGTCCAGCCGGTTTTCCCGAGCTTTTTGTCCTCGATGTCGATGCCGAAATGCAGATGCACACCGGTTGCATGACCAGTCTTGCCCATCGTGGCGATCACCTGTCCCGCCTTGATCCGGTCGCCCGCCCTGACGCACAGGGTATCCTTGGCGAGGTGGTAATACACCGTGTCATAGCCCTCGTGCTGCACGATGATGTAGTTGCCTGCCGAGCCGTCACGGGTCGAGCCTGAATAGGTGTTGCGGGTCTTTTGCACCACACCATCCACAGGGCAGAGGATGATGGTGGTCGCGCCGATGAGGTCAACGCCGTTGTGGGTGGATGTTTTTCCCGTGATGGGGTCCCTGCGCGTCCCGAACGGCGACGTGATCTGCTCCTCCCCGCCCATCAGGACATTCAGCTTTGCGTTTAATGCGGTCATGGTTGATTCCTCCTTTTCTGTATGGCAGGGGGTCTCCCTGCATCATATGTGCTTTCTTGTTACAGTAATGATAACACAAAAGGGGGCGGCAGATAAAGCCACCCCCTTTCGGGTCACTGTTCTTTCACCCAGCTCTGACAGGTTTCCACGACGGTGCTCCTGCCGCGCTTGTCGACATAGATGCCCGCTTTGGCGATCGTCTTGCGGATCCGCGCCATCTCTGCACTGTCGTTGTCGGCGTAGGCCTGCAGATACAGCGGCTTCCAATACGAGGTCAATCCGCTGCGTATTGCCTGCTTTGCCTCCTTTTCGCTCTTGCCGTCGGCGATCTTATCGGCAATGATGTCCTGTATCGCCATGGCGGCGGCGTCAAAATCGCCGTTTTCCAGAGCGAGGTTGACATCCTTCATCTTGAAGATCGGTTCGGTCTTGTCCTCCGGCGTTTTGCTCTCGCCCTTGTGCAGCTCATTGATCGCGAGGTTGACCGCGCTGACCACGGTATCCTGTGAAAAATGCCCCTCTGCGATGATCTGC
>CAKUMQ010000132.1 GCA_934667845.1 uncultured Eubacteriales bacterium | reverse complement strand
CGGCGGCACGCAGGGCAAGCGGGTCTATGACCCCGCAGGCGTGAGCTGCACGCTGATGAGCGAGGGCGGCGGCTTTGGCGGACGCACGGGAATGTACTTCATCGACCTGTGCAAAGGTGAACCGAGGCTGACCGAGCACGCCCGCTGTATCAAGGCAAGGTATGACAGCGGTATCACCAACCACAGCGGTGACAAAAGCGGCGTTCTCTGCATGAGCGATGAGTGTCCGGACCGCACCGAAGAAACGGCACTCATTCAGCTAAAGCGGGGTGAACCGAAAATCTTGGAGCAGGAGCACACCAAATGCCTGATCGCAGGCTATGACAAGATCGGGGTCAGCAACCGGGGCGAAAGCCCCGGTATTTTTTATGGCTGCCGTGCCGTCCTCACCCCCGACCGGGAAAACAAGCGGCAGAACGGACGGCGCTTCAAGAAGTGCGGCGAACCGGCTTTCTGCCTGAATACGCAGGACAAGCACGGCGTTTATCTCTGCGCCTGCGATTCCTGCGAGTTTGCTCTGCCCGTCAAGCGAGCAAAAGAGGCAAATCAGAGCAAACCTGAAAACGGCTCCGCACTTCCGCTCGGCTGCGGGCGCATCCGCAAGCTGACGCCCCGTGAGTGCTGGCGGCTGCAAGGATTTTCGGACGATATGTTTGACCGGGCCGCCGCCGTCAATTCCGATGCCCAGCTTTACAAGCAGGCTGGCAACGGCGTGACGATCCCCGTCGTGTATGCGGTCGGCAAGCGGATCGCCGAAATACAAAACGAATTAGATAAGGAGAGCCTATGAGAAAACGCAATGTTCACATTCAATTCTGGCTGGATAAAAAGGAAGCTGAGGCGTTTCAGAAGAAGGTCAAGAAAAGCGGACTTTCCCGTGAAGCGTATCTCCGGCACTTGGTAAACGGCCTTGAACCGCAGGACGCACCGCCGCCCGACTATTACGCCATGATGCGGGAACTGCATGGGATCGGCAACAACCTCAATCAGATCGCCGCAAAAGCCCATACCCTGAACGCACTGGATGTGCAGCGGTACGACGAGAACTGCCGCAAGCTGGACGAGGCCATCAAGACGATCACCGCAGCGGTCATTCTGCCCCGTCCGATGAAGTGACGCTTATGGCGACGACATCAATTTGGCGGGTAAAAGGCTGGCTCGGCAAGGTGGTGATCTATGCGGAAAATCCCGAAAAGACGGCAAATCCCAAATTCTACGCCGACCGGGAACTGAACGAGCAGGACGGGCAGCAGCTTTCCGATGTGATCCGCTATGCCATAAATTCGGAGAAAACGCAGGAAATGGGCAGCGAGGACGGCGCACCGCTCCACCGCTTTGTGTCGGGCATCAACTGCTCTCCCGCCACCGCCCGTGACGAGATGCTGGCGGTGAAGAAACGGTTCGGCAAGGAGGACGGCACGGTGGCCTATCACGGTTATCAGTCCTTTGCTCCCGGCGAGGCCACGCCAGAACTGGCGCATGAGATCGGCGTAAAGCTGGCGACCCGGTTATGGGGCGACCGCTATCAGGTGATCGTCGCCACCCACCTTGACAAAGAAAATCATCTGCACAATCACTTTGTCGTCAACACCGTATCCTTTGCGGACGGCATCAAATACCACCGTACCCGAAAGGACTATCACGAAATGCAGACGGTTTCCGATGAGCTTTGCCGGGAATACGGACTGTCGGTGATCGAGCAACCGCAGCAAGGCCGGGGCAAGCAATACGGCGAATGGCGTGCCGAGCAGGAACAGCGTCCCACTTGGCGTGGGCTGATCCGTGCAGACATTGACGAGGCGATACGGCAAGCCATGACCGAGCGGCAGTTTTTTGACGCTTTGCGGAAAAAGGGCTATGCGGTGAAGGTCGGCAAAGATATTTCGGTCAGGCCGCCGGGCAAGGAGCGGTTTGTGCGCCTGATGCGTAATTTCGGTGAGGACTACTCACTGGACAGCATCCGCAGACGCATTTTATCCCAGAGCCGCCCCGAACGGAAAAAGCCCGAACAAAAGCCGGAGATCCTGCGGGTCAGACTGATCGGCAATCTGAAAGCCGCCCGAAAACTGACCGGCTTTCGGGCGCTGTATGTTCACTACTGCTATCTGCTGGGCATCTTCCCGAAGAACCGCCCGCAGCAAAACAGAAAGCGGCTGCACTTTCTCCTGCGGTTGAAGCTGGATACTATCACCGCCGAAACAAGGCTGCTCGTGGGACATCGGATCG
>CAKUMQ010000131.1 GCA_934667845.1 uncultured Eubacteriales bacterium | reverse complement strand
GTCTCGAAGCGGGAGATCAGGTCGAGGAAGGAGCGGTGATCACCCTGCGGATCTC
Source organism: uncultured Eubacteriales bacterium (assembly GCA_934667845.1). Classification (GTDB taxonomy): domain Bacteria; phylum Bacillota; class Clostridia; order Oscillospirales; family Acutalibacteraceae; genus HGM12789. The sequence continues at coordinate 2,185 of CAKUMQ010000131.1, read as the reverse complement.
TCTCGGCGCGGCGTCTTTCTCCATGCCGGATATCCGGGAAAAGGTCTATGCGGATGAGATGAAAGCGCTGACTGCCAAGGGGCTTGTGGTGACGGCGGAATACCAGAAGAACGACAAGATCCCCGTCGGCTGCGTGATCAGCCAGAGCGTTGAGCCGGGGACATCGGTCAAGCGTGGCGATAAAGTCGTTGTCACCGTGTCCAGCGGCGAAGATACCGTAAAGGTGGCGGATGTCGCCGGGAAAACAGCCGACGAGGCAAAGACCGTGCTGAATAAGCAGGGCTTTAACGTCACCGTGCTGGAAAACTATGATGCCAAGGTGGAAGCCGGACGGATCATTTCCCAGTCGCCGAAAGCCGGATCCTCTCAGATCAGAGGCACAACGGTCACGGTGTATGTCAGCAAGGGTAAGCAGCCGGTCTCGGTGAAGCTGGACGGCAACGGCGGCACGGTGGCGAAAAGCAGCGTGACGGTGCTGTATACCGCCGCCTACGGGGAACTGCCCGTGCCGTCGCGGACGGGATATACCTTTGCCGGGTGGTACTCGTCGGCATCGGGCGGCAAAAAGGTGCAGTCCTCTACGCCGGTGGAAACGTCGGCGGACCACACGCTTTACGCTCACTGGACGCCGGCATCCTATAGGGCGACCTTTGACGGCAACGGCGGCGCGAAGTCTGACGGGGCAAAGACCGTGACAAAGACCGTGACCTATACCGCCGCTTATGGGGAGCTGCCCTCGGTAACAAGAGTGGGCTTCACGTTTGCGGGCTGGTACACCTCCGCATCCGGCGGGACGCGGGTGCGGCCCGATACAAAGGTGACGGCGACGGCGGATCACACGCTTTATGCCCGCTGGACGCCGATCACCTATACGCTGACGCTACAGGCGAACGGCGGCACCGTATCGCCGTCGACGGTGCGGCTGAATTACGGGACATACTACGGGACGCTGCCCACGCCGACAAGGGACTACTATGACTTTGTCGGTTGGTATACCGCGGCAAGCGGCGGAACGCAGGTGACGTCCTCGTTCAAAATGGGCGCGGCTGACACGACGGTGTACGCACGGTGGAAGCAAAAGGCGCTCTCCGACTGGGTTCTGGCTGCCAATGTTCCGGCGGGCGGAAAGATCGAGGACAGAAAGTGGACGTATACCAAGACGGAGACGACGGAATCTTATTCAACAGCCATGGACGGCTGGACGCAGACGGGAAGCAGATGGGAGAAGAGTGGATCGGGGTCTGTCAACTATGCCTCGTTCCCGGATACATTCTACACCGGTCATACGATCTATAAAAACTTCGCCAAATCCGCGGTGTCGGCGTATGAGACCGAGACCACAAAACGGACGGTCTCCAACAGCCAGGCGGGGTATGTCTATTGGCACTGGATGTACGATTGCGGCAGCGGCGGCAGTGTTGCCAACCGGACGATATACCACCAATACGGGGTCGGACCGGATAACGGATGGTTGTACCAGTATTTCTACGCCTTTACGTCCACAAAGGGCGACTACAGCGGAGATACCGGTTTCTGCAATTCTCAGGGGAGGTATAACTATATCATTAACGATCAGCATACCTCCCGCGCAGACAGCGGCGGTGCCAGAAGATGGTTCCGGTTCACGTATTATCAGAGCAACTATACCGACTATAAAAAGGTATTTTCCTATCAGAAGGTCACGACCGGGCTTGAATCGACTGCACAGGTCTCGGCGGGCGGCGGGATCTCCGATGTAAAGGAATATGTGCGCTACCGCGCCAAATAATGCGCTGCTTATGCCGGAGCGGCAGGACTGCTTCGGTAAGGAAAACAGGTACGGCGGAGGTGTCCGTCGGCAAAGGGAGCCCGCGATCTTTCGTGGGCTTCCTTTTTGTGCCGCCGTGCGGCTGCCGCATGCCTGTGCGCCGCTCCCGATGCGCGGCATACCGTCATTTTCTGTCGCAGAAAGAAGCGGACTGCCGAATTTTGCGGCAAAAGTGCAGGATAAGTCGGCAGATAGCCGGAACTGTGCTGAAAATTGTTCATAAAGTCGCAAGAAAATAGTCCGTTTTGCGACAACGTTGCTGCCCGCCCTTGATTTTTTCGGAAAAAGGTGTATAATAAGGAAAAAGCACAGATGGGCGAAACGGCGCAGCGGGGCGAAAAACAGTGTCTCCGAGGGGCGCCGATGTGCTTTTTTACG
>CAKUMQ010000130.1 GCA_934667845.1 uncultured Eubacteriales bacterium | reverse complement strand
TTCCCTGCACCCATTCGCCGTCGGCAAAGCCGTATTCGGTCACGCCTGTCAGGCGGTCGCCGGTAAAGGCATACGCCGTGCGGTAGGTCTCGCCGCCAGCCGCGTCAAAAAGCGTCACCCCGGCGGGCTTGTCCGCCGCATAGGTGATCACCGCTTTGCGGCCGTCGGGATAGGTGACTGTGCTGAGCTTGTCGCCGGAATAGGTATAGAGAATGCCCGTTCCGTCCGGCGCCGTGATCGACGTCAGGCTGCCGTCGCTGCTGTAAGCGAACCAGAAGCTCCGCCCGGCGCCATCGGTGACGGCGGTGATCCTGCCCGCGGTATAGGTGATGTCCGTGTGATTGTCCGATGCGTCAGTGATCCGGATCAGTCTGCCCGATGCGTCAAACAGGCAGGTATCGTCCCCCTGCTTCAGCGTACGCTTTTCGGGATCATACCGCATGGCGCCGCCGTTTTCCTCCGCATAAAGCGCGTAGCACTGGGAATTGCTGTCACAGCACACCGACTCGCGGCTCATTTTGAAATAGGTCGCCTCGCCGCTTTCATCGGTGTATACATAGCCGTCATACCGCATGGACTCGTCGGCAAGCTCCTCATCTGTCCACTGCACGGGCAGGCTGTCCACATGCACCATGCTCTGCATGAGATTGAGTTTGAAGCCGCTGCCGATGCGCATGGCTGAGAAGTCGGCGACAGGCAGCCCGATCGCGCTGTCTGCCGTATAGCGGCAGCTGCCGAGCGCGCTGTTGTAAAGATGCTTGAGGGTCACCGGCATACGGTTGCCCGCCCAGGCGAAATCCTCCGACTCGAACATCAGATTTCCGCACTGGAGGTCGATGCTGCCCCTGCCGAATCTGCCCAGCTCATGCGTATGGGCGCGGTAAGCGGTGTTTACGCCGTAGCTTGACGCATAGGTGACGATCAGCTGCGGCGCATAAGCGCCGCCGTAGGCACTGCCGTAGAGCGTGATCTTGTCGGCGCACGGCGCCGTCTCGTTGATCATCCTGAGCACAAGATTCCAAGCGCCGGTCTCGCCCTTGCTGACCTGATCCGCAAGAGCGGTCACGTCGAAGGTATAGCGGATAACCTCGCCGTCCTCACAGTGACCGACCCGCATCACGGCATAATCGATAAGGTCAGAATCGTGATACGGTGTACAACTGCCGGCACAGATCGCACCGTTCACGCGGTAAAGGCCGATTTTGGGCGTACCGCAGCAGGCAGCGGAGCCGGAGGCCTGGAAGAACCTGAGTTCCGCTCTTTTAATGCGCGGGTTGCGGGGAAGCACGGGCATTTTCAGGCACATATACATACGCTTGGCGTTACAGCTGCCGTCGCCGCAGCCGGTCGTGCCGACCGTGTGCAGGGGGCTGCTGTACAGCCTGCCGCCGGCATAGCTGTAGGAGGTCATTGCCGTTTGACCGACGACCTTGATCTGCGGGTCGATCACCACGGGAAATACACGGTCTTCCGCGTTCATCCACACGCTGTCCGCCACGACGTTCAGAATCAGGCTGCCGTTGGCGGCGTCCTTCACCTCGTAGAAAACATCGGCAGAGATCTCGCCGTTTTTGTCCGTCATAAAGGGAGCGGGAATGGTAAATACGTCCTCGCCCGTCTCGTCGTCCCGGAAATTCACACACCGGCTCTCCGCATCAAATGCGGCGGTAACGTTTTCCGTGCGGAGGACAAACGCATACCGGTAGATGCCCGCCGGTTCCCTGACGATAATGCTCTCCTTGACGCCGCTTCCGGTCACGGAATATGCATAGTCTGCGCCGTTTTGCACGTCCGGAAAAACGACCTCGTCGCTTTCCCCGGCGTCAGCCGCCGTTTTCCGGCATGCTTTTACGCGGAAATTCTGCGCTTTCCGCCCGCCGGTATTCCCCGCAAAAACCGCAATGCGGTGTCTGCCGTTCTCCACCGAGAACAGCTCGTCGTTTTCCTCCTCGCGGCTGAACCGGGCGATAAAGGCGTGTCTGCCACCGATAATATGTCGACCGTCCTCTTCCTCGGCAAGCGTATTTTCCACGTTATCATAGGTATTTGTGTCGGCATTAAATGCATGGATCGGTTCCGCGTAGAACACCGCCTGCTCCGTGCCGTCACTCATGCGGTATACCTTGCGGTTTTCGCCCCGGAGAGCGGCGATCTCACCGACGCGCACCGCCTGTTCCGGCTCGTTTTCAAGCGTTAAGGGAGCGTCCCCGTCCGCCGCGCCGACCGGTTCACGTTCCTCTCCGGATACGGCATCCGAAGAGACGGTCTCCGGCGCCAGAAAAATTTCCTCTGCGCCGAATTCATCATTTTTTATCATAGTTTATTTCCTTTCGTTTGTATCAGTTTGTTTTTGCAGCTGCATACACAGTATAAAAAACAACCCCGACAGTTCCTGTCGGGGTTGAAAAACTTTTTTGGTTGTAACACGGTTTATCGAAGGGCCTCGGGCTGCTTTGTGCGGTTTGACATGGCAGGCTCCCGCCGGTCAACGGCTTTT
>CAKUMQ010000129.1 GCA_934667845.1 uncultured Eubacteriales bacterium | reverse complement strand
TACCACGACGGTATAGTCAAAGGACAGCGTCGCCTTTGTGGTCTTCTTGTTGGTGATGGTCAGCGTAGAACGATAGTTACTGTCACCGCTGCAGCCTGACCCAGACGTAGACCGAGCCTTACCGATGATCTGCGTGCCGCTGGCGCTCCACGCGTTGTCCGCAGTGCCATCAAAACTCAGTCCAATGTTCTTGTCGGCCAGACTGGTCACGGTGCCGCTGGTCGCCGCCCACGCCGTGGTAGTCATGGCGGGCAGCAGTGTCAGCACCATCAGCATGGCAAGCGCCAATGACAGAAAACGTTTGAAAACTTGCTTCATCTTCTTTGTTTTCCTCCTCTTTTTTGGATTTTCTCTCGTTGTGTATAGTAAATACTCAAGCCCAGTGCCAGAGTAATAAGCGCCCAGACATGGCCGCGGTGCAGCAGCGCCGTTGTCTCGTAGGTTCGCAGCCACTCGGTCAAAAAGCGGAACGCGCCATACGCGATCATGTACAGGGGGTAGATCATCCCCACGCGCTTGCTCTGTCGGACGGGTCTGCCCAGCCAGAACAGCAGGACGATATAAAACAGGATCTCCAGCTCGCGGGTGGGCCAGCGGATGGACATACCCGGTATAAAGCTGCCCGCGCAGCAGCCGCTGAGAATGCAGTTGAAGCGGGCGCACATCAGTGTGAAGATCATGCAGATGGTGAATACGTCGAATACCTCCGCCGGTTTTCGCCTGGTCAGCTTCGCGCCCAGGTAGTAGAACAGAGGGAGGATAAATATGCCGCCGAACAGGCTCATATTGCCCGCCTTGCTCATGTCGAACCCCACCTCGACAACGGCAAAGACCTTCACGCACAGCACACCACAGATCGTGTGCAGCACCGCGATGGGCAGTGCGGCGTACCATTTGATACGCAGCCGCTCCTTGCAGAGCATCAGCCAGAGGAAGGTGAAGGCCGTGCCGACGGTGAGCACCGCCAGCAGCGTTATTTTATCGTTCATCACGATCACCCGCTTTCCTGCACTTGTCTCATGTGTTCTGCCGCGTCCGCAGTACCCGGGCGGGTACGCCGGCGGCAATTGTGTATGGCGGGATATCCTTCGTCACAACGGCGCCCGCCCCGATTATACAGCCGTCCCCGATATGCACGCCGGGCATAATCATCACCCTGTCGCCGATCCACACATCGTTGCCAATATAGACCGGCTCCTCAGGCTGGAAGCCCTGCTCCATCATCGGAATATCCGTTCTGGCAAAATTATGATTCCGGGTGATGACCGTTACATCCGCGCCCATCATCACATGGTCGCCAATATGGCAGGTGCCATATATCTTAGCATTGATCCCGATCCCGGAATAATCGCCCAGCGTGACCTTCTGACTGAACACGGCGTTCTTTTCGATATTCACCTTTTTGCCGCACTCTGCCAGCATCAGTCCGCCGCAAAAGCGCCGCAGCGTCGTTTGCCCCAGCTTCAGGCTGCTATACGAAACCGGAAGCCGCTTTGCAACCAAATGATAGACAAGTGCGCCAAGCTTTCTCCTGACACTCATCGTCCTTGGTCAGTTCGCCGGCTGGAAGCCGTCCATGTGATTGAGCTGGTCGATCAAATCATTCACGCACTCCTGCAGGGTATTGATGCGGGCCGTGTCCGCCTCGGACCACTCCGGCTCCGCCTTGATCTCGCTGATGTTCAGCCAGACCGACTGCATATTGCCGTCCGCGTCCGGTGCGCTGCCCAGCTGATAGCCGCCCTCCGCCGCGCCGATGGCGATCTCGAACAGCAGCACATCCGCTCCGTTGACCGTGCCATAGAAGCTCATGGCATAGGTGCCGTCCGCGGAGGTGTCCTTCGTCTGCACGTCGCCCGCCCATTCCTCCGGGAAGGTCAGCGTACCGACCGGCGTCTCGAGCTCCAGCTTTTTCGCGGGATCAGCCGGTGTATTCTGCTGGCCGGAGGGATCCTCCGTACCCTGCGTCGTACCCGGCTTGTTGGGCTGGTCGTTCTGCTTTGTGTCGTCGCCGCAGCCGACCAGCAGCGCGCCGACCAGCAGTACGCACAGAACAAAGCTCGTCCATTTTCTCAACTTGCTCATTTTTCCCCTTCTCCTTTTTGCAAAGATTTACCTGCTTCGTCAATCAGCGAATGCAGCGTGTGTATTCCTTGAAGTTCATTTGCTTCTGCACGCCTGCATACTCCGTGTAGGAACGTTCCAGATTCACGAGCTCCGCGTGAACCTTCTGCCCGCGCTTCTCCACCGGCGTCGGGGTCATGTAGTCACCGTACAGCGTTGTGAGTAACTCATCATAGTGCGCGGACACCGGAAATTCTCCGTCCTCAAACGGCAGCAACACCGTCTCCGTAAACCACTCACGGGGATAGATGCTTCTTTCGTAGCGGGATGATGCTCCAAAAAAGGAGTGTACCATCCGCGATTCGGCTTCCTCCCTATCCACAGCATAGGCCCACAGCGCTTCCTCCGGCAAGCCGCGGCTCAACTGCATCGCCAGCTTTTTGCCCGGATTGTCCGTCAGGTAGCCG
>CAKUMQ010000128.1 GCA_934667845.1 uncultured Eubacteriales bacterium | reverse complement strand
TACCTGCCGATCTGCGCCGTATCGCACGGGATCTGCCCCTCAGCGGTTGCCACGGATGTGCGTAAGGGGCCGGTGGCTTCTGCGCGCGAACATATCGAAAAAGCAGGGCTTTCCGACCGGATCGAGGTGCGGCTCGGCGACGGGCTGACTGTCGTCGACCGCAGCGAAGCGGAAAGCGTCGTTATCGCCGGTATGGGCGGTGAGCTGATCGCCGAGCTGCTGGCAAACGCGCCGTTTGCCTTTGACGGCGATCAGCAGTGGCTGTTTCAGCCGATGTCCCATCCCGAGGCGCTGCGGCGTTTTTTGCTGACCCACGGCTTTTCGCTTGTTGAGGATACAGTCATACCGGCGGGTCGGCGGCTGTATTCGCTGATTCAGGCACGCTATACCGCTGCGCCGCCGGTAACGGATACGGCGCAGTATTGGATCGGCGCGGTGTCGCCGTGCGGGTGTGACCGCTACTGGGAACGGCTGACAGACTATTTGGCGCAGTGCCGCCGCGGCGCCGCGCTGCGGGGCGAGAGCGCCGAGGTCGTGGCACAGTGGGCGGAATGGGAGACCCGCGTCAGAGCCTATTGGCAGGAGGGAAAATGACCATGGCGACTGTGGAAGAGATCGCCCGCCGTCTGCTTTTGCGCGCACCGGCGGAAACGGCGGAGGAATGGGATAATGTGGGGCTGATGACCGGCGACCGGAATGCGTCCGTGTCGGCGGTGACGGTATGTCTGGATCTGACCGATGCCGCGCTCGACTGCGCCGTGCAAAACGGCTCCTCTCTGATTGTCACGCACCATCCGCTGATTTTTCGTCCCGTCCGCGCGGTCGAAGCGGACAGTTTGCTCTGCCGCGCAATTCGAAGCGGTATCGCCGTGCTGTCTCTGCACACGAATCTGGACAAAGCGGCGGGCGGTGTCAACGACACGCTGGCGGAAAAGCTGGGATTGTGTGATGTGACGGCGGCGGACGACGGGTTTTGCCGGATCGGGCGGCCCTCCGCGCCGATGACGGCGGCGGAATTTGCCGCGCATACGGGAAAAGTTTTGCGCACGGCGGTGCGTTACTCCACGGGCAGCCGTCCCGTGGAGCGTGTGGCGGTATGCGGCGGCAGCGGCGGCGACCTGCTTTTGCCGCTCGGCGGCAGGGTCGATGCGGTCGTCAGCGGCGAGCTGCGCCATCATGAGTGGCTGGCGCTGCGCCGCGCCGGCGTGACGGCTGTCGAGGCGGGACATTATGCGACCGAGGTCTGTGTGACCGGCACACTGGAAAAGTGGATCCGCGCCGATTTTCCCGCCCTTGCGGTGACGGTATTTGCGGATGAAGAACCGTATCGGGTGATCTTGCCCGACGAAGGGGAGGAATAGACCGATGGCTTTGGACGGAGCGTTTCTCTCTTGCCTGCGGCAGGAGCTGTGCGAGACGCTTGACGGGGCAAAGGTGGACAAGATCCACCAGCCGTCCCGCGAGGAGCTGCTGCTGGCGCTGCGCAGCCGCAGCGGAAGCTATAAGCTGTTTTTTTCGGTCCGCCCCAATGCGGCGCGGGTCGCGCTGACGGCAAAGCTGCCGGAAAATCCGGCGGCGCCGCCCATGTTCTGTATGCTGCTGCGCAAGCGGCTGACCGGCGGACGGCTGTCTGCCATCCGGCAAAACGGCTGGGAACGTGTGCTGTATTTTGACTTTGACTGTTATAACGAGCTGGGCGACGCCGTGCGGCTGACGCTTGCCGCGGAGATCATGGGGCGGTACAGCAATCTGATCCTGATCGACGAAAAGGGGCTGATCGTCGATGCGCTCAAGCGGGTGGATTTTGCCATGTCCACCGTGCGCCCGCTTCTGCCGGGACTCGCCTATGAACAGCCGACAGTGCGGCCGGGCAGCCTTGATCTGTCTGCGGTCACGCCCGAGCGTATGACCGAGGCGGTCTGCGCGTCGGAGGAGCCGACGCTTGACAAGGCGCTGCTTGCCGTTTCCCACGGTACCTCGCCGCTGCTTTGCCGTGAGCTGGCGTTTCGCGTCGGCGGCGGCGCGCCGCTGTCGCCGCAGGCACTGACCGCGGCGCAGACGGTGCGGCTGACAGAGGAACTGCGGCGGATCAAGGCGGCAGCTATGGAAGGAGTCGGGCGCTGCCCGTACCGGGTGTCCCGTCCGGACGGCAGCCCGCTGGAATATAGCTTTATGCCGATCGTGCAGTACGGACTTGACGCTGTCGGCCGCGAGGAGAGCAGCTTTTCCGCGATGCTTGAGAGCTTTTATGAGGCGCGGGACAGTGCGGAACGCATCCGGCAGAAATCGCAGGATGTGCGCCGCGTGCTGCAGACGGCGACGGAGCGTATCGCCCGGCGGCTTGCGCATCAGCGTGAGGAGCAGCAAAGCGCGACGGACCGGGAGCAAAAGCGCATTTTCGGCGATCTGCTGACGGCGGAGCTGCACCACATCCCGCGCGGCGCGGAATATGCGGAGCTGGTCAATTACTATGACCCGGAGTGCCGGACGGTGAGGATTCCGCTGGATCCGTCGCTTTCCCCCTCCCGCAATGCGCAGAAGTATGATAAGGAGTACCGCAA
>CAKUMQ010000127.1 GCA_934667845.1 uncultured Eubacteriales bacterium | reverse complement strand
GCGCTGGGGGCAGAGATCGTACTCACACCGGGACGCGAAGGTATGAAAGGTGCGATCGCAAAAGCAGAAGCATTAAAGGAAGAATATGGAAATGCCTTTATTCCGCAGCAGTTTGAAAATGAGGCAAATCCGGAAATCCATAAAAAGACGACCGGACAGGAGATCTGGAGAGATACCGATGGAAAGGTAGACATCTTCGTATCGGCAGTCGGAACCGGCGGAACCGTAACCGGAACCGGACTGGCATTGAAAGAGAAAAATCCGGATGTCAAAGTCGTAGCCGTAGAGCCTGCAAGTTCACCGGTGCTTTCCGGAGGAAAGCCGGGACCACATAAGATTCAGGGAATCGGCGCCGGTTTTGTGCCGGGTGTACTCGAAATGAAAGTATTGGATGAGATCATAAAAGTAGAAAACGACGATGCGTTCGAGACAGCAAGAAAGATTGCAAGAACCGACGGTGTGCTTGTGGGGATTTCCTCCGGTGCAGCATTGTACGCAGCGACAGAACTTGCGAAACGTCCGGAAAATGAGGGCAAAAACATCGTGGTATTGCTCCCGGATACCGGTGAGAGATATCTTTCTACTTCCTTATTTATTGTATAAAGGCAGAGGATTTTATGCAGAAAAGAAAACACAGAATATTGTCCATGGTGCTTATCGTGGCAATGGCAGCCGGAATGGTGGTCGGACTTGGCGGTTGTGGAAAAAGGAACGGCGACGAGCTGACGATTACCAACGTTTCCTACGATCCGACGAGAGAATTTTACGAAAAATACAATGTGTTATTTGAACAATATTACGAAAAGAATTTCGGGAAAAAAGTGCGGGTGATACAGTCGCACGGAGGTTCCGGAAGCCAGGCAAGATCCGTCGTGGAAGGATGTAATGCCGATGTCGTTACGCTGGCACTTGAGCATGACATTACATTGATTGAAAAAACAGGACTGATCGATGCCGGATGGCAGAAAGAATTTGACAAAGACAGTGCTCCTTACACATCGACCATCGTATTTTTGGTACGAAAAGGAAATCCGAAGCAGATTCAAGACTGGCAGGATTTGGTAAAGAACGGTATGGAAGTCATTACTCCGGATCCGAAGAGCAGCGGCGGAGCGTGCTGGAATTTTCTGGCGGCTCTCAGTTATGCGAAGACGACGTGGAACGATGCGGCGAAAGAAAAGCAGTTTATGAAAGCGCTGTATCAAAATGTGTCCGTGATGGATTCGGGCGCAAGAGGAGCGACGACTACATTTGTAGAAAATAAAAAGGGCGATGTGCTGATTGCCTGGGAAAATGAAGCATTGGCGACGTTAAACTCTTACCCGGGTGAATACGAGATGATCAATCCTTCGGTCAGCATTCTGGCGCAGCCGAGTGTGGCGGTGGTCGATGACAACGCCGGAATGAACCAGAGTGAAGAAGTGAGTACCGAATATTTGCAATATTTGTACAGCGACGAGGCCCAGCGGCTCATTGGGGAAAATGGCTACCGTCCATCCAATGAAGCAGTCTTACAGGAATTTTCAGACAAATACGATCTGTCAATCAAGATGTGGAACATCGGAGATTACGGCGGCTGGGACAAGGCCTACGAGACGTATTTTGACGATGGCGCCATGTTTGATGAGATTTACGAATACTAGAATGACAGGAGCGAGAGAAGATGAAAAAGGCAGATATACCAAAAAAAGTGAAAAAAGCCAGAGTCATACCGGGTTATCGAGGCACTTTGGGAATTGTCGTAACGATGCTTTCGCTCATTGTACTCATTCCGCTGGCATCCGTGCTTGTGCATTCGTTTCAGATTTCCCCGCGTGAATTTTTCGCGCTGCTCTGGAAACCGAATGTGCGGAATGCCTTTCTTACCAGCATCGGCTGTTCGTTCGTGGCGGCGGTACTTAATGCGGTGTTTGGACTGATCGTAGCATGGACGTTAGTCAAATACGATTTTCCGGGAAAACGGATCTTAGATGGATTCATTGAACTTCCCTTTGCACTGCCGACTGCGGTTGCCGGCATTACGCTTTCGAAATTATATTCGGAAAGCGGCTGGCTCGGAAACGGGCTGGAAAAACTTGGAATAAAAGTAACATATACCCATCTCGGACTTGTGATCGCGTTGATCTTCGTGGGACTGCCGTTTGTCATAAGAGCGGTTCAGCCGGTTCTTGAAAAAATGGATGGTCAATACGAAGAAGCGGCCTATATGCTTGGCGCGACACCGAGAAAAACATTCTTTTCCGTCATTTTGCCGGAGTTACGGCCGGCTCTGTTGACCGGATTTGGACTTGCTTTTGCCCGAGGGATCGGCGAATATGGCAGTGTCATTTACATCTCGGGAAACAGCGCAAAGGAAAAGACGCAGGTAATTTCTTATGTTATTATGCAAAAATTAAGTTATATTGATTATGCAAGTGCGACGGCGATCGCATTTGTGATGCTGATTTTGTCATTTCTGCTTTTGCTTTTTGTCAATATCGTGCAGGCGAGACAGTCAGCGAGAACGAATTTATTGTAGGAGAGGATGGCCCATGAGCGAACAGGAAAAACTCGAACGCGGGAAGCGGCGGACAAAACGGCTG
>CAKUMQ010000126.1 GCA_934667845.1 uncultured Eubacteriales bacterium | reverse complement strand
TCCTTAACGTGAATTTCAGTAACAGGTACAAAAGTCTTGTGGTGAACTTGAACTACAGTAAAGATCACGCACCGCGCGACATGGCAGACCGGGAGCGGGAGACGATCACGGAGGTGCAGCGATGAACTGGAAAAAGATCGAACGGCTTTGCAGGGCGGCGAAGCAGATCGTTGTGCAGAACACGCCGGACGGCCCGTGGATCGGCGACAACACGAGCCTGTATCCGATGTACGGCCTGCCGGAGCTGTCACAGGAGGCGGTGCTGACGCTGTTCGGCGTCAAGCCGACCGACTGGGACGGCTACCATTACCGCGCCGATTGCGTCAGCGGCATCAACCTCGGAGACGCCGACGACGGGGAGCGGGAGATCGTGCCGATCGGGCCGGTGATGTGCATTGGCGGCGCGGAGATCATCGCTTTCCCCACGCGGGAGTGCATCAGCTTTCTTGACCTCGATCATTTAAAGCCGGTCGGAGATGATGCCGTGGGATATTATGAGCGGCTGGATGCCTCCGGACGGGTGTATATCGCCGTCAAAAAGGGCTTTGAGCTGAAAGGCGTGATCTATCCGAATGTGATGCCGATGATTCACAGGAATCTGCCGAACGAGCTTGCCACGATCGCGTCACGGATGCGGCAGCGGGCAGAACAGGAAACGGAGGAAGATCCAAACCATGAGCAAATGGGATGACCCGGAGCTGCGGCGGCTGTGGACGTTTGAGGACTGGTTCGTGTGTTACCGCGGGGACAATTACTACATATATGAGCGGGCGGGCGCGGACAAGCCCGAAATGCTGCTGCGCACGGAGCGCACCAAGCGGATGGCGATCAGCAGCTTCGTCAGCATCATCGAGACCCGCATGATCAAACGGATCCTTGCCGAAGCGGGCGTGACGGATGCCGACTATGCGGATGTGTGGAACAAGCTGACGGACAGCCTGTATCTGATGGATCTCGGGAATCCGATCATCAAGGCGGAGTACCGGGTGCGCTGCGGCGCGTATAACGGCACCATGACCGAGGCGGAACGGTATCGGTGGGAGCTGGACATGGCGGACAAGTATCAGACGGTCTGCCCGATGCCGGAGGCGCTGATCTACCGCTACAGATCGCTGGAGATCCTCTCCGGCAGGACAAAAGAAAAGGCCCGGTGAACGGTCACAACGTGCACCGGGCGAGGGGAAGGATCTCTTGCTGAAATGCCGCTCGATCCATGTATCAAGTATAGCACAAAAGCGGCATTTTGTCAACCGGTTTCCGGCCGCGTCCGCCATGAAAAAAGTCAATGGCGGCGCGGCTTTGACCCTTGATCAAGGAATTAAAACACCGACGAAGAGGACGACGGACGGAGGGGACAATGCCATACATAAAAAAGACGTGGGTGGCCGGGAAAACCGTGGATGTGGAGAAGCACTATTCCGGTCGCTACGGAAAAAAGACCAAGCGGGGCGCCAGGCGTGCGCCGACCACGGAGGAGCAAAAGGCGATCAACTACAAGCGGGCGGTGGAGCATCTGCGGCGCATCCTCAACGCGAACTTTGCCGGCGGGGACTGGCATATGGTGCTGACCTATGGCAAGGAATATGCGCCACCGACGGCACAGGAGGCCAGACGGGACCGGGAGCGGTTTTTGCGGGCTTATCGCGAGTGGTGCCAAAAAGCGGGCGTGCCGGTGCGGTATGTGGCGGTGACGGAGTATAAAGCCAGGCGTATCCACCACCACCTTGTACTCAAAGCGATCCCGCACAGGGTGTTGACGGAGCTGTGGACATACGGCCGGCCGCATATCACGCCGCTGGACAATTCGGGGGAATACGGCGAGCTTGCCGAATACCTCGTCAAGGAGACGGAACGCACCTTCCGCGAGGAGGGCGCGGCACAGCGGAAACGCTGGACGCAGAGCAAGGGGCTGATCATCCCGCAGCCGAAGGTCGAGATCATCAAGGCGGAGACATGGCGGGACGACCCGAAGCCGCCGAAAAATCACATTCTCATGCGGGATACCCTGCATCTCGGCGTAGATATGTTCACGGGTCAGCCGTGGCAGCGGTACACGCTACTGCGGACAGACGGGGGAGGGGAAAACGATGCGCGAAGACGACGAACAGCGGCTGCTCCTTAACTGGGCAGCGATGATCGCGGGGCGGTATCCGGACGTGCGGCTCTTGTACCACATCCCGAACGAGGGAAAGCGGAGCATGGCGACGGGCGGACGGCTCAAAGGCATGGGGCTGAAAAAGGGCGTGCCGGATCTGTGCCTGCCGGTCCCGCGGGGGACCTATCACGGGCTGTATATCGAGATGAAGCGCGCAGACGGCGGCAGCGCCACCAGAGAGCAGAAGGAATGGCTGCGCGCGCTGGATGCGCAGGGCTACGCGGTGACGCTCTGCCACGGCTGGCAGGCCGCCGCAAAAGAGATCGAGACATATCTGAAATTGCCGAAAGGGGAAAAGGGAATATGAAAGAGCTGTTCGTTGACAACTTCGCCGGGGGCGGCGGGGCATCGACCGGCATCGAAACGGCGATCGGGCGCAGCGTGGACATTGCCATCAACCACGACCCCGACGCCATTGCCATGCACAGAGCCAATCA
>CAKUMQ010000125.1 GCA_934667845.1 uncultured Eubacteriales bacterium | reverse complement strand
AATTCTTCCACATCCACATATTTCTGTGTCAGAGCGATAAACGCATCCAGACCGTCGTTCATTTCTTCCCGCTGTTCCACCCATTCTTCGATAACTTCAATTTCGAGCTTTAACCGTTCCTGCTCGGCTTCATAGTCCGCAGCCATTTTTTTATATCTGTCCTGACTGAGATTTCCAAGAACGTAGTCCTCGTACAGCCGGGAGACGATGACATCCAGATCGGAAAGGCGTTTCTTTGCCTGTTCCAGTTTCTTTTTATCATCCCGGATGCTACGCTCCTGATCAGTTCTGCGGCATTGCAGCCATTCTTCCTGAAAACCATCCACATCATTCCGGATATACTCATTGACCGTCCGGATGCGTTCCAGAACGATTTCACGAAGCACATCTTCCCGGATATAATGAGCAGTGCAAGTACCACGGTTGCTCTTGTAATTGTTGCAGACATAGTGATCCTGTTTGCCCTCAAAGCTCTTGCTTGTGGCAAAATGGAGCTTGCCGCCGCAATCGGCACAGAACAGAAGTCCGGAAAACAATCCCTGCCGTTCCGCTTTTGCAGGGCGGCGTTTGTTTTTCCTCAGTTCCTGTACCCGGTCAAACTGTGCCTGAGATACAATCGCTTCCTGTGTGTCTGGCAGATAGAACATGTTCTCCGGCTCGTTGGGAATCCGCTTTTTCAGCTTGTAGGACTTGGAAAAGGTCTTGAAGTTGCAGGTACAGCCCGTATACTCCTGCCGTTCCAAAATCCCAACAATGGACTGATTGCCCCAGTGGTACGGTCTTTCTGGCATTGGCTTTTTCTTACGCTTGGCATACAGTGCTTTTGCGGTCAGAATCTGCTTTTCTTCCAGAATCCTTGCGATCTGCTCCGGGCCCTTACCGTCAATACAAAGGTCGAAGATGAGCTTGACTACCGGAGCCGCTTCTTCATCCAGAATCCAGTAATCTTTGTCCTCCGGGTCACAACGATAACCATAGGGCGGCTTCCCCATGTGCTTGCCGCTGGTTCCTCTCTGCCGTAGACTGACACGGACCTTCTTACTGGTATCACGGGGATACCACTCGTTAAACAGATTACGGATTGCGGCGAAACCTTCGCTGTCTCCCCGATTGCTGTCCACACCATCATTGATAGCGATAAAGCGGACATCGTAGCTCGGAAAGATAATATCCGTATATTGTCCAACGGTCAGATAGTCACGTCCAAAGCGGCTGAGGTCTTTGACCAACCAGCAGCCCACAAGCCCCTGCTTGACGAGTTCAAAGCCTTCCTGCACACCGGGACGGTTAAAGTTCGTTCCGGTATAACCGTCATCCACCAGAATTTTCAGGTTTGTATACCCATGGTCATGGGCATATCGGGTTAGGGTTAAATATTCTCTTTGATTTGCGATACTGTTACTCTCGCCTTCCTGAGCATCCTCGTTGCTCAGACGGCAGTAAAGAATTGTAATTTTCTGCTGATCCAACATAATATCCTCCTTCAGTTGTTGGTCAGCCGACAGTACCGTTGTGCATACTGGAATTATATCATGCTTTTGTTCCGCAGTCATTAACAAATCGCCCCCTTGTCAGAAAAAATGAGCCGTTTTACCTTGTCGGTAAGCGGCTCATTTCCGTCACACTCTGTTTCAATCACATACCATGTGTTCCCAATCTTGCGTTCAATGGTTTTGTGGAAAAAGGACTGTGCCGCTTCCCAACGCTTTCGGCATTCTTCCAGGAAATCAATGGGCGGTTCAAAAATCGGATCGAAGCAGGAGTAAATATCAATATAGCCAATGGCATCGTTGATTTCTTCCATCGGGGTATCATCCACAATCATCTTGTTAATTTCTTCTACAGTTTTCTTCATAGGCAAAATAATCCTTTCTTAAATCTCTATATCCTGTCCACGCATCCAAGCAGGGTGTTCGTGTTCCTGTGTTTCCTTTCCTCTGATGAGGATAGAATTGATAAAAGCCCGAACCTTTTCGGATGCGATTTCCAGTGCATCCAGAAAGGGTTGGGCTTTCTGTTTGAGTTCCATATATTTTTCGTTTACTGCTTCATACCGCTGCTTCCAGATGGAAACCGTCTTTTCTGCGGAAGCCAGTTTTTCTTTCAGACGCTTGTTGTCAGCATTGGCGATAATGCCATTGACCGCATAGCGTTTGAGTGTGTCGCATTCATCCGGTGTCAGCGTGATATTGTTTCCGAATGTGGCTTTTTTGCCCATTACTTCAATGTCCTGCACTGTCAGCGCAATGGTCTTTGCCGCCTTGGTTTCCTTTTGCAAAGATTCCAGTTTCTTTTTCTGTTTTGCTGTGGCAGCTTTGGCATCCTCCAAATTCTGTTCTGCCTGTGCCACCTGTCCGGTCACAGCTTCCAAACGCTGCTGTTCCGCCTGCACCTTAAACTGTGTCACCGTCAGATGTTCCTCGGTGCTGCCACGCTCTCCACGCTCCACATCGGTATATCCGGCAGCTCGCATGAAATGAAAAAAGTCATCCTGCAACACACTGTAGGACGACTTCAATATCTTTTTCCCTTTTGCGTTCAACATCGGATTGCCGTCCTCGTCAAGAACGGGCTTGGAATCCCATTTCTTGCTGCGGCTGACCTGCGTGATTGTTTCCTTTACCGTTCCCCGGAGGGATTCATCCTTGCACCGCTTTGACCACAGGATTTGTTTTTCCACCACCGGGATATAAACCACATGAAGGTGGTAGTGGTACACATCTTCGCCCAAAGCTTCGGACATTGCTCG
>CAKUMQ010000124.1 GCA_934667845.1 uncultured Eubacteriales bacterium | reverse complement strand
CTGCATATGCTGCTCCGGGTACTGGCGCGGGCAGGACTGCCAAAGGTACGGTTCCACGATCTGCGGCACACCTTCGCAACCATGGCGCTGCAAAACGGCGTGGACGTGAAAACGGTCAGCAGTATGCTCGGACACTACTCCGCAGGCTTCACACTGGACACTTACGCCCACGTTACCACCGACGCCCAACTGAAAGCCGCCCAGACCATGGGCAATATCCTATCCCGTGCGGTATAGACCTTTCCGCTACCCGCTCCCGTTGGGGTCAGCGTTTGGGTCAGGAAAAAGCAACTCCCAAAAAACGGAACTTATGAAAAGCAAAAGTCCTCGAAATCAGATGATTTCGAGGACTTTTGGTACGCCGTGAGGGATTCGAACCCCCGGCCTTCTGGTCCGTAGGTTGTCTCAAGGGCAAATCGGAGCCGTTTCGGCTCCGATTTGTGCTTTTTACCACCGTTCGCTCGGCGGATTTTCCGTTGTTTCCACCCAGCCCTGCCCGCTTTTTTCGGATTCTGGGTCAAAACTGGGGCAAGGAGCCACATTGCACAAACTGATAGAGTATGATAAAATATCACAAAAATAAAAGTGCGATTGGAGGATATCTTGTGGATACAAAGAAGCTGGATAAGTGGGCTGATTTGCTGCTGGATACAGGAAAACGCAATAATCTAATCAATTTTAAGGATACACGAGCGTCAACCGTGGAGGTGCTGCTCCCGTCTTCTGATGTGCTGTTTGAGAAAGTGGACGGGACAGCTTCTTTTGAGGTCTTCGATCCCAAAATTGTCGAAGAAGATGATGACTCGGAAGAATCCTATGCGCCGGAGCAGTTGCAAATTGGGACACCGGAAGAGTCTTCTGAACCGGAGCAGTTGCAGATTGATGTGTCAGAAAAGCCCGATGCTTCTGGCGGCAAAGCCGCATTTTTGGCTCAATATTCCGGTAAAATCAAGCGGCAGAATCAAATCCTACTTTATAATGCCGCAACGAATCCACTTACTGCCGTAAAAAACATTGATAAGAAGGCGCGGGAGTTCATTGAAGAAACCGGTGTCAATGTTGCGTACATGGCATTTGGTTTTGTCCATTGGAAAGAAAGTGCCGCCTCGAACTATGTTTTTCGCGCGCCCATTTTGCTTGTACCGATTCAGCTGGAACAAGCGTCAGCGGTAGAACCCTATTTTATCAAGTCGGCAGAAGACGACATCATTGTTAATCCGACCTTTTCCTATAAAATGGACGCAGAACATGGGGTGAAGCTCCCTGAGTATAACGATGAGGGGCTGACTGCCTACCTTGAGAAAGTAAAGCGTCTTGTGGCAAAACTCCAATGGACAGTCACAGCTGAATGCAAGATCGGTATTTTCTCATTTCTCAAAATCAATATGTACCGGGATTTGAAGGACAATGCAAAGGCAATTCTTGCAAATCAGAATGTCCGTCAGCTCTTGGGTGAGCCAACCAGCACAGAAAAATTATACGGCGATGAGGGAACTGCTGGCTCTCTTATTGATCCATTGATTGAGCTACATAGTGTGGTAGATGCAGACTCCAGCCAGATTGAAGCGATTGAGATGGCAAAGTCGGGAAAGAGCTTCGTTTTGCAAGGCCCTCCCGGTACTGGCAAAAGCCAGACGATTACCAATATCATCGCAGAATGCCTTAGCGATGGCAAAAAAGTGTTGTTCGTTTCTGAAAAGTTGGCAGCCTTGAATGTAGTCTACGACAAGTTGAAGCAAGCGGGACTCGCCGAGTTTTGCTTACAGCTCCACAGCCATAAAGCAAATAAAAAGGATGTCATTGCGGATATTTGCCACACCCTGCGTACAGGGAAAAGTGCAGTTTCCTCGAAAGCGGACGCTGAAATTGCTATCAAGAAAAAGGCACAGCATCAGCTGGATGCCTATGCGGTTGAGCTTCACAAACTGCACCCGGTCATTGAAAAAAGCTTGTATCAGCTGTATGAGTCTTACGCCGCATTTCGCTCCACGCCAGATGTTGAGTATCCTATCCCTCAGCTTGCTTCCAAAGGCGAATCGTACTTGATAGAAACAGCTGCTCTTTTGGAGCAGTATGCAGACTATATCCCATCCATCGGATATGATTATAGAAAGAACCCGTGGTACGGCTATATCAATCAGGACACATCTTACCAGTCAAAAAACGAGGTGAAGGGTGATCTTTCTGCCGTTTCACAATTCTTGCAGGTATTGATTCCTTTGCAGCAGGAAATCTCTGAGAAGTATAAAATACAATGCACCAGCGTAGAGGACGCACAGCTTTGGAACAGTTTCTTCGGTTTTGCAGCGACTTCCAAACTGATTACACCGTCACTCCTGAATCGGGAGCGTTTTGACACGGTAAACTCTGCGCTGCACAAATTACAAGCGCTGAGTGCAGATATTATGGCGGCCCGCTCCGTGTTGAGTGCAGTGTTTGACGATGATATTTATAAATTGGATGGAGCTGCGTATCACAAGAAGCTGACAAAACAGTTTAGTGGAATCTTTTCCCGGCTTTTCAATGCCGAGTACAAGCAGCTTATCACCGACCTGCGCTTGTGCAAGAAGGACGGGAAGAAACCTGCTTATAATGAAGCTGTCTCCATGACAGAACGACTTGCCTATTATCAGCAAAAGACCTTGGAGTTTGTTGAAGCCGAAGCACCCATCAAAGCATTTCTTGGTGAAGCCTATCATGGTGTCGAAACCGAATGGGATTATGTAGCGGAACAAATGTCGGCGTTGGGGGCAATATTCTCCAGCAGCATTGCGTTCGGCACTTTGGAACACTATAACGATTTCACCTCTGAACGAGATATATTTGCAGATTACCACCAGAAACTTGACGA
>CAKUMQ010000123.1 GCA_934667845.1 uncultured Eubacteriales bacterium | reverse complement strand
CAATTCCCAACTGGCTGTGGGCTGATGCCCACAGCAGAACAACGGTTTGTGAGTTTTCCTAATAAATATGGCCCATAGTATCCCCGGCACCAGAAATGTCGGTTCCCATACTTATACTTTAGGTTTGCATACTTCTCGAATATCATTAGGCTGCTTTTTCCCTTTAGATATCCCATAAACTGCGATACACTGTATTTCGGCGGCATGGATATGAGCATATGGATGTGATCCTTACACGCTTCTGCTTCTATGATCTCTACTCCCTTATACTCACACAGCTTTCGTATCATCAGTCCGATATCCTGTCTTATCTTTCCGTAGATGATTTGTCGCCGATATTTGGGCGCAAATACTATATGGTATTTGCATTCCCACTGCGTGTGTGCTAAACCATTTGTGTCAAGTTTCATCCAGACTTGATTCCTCCTTTGGTTCTTTGAGGCGGTTGGCAGACCACCTTTATTCTATCAAAGGAGGATATTTTTTCTACTCATAGCTAAAGCTTTTTGGAACCACCAGCCGGGCTGGTGGTTTTCTTTAACCAAGAAAAAGGCAGCAGAATTGCTCCTGCTGCCTGAATCTGTATAAACTTGTTGTCCTCGGACATTGCCTCGGCAAACTTTACCTTCCGCTGAACCGCTTCATCCAACCGCCGTGAAAGATCGACATACTGCTCATCGTAGGCTTTCTTGGCAAAGGCGTATTCCTCTTCATCGAGAATGCCTTCCGTGAAGTCCTCATAGAGCCGAGTACGCTTCTTGGAGATGCCGCTGAGTTTCAGATTCAGGCTTGTGATGAGCGCATTCTGCTGATCGCGGATGCTGCGTTCGCCTTCGCTGTTTCTCAGCTTGGCAAGCAGCTTGTCGTAATTGAGAGCCGCCTTGACTTGAAGCTGGATCGCCGCAAGCACATCGGCTTCGAGTTTGTCCTGCCGCGTATAATGTGGCGTACAGAGGTAGCTTTACCGCTTGTTACGGTGATGTCGTACTCTGTGGGAACAGCATTCTTCCATGTTACGGTGAACTCGTTGCTGTCGATCCAGCCGTCAGAGAATCGCACGCTAAACTTATAGGTCTTGGTGGTAGCTGTGTCCTGTTTTGGAATATACATTCCGGTGGGATAACCTGATTTGTCACCACTGCCAACAAGTGCGGAACCCTCAAACCGCTGATACGAAGTTGCACCTTCCGGCCAAGGAATAAATACGTCTGTTCCGACAGGCACTTCCTGATTTTCTACGCTAACTTTATACACCGCTTTGATTTCAACAGCGGTATCAGGCATTGTGAATTTGTTACCCGTAACGGTAACACCGCCTGATACAACTTCCCACTTATCAAAGACCAATCCGCTCGGTGCGGCGGACGGCGTCAGGGTTATTTCAGTTCCCATAGTTGCCGATGAAGGACTTGCCGTACCGCCTGTCACGGTGACAGTATGAGCAGCATTTGTCCATGTTACGGTAAACTCGTTGCTTTCAAGCCAGCCGATGTCGGTAATGAAAACTTTAAACTTATATGTCTTGGTAACAGCTGTGCTCTGTGCCGGAATATACATTCCGGTGGGATAACCTGTTTTGTCACCACTCAAATCAGATGTCGAACCCTCAAACAGCTGATACCTAGTTGCACCTTCCGGCCAAGGAATAAATACGTCTGTTCTGACAGGCACTTCCTGATTTTCTACGCTAACTTTATACACCGCTTTGATTTCAACAGCGGTATCAGGCATTGTGAATTTGTTACCCGTAACGGTAACACCGCCTGATACAACTTCCCACTTATCAAAGACCAATCCGCTCGGTGCAGCGGACGGTGTAAGGGTTATTTCAGTCCCAACAGTTGCAGACGAAGGATTTGCCGTACCGCCTGTCACGGTGACGGTATGGGCAGAGTTCGTCCATTCTACCGTAAACTCGTTACTATTTACCCAGCCGTCTTCAAACATCACTCTGAAATAATAATTCTTTGATGTTGCGGTGGAATATCCATAGATAAACATTCCCTCCGGCGAGCTTGTCGAAGTTGCCGAAGTTTTGACTGTATCGCTTCCGACTTCATATGACTGAAATTGCGTAGCGCCTTCCGGCCATGGGATGTATACGGTTGTTCCTACAGGCACTTTCTGATTCGCTATTGTCGGGATTGTCGCACTGCTTTCGGCAATAAACATACAGGTTCGCTTTAAGCCGTTGCCCGTAAATTCCGTTGTTTTACCGTTGATGGTAAAAGTATTGTCATAGGACAGCGTGTTACCGCCCACGGCAGTGAACTCAACAACAACCTTGTACTTCTTAGCGCCCACGAATTTGAAATTATAATAGTCACTGGTCGGATCATTTAAGTAAGACTGATAAATATTCTTATTAGCTTCTACATCAATCCACCTGAGAACCTCAACCGAGTATTTGTCCGGCTCGGCGGATGTTGCCGTAAAGCTTGGTGTCTGACCGCCAACCGGAGCCGTTACCGTGGCATTGCCGGTGGTAATCTCCGCCGCAAACGCCGTCATCGGCATCAGCGTCAGCACCATCATCAGACAGAGCAAGAGACTCATCAGCCTTTTGGATGCTTTCATTTTTTGAATCATAATAGGTTCACCTCGTTTTCTTATTTTTTCGCCTTTTTGACTGGCGGAATGACCGGCGGCTCGTTTCCGCACTTCGGGGGATCGTCCACTCTGGGCGGTAGTTTGATTTTCGGCGGCTCATTTCCGCAACCGTAACCGGAGGCGAAAGCCACTCTGTCGCCCAGCTTATCTTTTAGCTTGATTTCCGCTGACGAGACTGCGGCTTCTTTTTTCAGTTTCTCTTTTTTCCCGATTTCAGGTTTTTCTGCCATACTCTTTTCCTCCTCTCCGTCAGATAATGTTCGGTGCGATTTCCTGTTTGAGAATGGGGAATCATTCGGTTTTTACAGTGTATCCATCAGCGCCACAAGGTAGCTGGCACTGATAGAGCCGTAAATGAACTGGTCGATCTGTCCTGCCTTTTTTGCCTGCCTGACCTGTACGGCAACCTCCGCTTCCGAGTTTTCATCCACTACCAAAACGATCTTG
>CAKUMQ010000122.1 GCA_934667845.1 uncultured Eubacteriales bacterium | reverse complement strand
CGGTAACGGCACGGAGCAGTCCTACATCGACACCATGCGGAATACCGGAACGGTGTGGATCATGGCGGTCATGCTCATAGGAACCGTTCTTGCCGCCGCACTCAGCGCCTTTATCGGCTGCAAAATGCTCCGCAAACAATTTGAAAAAGCCGGTATCACGAAATGAAGCAGCATTTAGACCCACGCACAAAGCTGCTTCTTATCCTGCTTTGCGTCCTGAGCGCCATGCTTGCGCCGAATCTGTATTTTCAGTTTGCTTTGGCAGCGCTCATCGGTCTGCTTGCCGTGCTCTGCGGAAAATGGCAGTATGCTCTGCGCGGCATTCTCGCCTATGCACTGATCTGTGCGTTCACCGTCTGGTGCATGGGGGCGCTGACCGGCACATGGCGGACGATGTTTGTGGCATTTCTCGGCTTGGTACATAAGGTCTATGCCTGCGGGATGCTGGCGGGGCTTGTGATCAGCACCACCAAGGTGGGCGAATTTCTCTCCGCCATGGCGCGTCTGCATGTGCCGAAAAAGCTGACCATCCCCATTGCGGTCATGCTGCGGTATCTGCCGACGATCCGCGAGGACTGGCGCTATATCAAGGACGCCATGCGCCTGCGGGATGTGTCGCCGACCCTTTGGGGCTTTCTGAAAGCGCCCGCCATGACGGTCAACTGCATCTATGTGCCGCTTTTGACGGCGGCAAGCAGGGCGGCGGACGAGCTGTCCATTGCCTCCGTCACGCGGGGGATCGAGAACCCGAAGCCCCGCACCTGTCTCGTGAGCATTCGGATGCGGGCGGCGGATCTTCTTGCGCCGGTTCTATTTGCGGCTTTTCTTGCCGTCGAGATCGCAGGGAAGGCGGCGGGCGTATGATCGAATTTAAGAATGTGTCCTTTGCCTATCCGGACAGCACGGACGGGGGACTCAAAAATATTGATCTCACCATTCCGGACGGGCAGTGTGTGCTGCTCTGCGGGCGCTCTGGCTGCGGAAAAACCACTTTGACACGGTTGGTCAACGGTCTGATCCCGCAATTCTTTGCGGGGAATCTAAGCGGAGAGATCCTGCTCAACGGAGAAAACCTTGCCGACCTGCCTATGTACCGCATTGCGGAAAAGGTGGGCAGTGTGTTTCAAAATCCGCGCACTCTGCGGACTGCATAAGGAAGCCTCCGGCGCGTATCTGTGGAACGGAAAGCCGCAAAAACCGAAGGAGCGCATGAAGCGTTCTTACATGGTCATGCAGGATGTGAACTATCAGCTTTTCGCCGAAAGCGTGGAGGCAGAATGTACCTTCGGCATCAAACATCCCGACACGGCGCTTGCGGAAAGCGCATTGAAAGAATTAGGGCTTGCTCCCTTTCGTGAGCGGCATCCGAACACGCTTTCGGGCGGGCAGAAACAGCGGCTCGCGGCGGCAGCTTCCATGGTCTGCGGTAAGGAGCTGCTGGTATTCGACGAGCCGACCAGCGGCCTCGACTTTGACAGCATGGTGCGGCTTTCAACTCTTATCCGGCGGCTTGCCGATATGGGCAAGGTCATTTTTATCGTCACACACGACTACGAATTTGTCTGCCGCACCTGCACACGGGTGCTGCATTTGGATGGCGGCGGAATACGGAATGATTTTCCCATAACGGAAGAGTGGCTCCCGACCATGAAAAATATCTTCGATGTGAGGTGAGGAATATGAAAAAAGAAAAAGGTGCGTTCGGCTGGGTCTTCACCTTTGCCGGGCAGAAAAGATCCGGCTATATTGTGAGCGTGATCTTCGCCGTCATCGGGGCGGCGTTTCAGATATTGCCGTTTTTTGTTATGGCAGGGGTGATCGGCAGGCTGCTTGCCGGGAATAAAGACCTCGCGGGCTATTTGATCGACTGCGCAGTGATGGCGGCGTTTTGGCTTTTGCGGGTGCTGTTCCATTCGCTCTCCACGGCGCAGTCCCACAAGGCGACCTTCGCCGTACTTGGCAACATCCGCAAGCAGGGACTTGCGAAGCTCGCCAAAATGCCGCTCGGCGATGTGCAGAGCCGCGGCTCCGGTGAGCTGAAAAACATCCTCGTCGAGCGCGTAGACAGTATCGAGCCGACGCTGGCGCATGTGATCCCGGAGATGAGCAGCAACGCCGCAGTCGCCCTGGCGACACTTGTGTATCTGTTTGCCATCGACTGGCACATGGCGCTTGTATCGCTCATTACGTTCCCGCTCGGTATGGTGTTTTTTATGCTGATGATGGCGGGCTATAATAAAAATTACGCCCGCACCGTCGCAGCCACCAACACGCTCAACGACACGGCGGTGGAATACATCGGCGGCATCGAGGTCATTAAGGTGTTCGGCAAGGCGAAAAGCAGCTATGAAAAGTTCGTTTCTGCCGCGAAAGAGTGTGCACAGAGCTACATCGACTGGATGAACAAGAGCAATTTCTTTTTCACCTTTGCCATGAACATTATGCCCGCAACGCTTTTGACCGTGCTCCCTATCAGCGGGCTGCTGCTGAAAAGCGGAACGCTCCTGCCTGCAAAATTCGTCCTCATTGTCATTCTGTCCATGGGACTTATCACGCCCATCATCGGCTGTATGAAATTCACCGATGACCTCGCCAAGGTCGGCACGGTCATCGGGCAGGTGACGGACATCCTGACTGCCCCGGAGCTTCTCCGCTCCGAAACGGATACAGAAACGCCGCAAAACAGCACCGTCCAGCTGCGGGATGTCCGTTTCGGCTACAAGGATACCGAGGTGCTGCACGGCGTGAGTCTGACTTTCCGGGAGGGGACGGTCAATGCGCTGGTCGGTCCCTCCGGCAGCGGCAAATCCACGATTGCCAAGCTGATTGCCTCCTTTTGGGATGTGAACAGCGGCGGTATCCTAGTCGGCGGCGCGGATATACGGAATATTTCGGCTGAACACTATCACAGGCTTGTCGCCTATGTGTCGCAGGATAACTTCCTGTTTGATAATACCGTGCGGGAAAATATCCGTATGGGAAAGCCCGACGCAAGCGACGCCGAGGTAGAACAGGCGGCAAAAGACTGCGGCTGCTATGACTTTATCATGGGTCTGGAAAACGGCTTTGATACGGT
>CAKUMQ010000121.1 GCA_934667845.1 uncultured Eubacteriales bacterium | reverse complement strand
TGACAGAGCTTCAGGAAGAGAAGACGCGGACGCAGGTGACAGGCTCTTTTGGCACGTTGACCGGGCCTCTTTTAGGCCTATCCGGTCAGAAGATTTCCGGATATGAGATCCATATGGGAAGCACGGAGCGCGTGGACGCAGAACCTGATACAGCGTACAATCGTCTGTGTTCCATCCGGGATGAGCGGACGAAGCTGGAAAAAACAGACGGAGCCATTTGTGGAAATGTATATGGAAGCTATGTGCATGGCATTTTTGACGAGGGGGAGATCGCAAAGACAGTAGTCGGGATCCTCGCAGAGAAAAAAGGCGTTCTCTTAGACACAAGTACGATGATGGACTACAGTCAGTTTAAGGAACAGCAGTATGATAAATTAGCGGATGGGCTGCGGAAATCAATGGATATGGAAGCGGTCTATGCGATGTTAAGTGAGGCGGCGTTTTAAGGCAGAAGGAAGATGGGAGTTCGCAACAGATTCTGCCGGAGAACAGGAAGCGACACAGAGAAAGAAAAGAATGGAATATTTACAGAGAAATATGGAATTACAGATCGAACAGCCGGACAGAGAGATTGAGAAAAAAGTAAAAGAAAACTGGGATCGTGTGGCAAAGCCGCTAGACGGTCTCGGAGAATTCGAAGGTCTGATCGCGAGGATCGGAGCGATTCTTGGAACCGCAGAGATTTCGATCGGGAAAAAAGCAGTCATCGTGATGTGCGCAGACAATGGGATCGTCGCAGAGGGCATCAGTCAGTCCGGGCAGGAAGTTACAGCGGCAGTGACAACGAATCTTGGAATCCGCAATACGTCAGTGTGCAAGATGGCAAAAAGAGCAGGCGCAGAGATAATCCCGGTCGATATCGGGGTGAATACGAAAACGGCATTTCCCGGTGTGCGGGAGTGCAAAGTGCGGATGGGCACGCGCAATTTCCGGAAAGAGCCGGCGATGACGGATGCGGAAGCAGAGCAGGCGATTGAGACCGGCATGGAGTTAGTGAGGGAATGCAAAGAAGCCGGTTACACCCTGCTTGGCACAGGGGAGATGGGGATCGGCAACACGACGACGAGCGCGGCGATGGCAGCGGCTCTTTTGGGCGTCTCAGCAGAGACGGTAACCGGAAGAGGGGCAGGACTTAGCGATGCAGGACTGCTCCACAAGCAGCAGATCGTGCAGGAAGCGCTTGAAAAGTACCGGCTGACGAAGAAGGAGCCGATGCGGATTTTGTGTACCGTAGGAGGACTTGATATTGCAGGACTTTGCGGTGTCTTTCTGGGCGGGGCAAAGTACCATGTCCCGATTGTGGCAGACGGGGTGATCAGTGCAGTTGCAGCGCTCACCGCAGAACGGCTTGCTCCGGGTACAAGGGAGTATGTGATCCCGTCCCACAGGGGAAAAGAACCGGCATCTGATCTTCTGATGCGGGAGCTTCAGTTAAATCCGATCATCGATGCAGGGCTCGCGCTCGGGGAAGGAACCGGGGCAGTGATGATGTTTTCCCTGCTTGACCTTGCAATGACGCTGTATGAGAGCGGGGCGACCTTCGGGGATTTTGAGATAGAGCAGTATGAGAGATTTGTGTGAAAGGTGATGGAATGATAACACTGGTGACAGGGGGAAGCGGCAGCGGCAAGTCGGCTTACGCGGAAGACGTGGCAGTTTCTGCTGAGGGGACAGAAAAATATTACATTGCGACCATGCAGATTTACGATGCAGAGGGCGAGAGAAAGGTGGAGCGGCACAGAAAGCTGCGCGCCGGAAAAGGGTTTACGACCGTTGAGAGCCCGTGGAATGTCGGACAGATTGTATTTTCAACATTTACGGAAACAAAAACGGTCTGCATAGACTGCGGAGCGCCTGAACCTATCCAAAAGAAACCGGGGCAGAGAACGGCGCTCTTAGAGTGCATGTCCAATCTTGTCGCAAATGAGATGTTTTCTACAGACGGGATGAGAGAGGAAGACGCGGTTGTGACAAAAGTGGTGCAGGATATGGAGCTGCTTGCGGCAAAGCTCGATCATCTTGTCATTGTGACAAACAATGTTTTTGAGGACGGCATCTCATACGATGCGGGCACGATGGCATATCTGCGGGCACTCGGCAGGATCAACGCAGCGCTTGTAAAGCGTGCAGACCGTGTGGTGGAAGTGGTTGTCGGGATTCCGGTCATTTTGAAAGAACCGGCACAGGAAAGGACAGAGGAATGAAGCTTTTAAAATCAATGATCATCGCATTTTCCATTTATTCGAAAATACCGGTGCCGCAGTTTGCGTGGGAAGAGGAGGACATGGAGTACATGATGTGCTTTTTCCCGTGGATCGGCGGTGTGATCGGACTGGTGTTCTACGGCTGGCTGGCACTGTGTGAAAATGTACAGATCGGTGCATTATGCCGTGCGTGTGTGGCGGCGGCAATTCCCCTAATCATTTCCGGCGGCTTCCATGTGGACGGCTATATGGATACGATGGATGCGTTCCATTCCTACCAGAACAGGGAGAAGAAATTAGAAATCTTAAAGGATTCCCATATCGGGGCTTTTGCGGCGATCATGCTGATGCTTTATTATCTGATCGATCTTGCGGCGCTCTCGGAAGTTGTGACGGGAAAGGCAGCGTTTGCAGTGGCAGCCGTTTTCTTTCTGGCACGGTGCTTAAGCGGGATCGGCGTGGTGACATTAAAGTCTGCGAAGAAGGAAGGTCTTTTGTATACGTTTGCATCCGGCGCACAGAAAAAGAGGGTACGGCTTGCCCTGTACGTGCAGCTTACAGGCTGCATCGCCCTGATGGTGGCAGTGTCCGGGATTTACGGTATCGTGGCAGCAGTGACAGGAGTGCTCTGTTTCTTCTATTTTAAATGGAAGAGTTACCGGGAACTCGGCGGTATCACAGGGGATACGGCAGGATGGTTTGTGACGGTGTGCGAGGCGGCGGCAGCAGTCGCTGTTGCGGTTGCGGTGCATATTTGCTGATTTTGCAGATGAGGGCAGAAACCGAAGTTTTTCGGGGTTACAGAATAGGACTGTGAAGCATCAGTGATGAAATGATGGTTATGGATTTCACAATATCACGGACGAAGCAGTTTAGACAGAGGGAA
>CAKUMQ010000120.1 GCA_934667845.1 uncultured Eubacteriales bacterium | reverse complement strand
CACCTCCACATATTATATTTTAGCCCATACAGACGCTATTCTCGTTTGAATATAGCCCTTGTTTGTGCGAATGTATGGTTTTATAAATGCTATCATATGCGGAGATATTGGATTTATAATGTAATAGAAAAAGGACTCTCGATTGGGGCATATAGTCCGCAATGAGAGTCCTTCTGAAATATTCAACTGTATCAGTTGGTGTGAATAATGAAGCCGGAGAAACCTGAGTAAGTGGTTGGCCTAATGCTACTCATATTTGAATTGTCGTGTTGCTTTTCCGGCGCATACGGGACATCCACATTTCTGCTTTCCGGTTCGGGAGTAGATGGCCGTTTTCCAAACATGCCCTTCAGCGCATTTCCACCATACCCGCTTGTGACTTCCCGGCGTTACCATTTCTGGAGTCAGACCGCTGTTCAGCGTGCTATCCCATTGCGCGGCGATTTTCGGATGAAGCGTAGCAAGATCATTGAAACCGGCCAGAACGCGCCTGCCCGTACAATATGGGCAGGCGGAGCGTTCCACGGCTCTGGATGCAATTACTGCCTGCCATTCATGTCCAAGCGCACATCGCCACCAGACCTTTTTGTTGCTGTAAGGCGTTACGTTATCCGGTCTCAAGCTGCCGTTGCGTTCAGCATCCCACTCCACAGCGAGATCAGGAAAGAGGGTGGACAGGTCATTCTCGCCAGACACGGCAGTTTTCCCGCTACAAATTGGACACCCAGCACCTCTGTTCCGGCTCAGGATACTCGCACGCCACGAATGTCCATTCTCACATTTCCACCAGACATATTTTCCGCTTCCGGCCAGTACTTCGGTGGGCTTCAATTCGCCGTTCTTTTCCATATCCCACTGTGCAGCCAACGCAGGATTTACCGTGGCAAGGTCGTTTCTGCCAACCCACAGAACACGCCCTGTGCAGTATGGGCATTTTGAACCGTCCGACCTGCTTCGCACCTGTGCCTGCCATGAATGTCCAGCGTCGCATCTCCACCACACCTTCTGATGACTGCCCTTATGTATGGTATCCGGCGTCAGCGGGGCATTTTTGTTCCAGTCCCACTCTTGCAGGAGATACATTCTGTCCTGTTGCTCACAGAGGTGTTTAAGAGAATATTCCGGTTTCATTCGAGTACCTCAAATTGCCTGCGTAGCTTCACTTGGCTCTGTTCTCATCTCCGGTTGAAGATTTACAGTCAGTTCGCCGTTTTCTGTCTTGCTGACGTGGAATTTTATGGGATTTCCTTTTGCCCATTGCGGGTCAGCAGCCGCCTTTTTAGACCATTTCTCATAGAAGCGCACCAACTCGTTGCCCAAAAGAGCATCGGCCTTCCGCCTGACCTCTGCGGCCTCGGCCAGTGTCTTATAGGTACCAAGGAAATACTGCTTCTTCTGAAATACCAGTTTGGCTACATACCGGCCCTGAATAAAGTAAACGCCGCGAACGCCGGTTGTGTTGTTTTTCGGAATCGTATTACTTTTCCATGCATCAATGCTGGTGCCATCCACATGAGTGAGAAAACCGGCTAACGCCTTATCGTGTTCCCGTTTCTTACAGCCGCAGCTCTGCTGTCCGCAATACATCAGGTTGTTGTAGGAAACATCGGTTTCATTGCCGCAGTCACAGTGGCAATGCCAGATTACGAAGCCCTTTGCATCGCGCTTTTTTGTGGAGTATTGCGCAGTCAACCGTCCAAAGCGTTGCCCGGTAATGTCAGAAGAAGCATAGTTTTTCACATTTTTGCAGCCGCAATTTGTTTTACGCCCGGATACCAGCTCGCTGGCCGTTGCTTCACAGGTGTAACCGCAGCTGCACAGACATGTCCAGTACGCTCCCATCCTGGTGCGCTTTCGGCTTTTGCCCACAACCCTCAATTCGCCAAAGGTCTTGCCAAGCAGGTCGTATGCCGTTGCCTGCTGCGCCCGTTCTCGCCGCAGGCAGCCGCAGCTGAGGGAACCTCCGCTTTTGAGGGAGCGCTCCAGCACATATCGTTCCGTGCCGCAGTCACAGCGGCAGAGATGTTTCTTTTCGCCTTGTGCCGTAGTGACAACCTTGTCCAGTAATGTCCAGCGCCCGAAGCGCTGACCTTTTTTCAGCCCATTTTCTTCTGATTTCATGTATTCATATTATCCTCGCCGGAGAATACGCCCTGCTTGAAAAGCTCATAGTAGCAGTTTTCACAGAGCTGCCCCTGTCCTTGAACGTAATATTTTCGCTTGGAGATCGGCGTGTTTTTCGGAACGTTGGTCAAACGCCAGCACAGGACGCAGCGCTCCATCTGCTTTCTTCGGGAGCCGCTTGCTTTCGTGCGCCAGTCGCTCTGTTTGCGCATGTTGATATTGTCTGCCATACTCGCCCTCACTTTTCCATCTGCGTTGGGGCTGGAGAAGGAGAGATTATCTTGATCCGGTTGCAGAACACGGTCACGCGCGTCCTGCCGCCCTTGGTGCAGGTATAGAGAACGAGATCATAGCCGCTGTTCTGTACGGCGTCCACCTCGCTGGGGTTCAGCGTCTCGATCTTTTCAATGGAGTAGGTATTGATTACGCCCTCCATATCCGTAAAGATCACGGCATT
Source organism: uncultured Eubacteriales bacterium (assembly GCA_934667845.1). Lineage (GTDB taxonomy): Bacteria > Bacillota > Clostridia > Oscillospirales > Acutalibacteraceae > HGM12789. The sequence continues at coordinate 554 of CAKUMQ010000120.1, read as the reverse complement.
GCCCGTCTGCAAGTCCTTCAGCCGTCCAAAGTGGTTCTGGTAGTTATGGGCGGCAATGACCAGATCATCCGTCCGGGAGGAACCGAACTGGCGGCATGGAGCGATCTTCAAGCGGTTATAGTCCCATTCCGACATGACCGGCAGCTTCAATTCCAGCGCGGGTATTTCCACATACCCCACATACGCATAGCCGTCCAGCTCGACTACCAGCATTTCCGGGTCAAGGGGTGTGGCGGAGGACGTGGGCGTGGTTCCGGGTATTTCCGTCCCGGCCGGCGTTGGCTCGCGGGTCGCCTGTGCGTCGATCACCGCCTCGACGTTTGCCAGCAGGCTCTCGGCTTCCTGCCCGGCTTGTACGTCCTCCTGACGGTTATGGAAGAAAAGGAGCAGTGCCGAAAGGATCAGCACTGCTCCCACTGCTAACATGGCAATGCCCGTTTTCTTAGGCATTTTTCCGTTTCTTCTTACCCAGCACGACCGCCCCGCCGAGAATCAGGACAAGTCCCGCGCCGCCAAGCACCCAGATGGGCCAGTTGAGCTGACCGGTCTGAATC
>CAKUMQ010000119.1 GCA_934667845.1 uncultured Eubacteriales bacterium | reverse complement strand
GTATAACGGCAGAGATCACCATCATTTTTCTGCGGCTTCTGATCCCTGTAACCGGCGGAATGAGAAACCCCAGCGGAACAAACATCACAACGTTGCCGATCAGCATCGTCCTGACCCAGCTTCCTATGGTAAGCTCGCCGCGAAGCCATTTTATGACCGAGGGGACAAAATTGACGTCGCCGATCTGAAATACATTCCCGAGTTCATTCCACCAGCCGAGGAAAATGCCGTCATACACAAACAGCCAGAAGTCGGCGGGCAGGATGACAAGGCTGAAAAGCCCGGTCAGGTAGCAGACAAATACCACCCGCAGGATCTCCGTCGACCACCTGAACGGGGCATTTCTTTTCTTCAGGACGAATGCCCGTATCGCCAGGCAGAGGATCCCCGCAAGGCACGCTATCGGAAGCGCCTGAAGAAAATACCCCAGAACCGAACCGGAACCCATGAGCATCCTGAGCTTTCCGAACAAATCTACCGCCTCCCCGAATCGACCGTTTGTTTAGACAAAGCCATCGGGTACAACGATTCCTGAAACGGAATATTTCCCCGTTTTGTTTATATCATAGCACAGGGCACGTCCTACCGTCAACCCTTTGACACGGTGCTGCCAACCGTCCCCCTGCCGATGCCGTCGCCGAGCCGACAGCCATTACATTACTGCGGTATCCCTGCCGCTCGTTTGCTAATATAACAATACGGACACATACCGGCAAGCCGTATGTGTCCGTATTCACACAATTATCGGGATCGGTTTATGCAAGTGCTTTGCCGAGGGCATGGCAGGCGGCGACTGCATCCTCATCGGGAGCATCGTTGCAGATCACAAAGTCACAAGCCATCACCGCATCGTCTGCCTTGCAGGTCTCCTCCCAATTCCGCATCCATTCGCCGTCCCCCCAGCCGTAGGAGCCGAACAGCGCGATCTTCTTGCCGGAAAGCCCGGCTTCGCAAGCCTCAAACATGGGCGCGAATTCGTCCTCCTCCAATTGCTCCGTACCCATTGAAGGGCAGCCGAAAGCAATAGCGTCAAAGGAATCCATCATCGAAGCGTCAAACTCAGCCGCCGTCAGCAAAACCGCTTCGGCGCCCGCCGATCGGATACCGTCCGCAACCGCAGAAGCCATCGCTTCCGTATTGCCCGTTCCGCTCCAATAGACCACCGCTATCTTACTCATTGTTTTTTTCCAGCCTTTCCTTGAAATAGAGAAATATATCGACAAAACGATTGTCCCCTGATGGCTTTGTCCGTTCAACCGGCTACCGTAAGCCGCTCGATAGACCTTCCGCTTGCGTACTGTGCAGCATAAACATCGCTGCATTTTTTATATTTGGCAAAGGTTTTCTGCGCCGCCTCCGCATCGCCGTACACCTTCCAGCAGCCTGCGCATTTACAGCCGCCCGCTCTGTTTTGGATAAAGCCGCAGACATCCTCCGGAGGATAACCGAGAAACAGACCGATCTCGTGAGGGAATTCCTCGCACTCGCACAGACGTCGGATCAGTTGGATCACGCACCCCTCCGAGGTATCGGTGCAATATCCTCTCTCCTTCAGCAGCTGCTTTGCCGCGCCGCGCCGCAGATCGGCAGACAGCCGCGACGGCCGGTACACATAGATCAGCGCGTGCCCGTTCTGAAAGCGCAGGGGCAGAACGCGGAGTCCCTTTTTGGTAAGAAGGCGGTTCCAGCAGCGGAGGCATTCCCGCATTTCCTCTCCGCCGGGAAAAGAACAGGCAAACAGGTTTCCCGTTTTCATCCCCGCAAGTGTGGGCGAACAGTGCCGGATCAGCAATTCTTCGGACATATTATCCCTCCTCACCCATGGCGCGGCGTCTTGTACGGGCAGAGCGTGCCGCCCGTCATGACCGCGCGCGTGCTTTTTCCTTTCCGCGCAGCTGGTTAGCATACGCTAACCGCGCATTAAAGATCTAAACTCCGAAACCCTTTACGGGAAATAAGTATAGCAAAACAAAGACGTTTTATCCGCTCCGAAAGGACCGAATAAAACTCCGTTCGGACGACCGTTTCGTTGTTCGGGTCATTTCCCCCTCCGCAGCGGCGCCACCTGCCCTCTGAAATCATTTTTTGCGTTCTGTGACCGGTATTCCGCAGGTGACACCCCCTTGATCGAGCGGAAAGCACCGGCAAACTTGCTGGAATTGTCATACCCGTGCTCATTGGCAATATCGCTTACCGTCCTGTCTGTATATTCCAGCATATATGCGGCGGATTCCATTTTCTGCGCCTTGATATACGCATAGAACGGGACGCCGAAAACGGACTTGAAGGAGGTCTTGATCGCGGTGACTGAAACGTGAAACCGGTTTGCCGCCTGTTCCAGAGTGATCTTTTCCTCCATGTTTTCGGTCAGATACGCCGCCACGCTCTTGGCAAGGCTCACCTGAAAGGGCGATACCGAACGCTTTCCCGAGCCTTCGTCTCTGATCTCATAGGCGCTCAAAAACAGCATCAGTTCCAGTATCTTGATTTTTGAGTATCCCTGCCGTATCCTGTCCGGAACGGCATACAGCTCGGAAAATATATGCTCGATCGACGAATGGGAACGGGCAATAAAGTAACTTTTTTTACCGCAGAACTTTTCTTCGATCGCTTTCGGCTGCACCGTTACGTCCTGCAGAAAGCAGGAAAGGCATTGCGGCGCCTTGGCAGCATCAATACGGACCGTGATCCCGTGGTAGTGCCGCAGCGGAAAGTACAGCGAGGAGGACAATTGCCCGGTTTTTACGATCAGCAGATCTCCCGGGGAGATATAGCAAAAATCGTCCCCGATGCTGCACTCCATGCGCCCCTCACGGCAATGGAAGATCTCAAAAACATCGTCTGTGCTGCCGTCTTCTTCCCTGAGCGCGCCTCTCCGTGTATGCGCATGACAGTATACAAGGAAAATGCCGGGAAAGACCGTGTATTCGGTGGCGAGATATCCTCCGCCGCTTAAAGCCTCCCCGGCTCCCGACCTGTTTTCTGTGCATTTTTGTTCTGTGCTCATATTGATCTGCCTTTTCTGCTGCTTTGATCGCCTTTTTATGCCTTTGCAGAATTCGCGCCGAACGTAAAAACGCCCGGGTACAGGAATAACACAAGGAACATATACCGCCCCGATCATCCGGCTTCACTTA
>CAKUMQ010000118.1 GCA_934667845.1 uncultured Eubacteriales bacterium | reverse complement strand
GTCATCTCCGTTATCCTCGTGAGCGTGACGCTTGACTTTGCTTCCTGTATGCTGACGGAATCTTCGCTGTCCTATCTGGGCTTCGGCGTTCAGCTGCCGCGTCCGACGTGGGGCAACATGCTTTACGGCTGCCGCAACGCCACGGTCATCCAAAACTACTGGTGGCGCTGGCTGTTCCCTGCCATTTTCCTGTCCGTGGCCGTCATTTGCATCAATGTGATCGGTGACGCACTGCGCGACGTGCTTGATCCCAAGTCGGAGGTGGAGAAATAATGCCGCTGCTCGAAGTAAAAAATCTGCATACATTTTTTAAGACCCGCAACGGAACGGTAAAAGCCGTCAACGATGTTTCCTATTCCATCGAGCGCGGTAAGACGCTCGGCATCGTCGGCGAGTCCGGTTCCGGAAAAAGCGTGTCGGCGATGAGTATTCTCCGCCTGCTGGATGCCAACGGCTACATTGCCGAGGGAAGCATTCGCTTTGACGGCAAAGAGCTGGTCGATATGCCGATGCAGGAGATGTACCATATCCGCGGAAACCGCATTTCTGTTATTTTCCAGGAGCCGATGACCAGCTTAAACCCGGTATTTTCGGTGCGGAGACAGCTTTCCGAGCCGTTTATGATCCACCAGGGGATGAATAAGAAGCAGGCAGCGGAAAAGTGCATTGAAATGCTGCGTGCCGTGCAGATCCCGAACCCCGAGGCGGTCGCCAAGCAGTATCCGCACCAGCTTTCCGGCGGTATGCGTCAGCGTGTCATGATCGCTATGGCGCTGGCGTGCAAACCGGATATTCTGATCGCGGATGAGCCGACGACGGCACTTGACGTGACGATCCAGGCGCAGATCCTTAAGCTGATGAATGATCTCCAGCACGAAAACGGCACGGCGATCATGTTTATCACGCACGATCTCGGCGTGATCAATGAAATGGCAGACGATGTGGTTGTCATGTACTGCGGTCAGGTCGTTGAGCGTGCGCCCGCGCGGCTGATCTTTGCGGACTGCGAAAAGAGCCATCCGTACACAGAGGGCTTGATGTTTTCCATTCCGCGGCTCAATGACAGCCGCGCCAAGCTGGATCCGATCCCCGGCGTCGTGCCGCATCCGCTGGATCTGCCGAAGGGATGTAAATTCGCGCCCCGCTGCAAATATTGCACCAAAAAGTGCATGCAAGAGGAGCCGCCGCTGATCGATGTTTCGGAGGATCAGCAGATCAGATGCTTCTATCCGTCCAAAGAAGAAAGGAGGAGTGCCGCTCATGGAGAAATTACTGTCAATCGTTAACCTGAAAAAGTATTTCCCGATTCCCAAGAGCAGCATCTTCCAGAAAAAGCGTCTGTATGTCCGTGCCAACGAGGATATTTCCATTGACATTTACAAGGGCGAGACGTTCGGTCTTGTCGGCGAGTCCGGCTGCGGAAAATCCACGCTTGGCCGTGTGCTTTTGCAGCTGTATCCGCAGACGGCGGGCAGCACGATGTACTATGGCCGTACTTTAGAGGATGTTGCGCCGTCCTATGTGCTTGACACACTGAAAAAAGCCGAAAAGTATATTGACAAGTATCACAAGGAGGCGGCGCGGGCAAAGGCGCTGACCGAAAAATGCGACAAGCTGGGGGATGAAGCCTCCTTCTTCGATCTGCAGGAAAAGAATCTGGCACAGGCTGACGCCAAAACGGCGCTCGACAATGTGGCAAAAATTCTTGGCGGATTTGTTGCGTGTGATACGAAAAAAGGTGCTGCCCTTTTGTTGGAGCGGTATCAGTGCGCCGTCGCTGCGGCGAAAGCCGCCGGAGAAGCGGAAGACCTGCGGTTGAATCACGATCTGCTTACGGCGACGATGGCAGAGAAAAAGGAAAAAGACGAAAAGACCGACGCGATTGCCCGCCGTGTGGCCAAGCTGGAGACGCGTATCAGCCGGGCAAAGGCGCGCCTTGCCGAATGGCAGGACAAAGCGGACGGCATCCGGCAGAAGATTGATGCCGCCAAGGCTCCCTACCGCGAGGACGGGGAGTTTATGCAGTATGAGGCTATGCTTGATGACGGCATTGATCTTTCCCGCCTTACCGTGGGGGAGATGCGGGTGCTGCGCAAGGATCTGCAGATCATCTTCCAGGATCCCTATTCCTCGCTCAACCCGCGCATGACCATCGGTCAGATCATTGAAGAGGGACTGGTCACGCATAAATTTTTCCGTGCCGGTTCGCCCAAAATGAAGGAATCCGTCTTTAAGACCATGCAGGACTGCGGCTTGCAGAATTATATGTACAACCGCTATCCGCATCAGTTTTCGGGCGGCCAGCGTCAGCGCATCTGCATTGCGCGTTCGCTGGCGGTCAAACCGAAATTTGTCGTTTGCGATGAGTGCGTGTCGGCACTGGACGTGTCCATCCAGTCGCAGATTATCAACCTGTTGCTGGATCTGAAGGAGCAGGAGGGATTGACCTACCTGTTTATTTCACACAACCTGTCGGTCGTCCGCTACATTTCCGACCGCATCGGCGTTATGTATCTCGGCAATATGGTTGAGGTGGCGCCGACTGATGTCATCTTCAAGGATCCGCGCCATCCCTACACGATCGCGCTGCTCAGCTCGATTCCGACGACGGATCCCGAGAGTCTGACCAAAGAGCATATTATTCTCGAGGGCAGTATTCCCAGCCCGATCAAGCCGCCGTCCGGCTGCAAGTTCCATACGCGCTGCTTTATGGCGTGTGACAAGTGCAAGCGCGTGCCGCCGCCCCTGGTCGAGGTGGAGCCGGGTCATTTTGTCGCCTGCCATTTCCTTGACCGCAAGCTGGATGAAGATGGGAACTACCTGTTTGACGTGACGACTGCCAAGCGGACGGCGCGCGGACAGGCGGCTGCCGAGGAGTAATCGGCAGCGAAAAGCTGCGGCTTTTCCGCATAGGAGAACGTAAACACGGCTGTCCGGCAGATCGGCCGGGCAGCCGTGTTCGGTTTGCAGCATCCGCGCACAAAGACAAATGAACATTAAGGAAAATTCTTGCCGCTGATAAATCAAAGGGAGGTTACGCCATGCTGTGGAGAAAACGGCTCAAGCCGGACGATCCCGAAAAACGCGAGCAGCTTCAGGAAAGCATCCGCAACGAGGGCGGACTGGAAAAGCACGATTTTTTGGCGATGGTTCTGGC
>CAKUMQ010000117.1 GCA_934667845.1 uncultured Eubacteriales bacterium | reverse complement strand
ACCACCATGCGTTTGCCGACGGCTGCGATCATCAGACGGTTGCGGTTTGTATAACCTGTTTTTTCCAGCATTCGGTTAATATAGGTTCGCACCGAGGATTCAGCCACATTCAGTTTTACGGCAATCTCGGCATTGGTTTTTCCCTCACAGAGCAAGCGCAAAGTCTCCATCTCGCGGTCGGACAGTTCACAGGAAAGCGTATTGCCGAGCCGGACAGTCGGAACACCGTCAGGCCAAAAGCGTTTGCCCGCAAGAGTGCCTTCGATCACGCTCACAAGGTCACCCGAAGGTGAATCCTTATACCAGAAGCTGTCGGCGCCGATTTTTTTTGCCCGATCAAGAAATCGTCCCTCCAACATAGAGGTCACCATAACGATCTTTATCCTGGGATAGAACTTCTTGATCGATTCAGCAGCAGTCAGACCGTCAGAGTCACTTTCGGTGCATATATCCATGAGAATCAGGTCGATGTGATCCTCGCCGCAGCGGCAAAATGCTGCATCAGCACGTGTCAGCGTGCCCGCAACCTCGCAATCTGTGCACTTCTCCACACAGGAGCACAGATATGTTCTCGCCAGTGCCTGATCTTCAACGATCAATATTTTCCTTATAGCCATAGGTTACCCCCCCCGAAATTCCGGATTTTGGTATCTCAATCACCAGTGAAAACTCCGGTAAGCTCTGTACTGTCATCTTTCCGCCCGAATTTTCTATCTTGTGGCGCAGATTGGTAAGACCACCGCCCTCGGTGATCTCCTTTTCCGGCGGCTTGCCGTTATTGCGTATCATGACGGTATAGCTGCATTCGTTTCCCCAAATATTTGCAGAAATCTCCGTGGCCTTGGCATACTGAATGGCGTTGTTCAGGCAGACCTGCATAGCCGTGTACAGCAGCTCCGCCTCCCCGTCCGTGGGCTCCTGGCCTCTTATCCGCACGGTCACGCCGCTGGCCTTGGCGCTGTCCAGCAGTTTTTTCCTGGCCGGCAAGCGGATCGTATCCCGGAAGGCAATGACCTTCTCCCATTCACGGCATACAACGCCCGCATCCATACCGTCAAATTCCCCTGTTATGTACTGCTTTGTCAGTGTAATGCAGGCGGCAAGGCCGTCGTGCATGGCGGATTTAGCGTCCAGCAGCTCCTTCTCCCGGGCCAGGGCCCCGGCATTGTCGGAAAGCTGCTTCAGCTTTTCCGCGTCCTCCTGCAGCTTCTTACTGTCCACGGTAAGCTGCACCAAGGCGCGCTGCAGCTCGGTGACATCGGCGGCAGTGAGCTGTATATAGCTCGCCCCGTACCGGTCGGTGACCTCCGTTTTTTCAAACCTCCACACGGTCTTGTCCGGAAACCGATAGGTGTTGTCTATATCCGGGATCCGCACAATGCCCCCTCCCGGGGCAGACAGTGCCTCCTGTACCTCGCCCAGATGCTGCATATCGCTGTCAAGCAGGAATCGGCTCAGCTGATACATCCGCCGGTTGCACAGAACGATGCTTCCCGTTCGGTCAAAAAAGCACACGCCCGTGGGAAGCCGGTCAAAGCTCTCCTTAATGGCATTAAAGCCCAGGTGTTTTATTCTATGCACCGCTCCCACCTCCTATCCGTGTGCGCACAAGCCACAAGCCGTCCTCCTGCTGAACCGTCACATCCGGAGAAGCCAAAAAGGACAACTCGTCAGCACACTCCACCGAAAGATCCATCTCACTGTCGGATACGGAAATAAACAAAGAATGCAGCCCGTTTATCGTTGTTTCCGCGACGGTCTTCAAAAGATCCAACAAACGCGCCACCTCTGACGAAAGCATCGGTTTTGTTGTATGATAGGCCACACTGCACTCTGTGCCGCAAACGGTCATGACCCGCACCGCCTCGTCTACGGTCAGCCGAAGCTCCTGCTGCGGCAGAAGCTCATATTCCTGGCTGAGAAAGTACAGGTTAGCGCTGCGCTTAATATAGGTGCCGAGCAGAAGAATTCTTTTCAGCAAGCTTTGTGTTTCGGCAGGCTCTGCACCCTCACATTGTTTCAGCAGTTGCCCGATCCTGGCTATCTGCTTTCCGTACTTTGTTTCCAATTCGTCATAAATCCGGTTTTTTTCGGTCAACTCATTCAGCTTTTTCTGTATAAGATAAGCCTCCTGCAACTTCTCTTTGTTGTTTTTTATTTTGGACTTGTTTTCGCTCAACTTTGTGCGAAGTTCGGTCAGCGGGCGCACATTATCCTGCCAAACGGCATATCCTCCGCTGATCGGTGCCGAAGAAATGCGTATTCCGTTGGGCCGGATGAGCGGAACGCCCTCCCTCGGGCAAACCATATCCTCCCCTGCGGCTCGGGAACGGAGAACGATGCTCCCGCTGCGATCCGCAATGCACGCTGCCAGCGTTGTCGCCTCGAACAGTTCGACATAACCCGTATTGGACTGTATCATCCGGCAGCGTATACAGCTTTCATAAATCGCCGCATATAAAAGGCAAAACATCACATTCATATCGCCGAACCACCAGCGTACAGCCGGCAGCCCCGACAGATACAAAATCCCGTACAGAACCGTTATGCAGGCTATCACAAACGGCCTTATCCTTTTTTCGCTGCCGCTCGGGACGCGGCTTTTCTTCAAAAGGAGGACAAGGGAAAAAACCATGCACGCAACCATCCAGCCGAAGCAGCAGAAGTAAACCGGGCCGTGGAGATAGGAATAATTGTCAGGTTCTCCCGGCACGCCGCTGCTGAATGCAAACATCTGCTGGTGCAGATCGTTGGTGATCACCAGCAAAAACAGCACAGCCGGAATGATTGCCAAAGCGCCGATCCTTCCTGTCAGGCGGAATTCCTCCGATTTTCCCAGAGACAGCGCAATATACACTCCCAGCAGCGGTATAAACAGCATGGGCAAATAGTAGAGATACCAAATGTACCGCGCCACTGTCAGGTCAGTGACAAACTCATATTTCAGCGTGCGCAAAATAAGCCACAGCAGCATCAGCGCCGCAGTCAGACGCAGGCAGTGCAGCGCCTGCGTCTGTATAATGCGTCGGTCAAGGGAATAGCCCCACAGGGAAAACAGCAGCAAATATAGTACCGCGCGGATATAACTCATCCAAGCGCCGCCGATGTCGAGCATAGCCAGTATCCGGCAGGAATAGCCCGCCGCAATGATCGTAAAAACCAGGATCATAGGGATCAGCTGTTTCGTATTCCGTTTCATAGGGGAAATCTCTCGCTTTCTCTCACAGGCAAAGAATGTCCTTTGGCAGTTTTATTTGCTTCTCGGCAGGACGATTCCGAATGTGCATTTACCAAAGACAGTATACTA
>CAKUMQ010000116.1 GCA_934667845.1 uncultured Eubacteriales bacterium | reverse complement strand
ACTTCATTCTACCAGAGCCTGCAAGCTATGTCTTCTTTTTTGCTTTTTTCAATTTGCGCAACTTATTGTACATTATCCCGCGCGGCAGAGTGCGACATCACGCTGTCGGGCGAGATCGTGACCGCGAAGCACCTTGTCAATTCCATCGTGTACAGCTATGATTCTGACGGCAAGCTGACGAAAAAGCGCATCACCGCCGGCGGCAAAGAGCAGACCGTCTACTGCGAGAACCCGGAAAATGAAAACGCGGTCGTGAAATTCACGGCGGGCGGCAAAACGGTGACCTCGCACAGCAAGACCGACAGCTTCGGGCGCAAGGTGTTCGACGAGCTGCAGCTTGGCACGGGCTTCGTCTCGCGGCAGTTCCACTACCACGCGGGCGAGGTGACGGACGAACACAAGGCGGAACAGAAGCTGAAATCGTCTCCCACGACGCAGCTCGTGAGCCAGATCGTCCTCTCCGGCGGCAGAACGATTGCCTATGAATACGACGCCGAGGAGCGGATCACCGAGGTGACTGATTCGGTCGGCGGCGTGACGACCTCCACCGCCTACACCTACGACGCGCTCGGGCAGCTGCTGACCGAGACCGTGAACGGCGCGCCCGTCAATGTGATGACCTACGACCGCTACGGCAACATCGCGTCCAAAAACGGCACGGTGTATACCTACGGCGACGCGGTTTGGAAAGATTGGAAAGATTTGCTCACCAAGGTGGGCGATCAGCCGATTACCTATGACGCGCAGGGCAACCCGACAACCTACCTCGGGCATACGCTCGCGTGGGAAAAGGGTCGGCAGCTGAAATCGTTCGACGGCAACAGCTATACCTACAACGCCAACGGGATTCGTACCTCTAAAACTGTGGGCGGTGTGAATCATATTTACACCCTCGACGGGACGAAGATTATGTGCGAGACGTGGGGCGACAACACCATTATCCCGCTGTATGACAACGAGGACGGCGTCTGCGGCATTCTCTATAACGATGAGCCATTCTACTTCCAGAAGAATCTGCAGGGCGATATTGTAGCGATTTTCGATAAGAACGTTGAAACTGTTGCGCGTTATTCCTATGACGCTTGGGGCGTTTGTACGGTTGTCTCTGACACTTCTGATTGCGCCATCGCCACCGTTAACCCCTACCGTTATCGCGGGTACTATTATGACCCCGAGATCGGCATGTACTACCTCCAGAGCCGGTACTATGACCCGGCAGTGGGTAGGTTTGTCAATGGGGATGATGCGTGTGCGGTTATCTTCTTTAATTTAGTTCGGGCATCTATGGTGGCATATTGTTTTAATGACCCGATAAATGGCGTTGATTATTGCGGATATGGTCAGGCAACATTAAATGCTGTACCAACCTGCCCCAGTAATTTTAAAAAGGCTATTACTGATTCTGGTTTAAATATGCGAAGAGGTTCTCTTTTAAATCAGAAAGGGGTATTTTATGGTGGATGTGTAGATATTGGAAATGGATTTTATATATGTAGCTTTTACCATTACATATCCCCGACTTTCCGAAAAATCACGGAGTATTTAGTGGGTGCAATGACACGCGATGAGTGGAATAAATACACAGCCACACCTATCAAGGATGAGCTGTCCTATTTTATGCAGGGCTTTAACGAAGCGCTTGGTATGCTTCCGAATGTGCCTGATAATGTTACGATAGCGGGCTTTTTTATTGAACAACTTTTGTCTATTGAATCACCTCAAAAAACGTATATAGATAGGATGTTGGCAAAAGCGCCTACTAGCGTGATAAATTTTGATCGGTGCGGCAGGCCAATTAAATGCGTACAGAATTCTGGCAAATTAATTTATATTGCAATGAGTGTGCATTCAGAGGAGCAAATGAAGTATAGCCCATTTTGGGGAGGGAATTGGCACACGACCAGCAAAGGGGAATATACGGCATGGTGAGGAGAGAAACAGAATGACCAAGTCTAAAAAGCGCGTGATCCTGATTGTGGCGATAGCGGCGGCTGTGGCGGTGACGGCGGGAGCCGTTGCTTATATCACGAAGTTTTTCCGCATTCCGCGTGCGGCGGTCAAATATGAGACAGCCATGCAGATTTTTACGGATCAATTTGACGAGATCAACCGCCGTTTCGGCTTTTCCTTTGAAACGTATACCCTGTCTTCTGATGAGACATCGGAGATTGCCGAGTTATACGGCGAGGCGGTGTTGGAGTCCGGTGAAACGCTGACACTGAAATTCGGCACCATCGGATCTGTCCTGAGCTATACGTTGTTTGTGGACAGCGGCGAGTGGGATACATGGGAGGAAGCCTATCAATTTGTGCAGCAGCGGGATCTGAAACAGTATACGCGTGTCTATGATTTGGTCTCCTATCTCAGTGATGGCATGTATGGGGGAAATCGGCTGCAAAAAGAGCTGATCAAACAGCAAAAGGAAATCGTTTCTATGTTCCCTGACTACCACGAGAGTACGGTTGGAACGTCTCGCTCGTTTCCGCTTTCCCTCTACTTTTCCAACGTAAACAGCGCATATGTGAGTTACGATGCCTATAGGAGTTACGATGCCGATGAGGAAGAATATACCGGAAAATGGATGACAACTATGGTAGTCGGTACATGTCTGTATGTGCAGGAATAAATCTGATTTGTTAGCAATAAGATGAGGGCAATCCGCTTGTATTGAATGGATACAGGCGGATTGCCTGCTTTTTTTGAAAAAACTTGACATTTGTATAAAATCGGAATACACTTATAGTATCCTCAACGGCAACATCGCGTCCAAAAACGGCACGGTGTATACCTACGGCGACGCGGTTTGGAAAGATTGGAAAGATTTGCTCACCAAGGTGGGCGATCAGCCGATCACCTACGACGCGCAGGGCAACCCGACCGCATACCTTGGGCATACGCTCGCGTGGGAAAAGGGACGGCAGCTCAAGTCGTTCGACGGTAACACCTACACCTACAACGCCAACGGGATTCGTACCTCTAAAACTGTGGGCGGCGTCAAACACACCTATGCTCTCGACGGCACCAAAATCCTCTGCGAAAAATGGAACGACAACACCATTATCCCGCTGTACGACAACGAGGACGGCGTCTGCGGCATTCTCTATAACGATGAGCCCTATTACTTCCAGAAGAATCTTCAGGGTGACGTCATCGGCATCATGAACAAGGACGCCCAGTCCGTTGCAAAATATAGCTACGACGCATGGGGCGTCTGCACAGTAACGCAGGACGCGTCCGACATTGCCATCGCCACCGTCAACCCGTATCGGTATCGTGGCTACTATTACGACCCCGAGATCGGTATGTACTACCTCCAGAGCCGGTACTATGACCCGGCAGTGGGTAGGTTTGTGAATGGGGACAGCGTAGGATATCTTGGATTAAGCAGTGTGCCCTCGGGATATAACTTGTTTTCGTATTGTGAAAATGATCCCATTAACGAGCAGGATATATCCGGAAAAGTGGCAACCATCATTATGATGGCTATAGGTGCACTCTTTGGTCTTGCTGTTCAATATATAATTGATTTGTTTATTAACTTGTTGGGAGGTGCGCGCAAAGTATATGTCCCTTGCTCAACTAGATGGGATTATATTACTGCGGCATTGAATGGCGCACTGGCCGCAACAGGAATCGGTCCATGGGCAGCAGCATTTGCTTCAGCTTTTATTAGCGGAATGAATTATATTGCAAACTGTGCTTCACAAAAGAAGAACGGGGTTGTATGGGAGTTTGTCTTTAATGTTGTTCTCGGATTTATTTGTGGGATAATTGGGGGCGCCGGTGCAAATCTGAAAAGAGGGTACGGCGTTATTAAGGGAAGTCAATATAAATTACTTAAAGCCGTGTCTCCCAAAAGAAT
>CAKUMQ010000115.1 GCA_934667845.1 uncultured Eubacteriales bacterium | reverse complement strand
GCTTCTGAGAGGCCGAAAGATCCTCGATCTTTGCGGTCGCCCGGAAGTCAAAGCAGAGCGAGTCCAGAAATTCCTGTGTAGTGGCGTTGATCTGCTTCCAGTTTACAAGTCCCCTGCCGCCGTTCAGCTTGTTCAGGAACATGTTTTCTGAAACAGAAAGTGAATTGACCAGATTGCACTCCTGAAACACGAGGCCGATCCCGAGCCGCTCGGCGTCGGTCGTGTTCCGGATCTTCACGGTCTGCCCGTCGATCAGGATCTCACCGCTGTCGGCCTGATAGACGCCGTTCAGAACCTTCATCAGCGTAGACTTTCCTGCGCCGTTTTCGCCGACCAGCGCGTGGATCTCGCCGCGCTTTACCTGAAGGCTGACATTGTTCAGGGCGATAACCCCCGGAAATGTCTTTGTGATGTTTTTCATCTCAAGAATGTACGCACTCATTTTCAACCACCTTCTTAAAGTAATAGGGTCTTTTTGTAAGAGCTTTTCTCGGGCGCATGCGCCCGGCATTCACAATGCGTATTATTTAATCGATTATATTTTAGTGAATTCCTGCAGCTCTATGCTTCACGTCAAAAAGTATAGTCTGTTCTCAGACTTCGTTTTTAAACGATTAACTTATAAAACTAATTATATATCACGCCATATTTATTTTCAATCTTCTTTTCATGAGTATAACAACCAAAAAACGCGCGTCCAAATTGTGTACTTTTTCTAATGCTGGCTTTTGCGAAAAGCGAAGCAAATACAGGGACAGCACGTACTTCCTCTGCTTTTTAACCGTTTAAAGATTTCTACGGATTTTGCAAGTTTGCTCTTGACTTTTACCGGAGACACCTCTTACAATAGTAAAATCATCTGCATCCTGTCCGGGGAGGATCAAGTATGGCGAGAATGAAAGACGTTGCGGATCGTGCAGGCGTATCTGTCGCGACCGTTTCGAACGTTCTGACAGGCAAACGCGCCGTCACGCCAGAAGTACGTGAAAATGTTCTGCGCGCGATCAAGGAGCTGGACTATCATGTCAACATGATTGCCCGCGGTCTGAAAACGCAGCGGACCAATACGATCGGCGTCGTGCTGCCTGACGTTACAAAGCTGTTTTTCAACGATGTGCTGCACGGAATGATGACGGCAGCCAGCGACTTCGGCTACTGCATCACGCTTTTGAGCAGCAACTATAATTTTGATACGGAGCGGCAGAGCATCGCCGCGCTGCGCGGCAACCACGTCGACGCCGTGATCCTCGACTCCTGCGTAAATTGCCGCGATGCCGAGCAGTGGGGCGCTGAGCTTGCGGACTCGCTTGCGCAGTCCGTCCCGATCGTCAGTCTGGAAACAACGCTGCACAAGGAGCGGATCTCCAGCATCCGCGTCGACTGCAAGCGCTGGAGCGGTCAGATGACACAGCACCTGATCGACCAGAACCGCCGCCGGATCCTGTATATTTCCGGCCCGTCCCAGCTGATGCACGAGATCGAGCGGCTGGAGGGCTATATCATGACGCTGAAGCGCAATGCGCTGCCGGTCTGCGACGAGCTGATCGCAAAGGGTGATTTTCTGTCGCATTCCGGCTACAGCATCGTCAAGCAGGCGATCGCAAACGGTCTGGAGTTCGACGCGGTGCAGGCCTCAAACGACCAGGCCGCCATCGGCGCGATCAAGGCGCTGAAGGAATCCAATATCCAGATCCCGGAGAAGGTCGCCGTGACCGGCTTTGACAATCTGTTCCCCTCCACGCTGATCTCGCCGTCCCTGACGACGCTCTCCGTACCCCGTTATTATATGGGCTATGAGGCCGTGAGTGAATGCGTCCGCCGGATCGAAACGCCGTCCGCAGCTGTCCGGCACGCCGTGCTTGAATCGCCGATCATCATCCGCAGCTCCTCCGTGCCGATCTCGGACACGGTGTGGGATCTGACCAACTGGTGATCCGCGCACGCTCCCGCACATTTCACGCCGCCCGCTCCGCCGGGCGGCGTTTTGCCTGTCCGCCGTGCAAAGGAAATGCGTATTTCCACCTCGTTTTTGTACATTCTGCACAATTCGAAAATCAATAATTTGAAAGAAACGTACGTTGCATTTTCTGCGGCAGGCGTTTATAATGTGAATATCAAGTAAATCGATTAAATTTCAAGAGATTCTCTTATTTGCAACGCGATCTGAATATAATCCATGATCGCATTGTTTTTTTATTTGAATTTAAACGATTAAAACATGCTTCATTCGTTGTTTCATCCCGATCTTAACGCAGCTGCATGCGTGAAAGATAAATAAAACAGAAGGAGAACTACAATGAAAAAGATCCTTGCACTCCTGCTCGCAGCCGTCATGGTTTTCGCTCTGGTTGCCTGCGCAACCTCTGAGAAGCCCGCTGAGACAAAACCCGCAGAAACGGCCGCAGAAACCAAGGTCGAAGAAAAGACCGACGAAACTCCCGCAGATGCCGAGGTGACCAAAGAGGGCGGTTACCGCTTGATGCTCTCCAACGCATACTACACTGCTCCGTACTGCGCGGCGTACGATCCGTCCGCAGTTGCCGCCGCTGAAGCGCTCGGCTGCACGCTGGATGTTATGGACGGCGAAGGCAACCAGCAGAAGCAGCTTGAGCAGGCCAATCTGGCCATCTCCGAAGGCTACGATGGTTTCCTGTACTTCCCGGCTGACGTTGACGGCGCTCTGCCCGTTATCGAGGCTCTGAACGACAGCGGCATCGCATGGGTTGGTGTCAATGCCTACACCGGCGATAAAATTGATGAAGTCGGCATGAAATACTACGTTGGCCCGGATGCATATTCTCATGGCGAAACACAGGCCAATACGCTGATTGAGATGTTCCCGGACGGCTGCAACTATGTTGTAATTGCTGGTACTGCTGGCCATATGCAGACCATCTACATGGACAAGGCAATGGATGAAATCCTCGATCCTGCCAAGTATGTCCGTCTCGACTATCAGAACTGAGATTTCTCCGCCGAAACCGCGCTGACCAAGGCTGCTGACATGATCACCGCTTACGGCATCAAGAGCGCGGGCGGCCAGATCGACTGCATCATCGTGCAGGACGGCGGCATGTCCACTGGCGTTATCTCCGCACTGGAAGCGGCTGGCTTCAAGCCGGGCGACGTAAAGTTCATTGCTATGGGCTCCAACATGGTTCTGTATGATGCAATGGTTGATGGCTGGCTGTCTGCATGCTCCACGCAGGATCCCGTTGCCGAAGGCAAGCTGGCAGTTGAAACTCTGTACGCTGTCCTTCAGGGCACGGCAACTCCGGGCTGGACCAAGCTCCCGACTCCGGTTGCATATCCGGAAACGAAGGACAACTTCAGCTGGTTCGAATAATTTCCGTATAGGCTTACGGATACGAAACAGCGAAAGACTGAATTTGCGTTAAATCAATATGTAAAAGGCGATCGGCCAGCTCCAAAAGGGCTGGCCGATTTTTCTTATCCAAATTAAGAAAAAAGAAGGAGAGGACATCATGTTTTTTGAAGAACACGCAAAGCTGCTGGCTGATTTCGCCCGCGTTTCCCAAGCGGCGGGCGCACGCGCCGACTATGTGCAGGGCGGCGGCGGGAACACGTCTGTTAAGCTCCCCGGTGGGCTGATGGCGATCAAGGCATCCGGCTTCTGTCTGTCCGATATCCACCCGGATCAGGCATATGCCGTGCTGGACGGCGCGGATCTGCGGAATTTCTATCTCACGACCGAACCGTCCGAGCTTGCGGACGTCGAAAAAGAGGGCTCTGCCCGCGCGAAAGCGGACGTGCGCCATATTGACGGTCTTGCCGACCTGCGGCCATCCGTCGAGGCGGGGTTCCACTCGATATTAAAGACCTTCGTTGTACACACGCACAGCGTC
>CAKUMQ010000114.1 GCA_934667845.1 uncultured Eubacteriales bacterium | reverse complement strand
TTATCACCCCGTTATTTTCCTGCGAATTTTATTAAGGACGAAAAAAGCGCCGGAATCGGGTCGTTACAGACCCTTTCCCGGTGCTTTTTATGTCGGATCGTATGTATACAGCGGCAGATGCGGCGTGGCTTGTCTCTGCTCTTTTCCAAGGACCTTTTTCAAGAAGTTTGTGACCGTGCGGAGATAGGCGGGCTTATCCGCCATATAGCTCATGCCGTGACCGGCGTTTGGCACGGTCAGCAGTTCCTTTTCTGCCGAACGGCAGCGGCGGTAATTTTCCCGTCCCATGGCGCAGGGAACAAAGCGGTCGTCTTCTCCGTGGATAAACAAAACCGGCGTGCAGCAGTGTTCCATAGCCTCTGCGGCAGAGTATTCCTCTATATCAAACCCGCCGAACAACCGACCGCCGAGCCGCAAAAGCGCATAGGTCGGAAACTGCGGAAAATGCAGGTCGCGGATCACCTTTTGGATGATGGCGGACGGGGAAGTATAGCCGCAGTCCGCCACGATACCGACCACATTATCCGGAAGCGGCGTGCCCGCTGCCATCAGCACGGTGGCGGCGCCCATCGACATGCCGTAAAGCACGATCCTGCTGCTTTTCCCGGCTTTTTCGACGACAAAATTCACCCAGGCCAGGCAGTCGCGGCGTTCTTTGATCCCGAAGGTGAGGTACTTCCCGTCGCTTTGTCCGTGCGCACGCTGATCGACGAGAAGCACATGAAATCCCGAGGCCATGCCGAAAGCCAGTCCGCCGCAAAAATCGCGCTCCGCACTGCTGCGGTAGCCGTGGAACAGGATGAGCCACGGTGCGGCAGGGTCAGCGGCGGCGTAATATTTTCCGAAAAGCCGCAGGCCGTCGCAGGAGACGACAGACGCGCCCTCATACGGAACGACGAGGGCGGCGGTGATCATCTGCCGCGCCGTTTCGGCATAGGGGCGGTACTGCTCGGTGTCCGGCATGGCAAACAGAGCTTCCCGGCTCTGCTTCGGCACCGAAAAGGCGAGCCGGCAGCAGACGAAAGCGGCAACGAGCAAAAGGAGCAGTAAGAGCAAAAGCAGGCATAAAACCGTATACACTGCGGGCATGAAAAGGGCACTTCCTTATCCGTATGCGGCAGCTGACCGCCTAGGCGATCTCCCACACGAAAGTGACGCTGTCGCTGATGTCGATGTCGTCCGGCTCGATCGCTATGGAGGACGGTACGGCGCAGGCTTTCATCATGCAGCTGTTCTCTGTCTCGTACCGCGTGGGGGAATACAGCTGCAGCTCCCCAAAGCTGTAGTTGACGGAGAGCAGGCGGCAAAGGGATACGCCGGAGGCCTTCGCAAGGATCTCCGCCTTTGCCCGTGCATTGATGCAGGCGCTTTCCAAAAGCGCAGCATTGACGGTATCGCTGTCCTTAACCGTGAAGCAAATATCCAGTTCCGGCTCCGCAATACACGATGAAATGGCGCTGAGGATCTTCGAGAGATATGCGGTGTCGAGCGGAAACTCCGCTTTCAGCCGGTGGCGGACGCAGTAACCGGCAAATTTCTGCCGGTAATTGCCGTTTTTGTCCCGTTCGTTTTCGTATTCCGTGCCGACGTGGAAATCTGTGGTTTTCAGCTCCTCTTTGGCAAAGCCGACGGCGGCGAGCGCTTCGTGCAGCTGCGTCTGCTGCGCCGCCGCCTTGTCCATGGCGCGGTCGTAGAGCATATCCGCAGCTTTCAGCGACAGAGAAACCACGGTGCGATCCGGACGCAGCTTCAATTTGCCGGTTCCCGTGACGGTAATGGTTCGATTCATTTGATCTCCTCCTCCGGTCGTTTTTATAGGGGCTTTGCGGGAATGAGACAGGCCGGTGCCGTTTCAGGATTGCCGCGGAACGAGCAGCGGGGCGAGCACATGATCCTCCGCCGTGCCGCCCGCCATCATGTCCTGCAGCATGGATACACCGATCTTGTGCATGTCCGCCATCGGGATGGCGATCGAGGTGATGGCGGGAATATACATCTCCGCCAGCGGGATATTGTCAAATCCGCTTACGCGGATATCCTCGGGAACGCGCAGTCCCTGCCGGTACAGTCCGCAGATGACACCGGCAGCCAGCACATCGTTTTCACACAGCACGGCATCCGGTCGGTCTGCTCCCTGCGCAATGGCTTTGGCGGCGTCATAGCCCGCCTGAAAAGTGAATTCGCCGTGGAAGATCTGTTCCCTTGACAGCTCACAGCCGCAGGCAGCCAGCGCCGCGGCGGCGCCGTCGCCTTTCACGGCGGAGATCACGCTTTTTTCCGGCCCGCCGACATAGGCAAAGCGGCGGCAGCCGCAGGCGAGCATATGCCCGGCGGCAAGGCGCATGCCGTCGCTGACGTCCACCCATACGGCAGGCACGCCGAACCCCGGCTTGCGCCAATGGAGGCAGACGGTGGGCAGCTCCGGACCCGCCGTCCGGATGATCTCGCGGATGCGTTCCTCATCGTCGCCGAAGCAGATGATCAGTCCGTCCAGTCCGATGAAGTCCTCTTTTTGCGGCAGCTTGTCCATGTTTTGCAGCAGGGAGGTGTAGCCGCGGCTCTCCAGCTGCTGCCGCAGTCCCTCAAACATCTCGGCAAAGAAAGGATTGCTGATGCTCTCCATGACGATCTTCACCTGATAGCTTTTTTTGGTGCGCAGAGAGCGTGCGGTCGCCGAGGGCACATAGTGCAGGGTGCGTATGGCTTGTTCAATGCTCTCGCGGGACGCGGGAAGCACACTGTCGGGATTTTTGAGATATTTGGACACGCAGGAGACGGACAGCCCCGCCATTTGCGCCACCTGTTTGATGTTTGCCACTGTGATCCGCCCCTTTCTCGTACTTATCAGTATACCAAATTTGCATTGAAAGTGCAATCGGATTTTTGCAGGACTTTTTTGCGGATGTTATTGACTTGTGTATCGTTACATGCTATACTTATTCCGAAAGTGTAACGATACACAGATCTGCTTGCTTTGTGTATCGTTACACGAAATAGGCAGAAGGAGGTCGGTCACATGGCGCTCGGTGGCTTGGATATCGGCACCAGCGGATGCAAATGTACGATCATGACGGAAGAGGGGCGCACGCTGGCGGTGAGCTACCGTCCCTATGCGGTGAGCCGCACCGCGGGAGGACACGAGGTGGACGCAGATCTGCTTTGGGAGGCGGTGCAGGCGGTGATACAGGAGGCGGCAGAGGCGTGCCGCGAGCCTGTGGAGGCGCTGTGCGCCACCTCGTTCGGCGAGAGCTGTGTGCTTCTGGACCGGGAGGGCGTGCCCCTTTGCCCGATCATGCTCTATACGGATCCCCGCGGCGGGGAGGAGAGCGGTATACTAAACACGCGGATGGCGCCGGAGCGGATTTACCGCCTCACCGGCCACACCGCCAGCCCGGCGTATTTCCTGCCTAAGCTGATGTGGTACAGCCGGCACCAGCCGGAGATGTTTGCTCAGGTTGCTATGGTATTGCCGGTCAATGCCTATATCGTCTATCGGCTTTGCGGGAAGGCGGGTGTGGATTATTCCCTTGCCGCCCGCACGATGATGCTGGATATCCGCAGGCGGGACTGGTGCGACGAAATACTGGCCGCCGCAGATATCTCCCGCAGCATCCTGCCGCCGGTGGTGCAGACCGGCACCGCCGTCGGCAATCTGCGCCCCGAACTGGCGTCGGCGCTGGGCTTGTCTGAACATACCCGCATTGTGATCGGCTGTCACGATCAGGTCGCCGCCTCCATCGGCGCCGGTGCCATGCGGGCAGGCTGCGCGGTCAACGGCAGCGGCACCGTGGAGTGCATCACCCCGGTGTTTGACCATGTGCCGGAATCGGCGGCGCTGCGGGCGGGCGGCTTCGCCATCGTGCCGACTTACGGTGAGTTGTATGCCACCTATGCCTACATATACACCGGCGGCGCGCTTCTGCAGTGGTGCCGGGAGCAGTTCGGTACGGCGCTTATGCAGCAGGCGGTGCGTGAGGGGAAAAGCATTTTTACGCTTTTGGATGAACAGGTGAAGCATGAACCGACCGGCATGCTGGTGCTGCCGCACTTTGCCGGCGCCGCCACTCCCTATATGGACAACGATGCCACCGGCGCTGTGATCGGGCTGACAGTGGAGAAGAATTTTACGGATCTCTATCAGGCCATGATGGAGGGGATCTGCTACGAAAGCCGCGTTTGTCTGGACATGCTGCGGGAGGCGGGCGTAATGATCGATACCATGCGCGCCACCGGCGGCGGTTCCCGCTCTCCGGCGTGGAATCAGATGAAGGCGGACATCTGGGACGTGACCCTTCACACCCTGTCGGTCAAGGAGGCGGGGACGGTCGGCTCTGTGA
>CAKUMQ010000113.1 GCA_934667845.1 uncultured Eubacteriales bacterium | reverse complement strand
TCAGACGAGCTATGGTCGCTGGTCGGCGCGAACTCCAACCCACTGGCGGCAGGCTACATTCAGGAAATGGTCAAGACCATCCGCGGCCTCGGCGGTATCGCCATCACATCCACACAGGGTATGCAGGACCTGTTCTCACTGGACAACGGCAAATACGGCAAAGGCATCCTGGATTCCAGCCGCATCAAGATCGTCATGCAGATGGAAGAACAGGAAGCGCGGCTGATTCAAAATGTCCTGAATTTATCCGAGGAAGAAGTCCGTCAGATCACACGGTTTCGCCGCGGCGAGGGGCTTCTGTGCATCGGGTATAACCATGTGCCCATCGCGTTCTACGCGACGCAGAAGGAATACGACGCCATTACCACGTCACCCACGGATCTGCTCGGCAGGAAAGCAAAAAATGAAACCGTCTGACCACAAGGCCGGACGGTTTCATGGAAGATATATCTTTGACTTCGCAGATTCTTTAACATTACGCTGAAAACACAGGGCGGATATGCTGCTTGACTCCGCTTTTCGCTTCCTGCTGCTTTGCCCAAGTCACTCTGGTCACTTCTTCAACGAATGCTTTTTCTTTTGCGGAGGCCGAATAATATCGGATACCAAATTGCTGGCAAACATCAAAAAGCAGCTCTGTATAAGCGGCATCTTCCGGCGTTGGCATTGAGAAATATCCGCCAGACTGTGCTGCCAATTCATCGATCACATATTGTGCGTCTTTCTTATGTTCCATATTGTTATTCCTCCTCTGTCAGGTATTTTGAAAAGAGTCGCCATGCATCCTCGTCTGCAAGCATGAATCGCTTGGGTCCGCCGCTGGATATGCTGGGTATCCGCTTTGCACCGAAATCCTCTGCATAGTGCTTTGCAAGCTCGTCAGTTTTTGCATCAAACACCACATCGCCACGGCAACCGTTATCGATTGAGTATTTAATGCCAAATGCAATTAACGCAGCGCCAATGCCGCTGTATTTCCGCTCCGCCTTTGCAGTGAGAACGGGGTTGCTTGCCGGTGCGCTCTCGGCGTAAAGAATGTAGACATATGCTTTTCGCCCGGAAATTTGATATGCGGCCAACGCAACCAGTTCACCTTCGGCGGTTTTCATTGCATATTTCTGCACCGACGGCTCAGACAAAAATGGTGAATCCCAGTTTGTCTGCCACAAGGGATCATGGTGCGTTGCTGAAATATCTGACGGTAAGGCTGTATCAATATCAACCCGAATTGGTATCTCATCGGCACAACGAATGATATATGGCACAAAAATCATGTCAGCCATACAGCAGCACCTCATCTTTCACAATCATATTCAGAAATTCATGGTCGGAGGAATCGCTGGTGACAAGATCGACTGGCACGCGTAAGGCGTCCTCCATATCCAGCCGCAAGCCGCTGAGCTAGAACAGGGACATGACGCTGCCTTTTTCGATTTTCAGATCCACATCACTGTCGCGGCGTGCAGTGCCTCTGGAATACGACCTGAACAGGCTGACGCTGCGAAGCCCATGCGCCTGCGCGATCGGCGTGATGATCCGCCGCAATTCTTCGATGGTATATGGCATTTGCGTCACCTCCCATGTACTTTCTATTTTAGTATAACAGCCTTTTTTGAAAATTACAACTGAAAGGATTTTTACACGATGAACGACGAACGATTTGCCAAGGAAATGAACAAGCTCCAATCCGTCATCCGCAAGGCACTGCAAAAAGCAAATGCGCTGGCCGCGCTTGCAGACGGCGGTACCATGAGCCGCGAAAAATTACAGCTTACGCTGGAAGAAACCGCGTATTTTTTTGAAGCGGCGACGCTTTATCTGCGCCAGATCTGCGAGGCACAGATGCCGGGTGTCGGCGGGTATGGGCGGCGCGATGGGCTGGAGTATCAGCTTCCGTCTGGTCATATTGAGATTGCGGGCGCGGGATGGGTCCATATGCAGATCGACACGCTTTTGCCGCACTGCCGGTATCTGCCCGCCGCATGGCTGACGGATACCGTGCGGCAGCTTTTGACAGCCTATATGCAGCACACGAACTTCCGCCTGCATTTCAGGCAGATGCTGCTCGTGATCGACGAACACAGCGATGTGGATGGGCGGCACGTTTTCGATCAGGACAACAAAGGCTGGAAAGCGATCAGCAACGCGCTGAAAGGACTTGTCATTGATGATGACGACCAGTATCACCTGTCCGTTCACATGATGTCCAGCCGCAGCGCGGAGAATGTCTGCCATATCAGCCTGGTGCTGCCGGAATCGGAGGAAGAATTTTTCCGGTTTCATCGAAAAGGGATCGCATACCGGCCTTTGGAGCCATCCGTTACCCTGTGCTCTGCGACTTCTTTTTGCCTTGTCTGAAGCTCGGAAAAAACCGATGGGTCAAACCGCTTGTAATTCCATGCGTTTTCGTAATTTAAAGCGTCTGGTGGACGGCAAAAACCCGGCATCTACGGCTACCCATCGGTCAAGCAGGCAAAAGTCACGCAGAAGCACCGAAATTGTGGTTGCGCCGGAAGCGGCGCAAGCGCAGTTTCGGTGCCTCGCAGGAAAATGGAAACTGCCATGATTTTTACGACCCGCGACCTTGATATCCTGCGCTTTCTCCGCTGGTGCCGCTTTGTGCTGGCGGAAGATCTGACCGGCGTGTTTTCCAAGGGTGAGGTTCAGAACCTTGAAATCCTCCGCCTGATAAAGCTCTATCAGCCCGCGCAAGCCTATACGCTGACCGCCGCCGGGAACCGGCTGCTTGACGCCGCCTTTCCAAAACTCCCCGCCGCAGTTGCTCCCGCTTATAAAGCTGCCGATACCATACGCCGCATCCGGCAAGCAAAGCTGATGACCACTGCGTATCAGGCGGGCGTTTCCGTTTTTACGACAGATGTTTCCGCGCTGCGTAAACAGGCGATGTTTCTTCCCATGATCGCCCGCAATCGTGGCTCCAATCCGTGGGGCAGCACCCGCGTGGCGGCGCTTCTTCATACGGGCGATCTCATGTGCGCAATCCACTGGGTCAGCCCCGGTATCGGCTGTGTCGCACTGACAGATGAACTGACCGCCTTTCAAAATCACACGGCGGCAATTCCCGCAAAGCAGCGCGTCATAATTTTTGCCGCGTCCAGCTATGAGGAGATCCTTGGCGAACTGGATGCTGGGCAGGAGATCCAAAACACGCGCCTGCAATCCTACCGAGAGGTCTACGATTGCCTGAAGCTGCCGCTGTTTCTGCTGCCGTGCAATGGCACAGGCTGTTTGCAGCTCCGCATCATGGGCGCACCCAATTACCGCGAACTTCTGGCCAAAATCATCCTGAAGACGCACTACGTTTCGCCGCCTGCGAATCGAGCGATGTATGACGCGCTGTATCAGGGTGTTCCGTTCGTCATGGCGGCGGACATGGATCTGCGTCGCATCGACGCGGCGTTGAACGCGGCCCGTTCAGACGGCCTTTCTCAAATCGCGCTGGCCGCGCTTCCGGAACAGGTGGAAACCGTTCTGAACCGCCGTTACCGCGAAACCGGAAAGGCGCGTGTTTTTACCATCACGGAGTCGGCGCTGCGGGAGCTGTTTGGAAGTATCGCGCCATACGCGCCGCCTGACCTGCCATTTTACACATTGGAAGGAAGTGTTCTGGATGTTCCGCCTCTCAAAGCTCCTTGAAAAGCTGGAGGACAAACTGGACGCGAGATTCAAAAGCTGGTTTGCCCGAAACAAAGCTAAACTGCCCATGCGCGTGCCAGCCGTGATCGTCGGCTGGTATTTTTATGGGATGTTTCTCAATTCGCTGCGGCTCGGAATCACTTCGACCTTTCATCAAGCGGGCGAAGAAATCCAAAGCATCTGGGTGCTGAACCCGTTCAAAAACTGGGGCGCAGTATTCACCGGCTTCGGAATTGTGACGACACTGGTGATCGTGCTGATTATCTGCCTCATCACGAAGAAAGGCTATATCTGGTTCTCCGGCTACAAATACACGCATGACCCGCGCGGGTTTGACATTCTCCCGGACGGCACACATGGCACATCCGGTTTTCTGACGGAAAAAGAAATGCGAGAATTTTTAGAACTCTCGCCTGCGGGCAGGACGGAGGGCATGATCCTCGGAAAAGTCAAAAAGCATCCGGATGATCCGGATGCTTACGCACTCTATGCCGCGCATCGGATGGTTGCCGGGGACAATAATAACCTGCTCTGCATCGGCGCGCCGGGCAGCGGCAAGTCCAGAGGGTTTATCATCCCGTTCCTCATGGGCTGTGCGAAGCGCGGCGAGTCCGCATTCATCACGGATGCCAAGGGAGAGCTTTTTGAACGTCTTTCTCCGTATTTCCGTCAGCATGGCTTCTATGTGAAAGCTGTGAACTTTCTGGACATGGAGCATTCGGACGGCTGGAACTGCCTGTATGGCCTTGACACACAGCCGCAGCTCGTGCAGACGGTAGCGAACACGATCGTGCAGAACACGTC
>CAKUMQ010000112.1 GCA_934667845.1 uncultured Eubacteriales bacterium | reverse complement strand
TCATTCAGGAGAGCGTGGCACGGCTCGTGCGGGGCAAGACGCTGATCGTCATTGCCCATCGGCTTTCCACCATCGCGGATGCCGATCAGATCGTTGTGGTGAACGACGGGAGAATCGAAGCAGCGGGGACGCAGGCGGAGCTGCTGCAAACCTGCCCGTTGTATAAGACGCTTTGGAACGCGCATATTGCGTCCAGAGACAGTGGGGAAGGAGGTGCGGATCGTGCTTGAGATTTTAAGAAAATTCTTTCGCTTCTGCGACAAGCGGGAGCGCAAGGAGTTCTATTGCTCCGTCATTCTCGGTGTATTGGCGGCACTGTTTTCGGCGCTCAAGATCCCGGCGATCGGCGTGATGCTTGGGGCAATTCTGTCAGGCGGCGTGACCACAAAAACGATCTTGCTGTCGCTTGCGATCATGTTGGTATCCGTCGTCGGCTCATCAATTCTCAAATACCGTGCCACCGCTTTGCAGACCGACGGCGGCTACTGCACCACTGCGAACAAGCGCGTGCAGATCGCCGAGCATCTGCGCTATCTGCCCATGGGCTACTTTAACGAGAACAGTCTGGGGGCTATCACCTCCGTTACCACCAACACGATGGATAACCTTTCCGGAGTGTCCACGCGCGTGGTCATGCTCGTCACAGAGGGTATCTTCTCTACGGCGGTCATGACGCCTGGCGGTATTCCTGTTCGATCGGCGGGTGGGCTTACTCATTATTGCGGGTCTTGTCGTCTACTACATCGTAAATCATGCGTTGCAGAGTAGATCCGAACAAACGACCCGCCGCAAATTTGCCGGGGATACGGCAGTGGTGGAGCGGGTGCTGGAATTCATTAAGGGAATTGCCGAGGTGAAGTCCTATTCTCTTACGGGAAAGTATAACCGCAGACTGGAAACCGCTGTCGAGGAAAATGTGGATGCCAACATCGACATGGAGCTGAAGCTCCTGCCGCTGATGCTGGCGCAGAATATTGTTGCCAAGCTCATTGATGTGGGCGTGGTGGTGCTTTCTCTTGTACTTTACACAGGCGGTCACATGGCATTGCTCAATTGCGTCATGCTCTGCATCTGCTCTTTCCTGCTCACGGAGGGGCTGGAACAGGCGGGAACGCAGTCGAGCCTTTTGCGCGTGGTGGACACCTGCGTGGATCAGGCGACCGACATTTTGAACCTGCCCGCCATGGATATTTCCGGCGCGGAAATCACACCGGAACGCCGTGACCTCCGGGCGGAGAACATCCGATTTTCCTATGGTGAAAAGTCCATTATCAATGGAATCACGCTGGACATCCCGGAACGGACGACCACTGCTATTGTCGGGCCGTCCGGCGGCGGCAAGACCACGCTCTGCCATCTGCTTTCCCGCTTCTGGGATGTGGACAGCGGGCGTGTCGCGCTGGGCGGGCACGATGTGCGTGAGTATGACATGGACGGCCTGATGCAGAATTTCAGCTTCGTGTTCCAGAACGTCTACCTGTTCCATGACACAATTGCCAACAACATCCGCTTCGGTCAGCCGGACGCGTCAATGGAAAAGGTCATTGCGGCGGCGAAAAAAGCCCGCTGCCACGACTTTATCATGAAGCTGCCGCAGGGGTATGATACGGTCATCGGCGAGGCGGGCGGCACGCTTTCCGGCGGAGAGCGCCAGCGGCTTTCCATCGCCCGTGCCATGATGAAGGATGCGCCCATCATTATTCTCGACGAGGCCACTGCTAATGTGGACCCGGAGAACGAGAAGGAGCTGATGGAGGCCATCCAGGAACTGACCCAGGAGAAAACCGTCATCATGATCGCCCATCGGCTGAAGACTGTCCGCCATGCCGATCAGATTTTGGTGGTGGACAAGGGCCGGATCGCTCAGCGCGGCACACACGGGGAACTGATGGCACAGGACGGTATCTACCGCCATTTTATCAGCGGGCGCGAAAAGGCGGTCGGCTGGAAACTGTAAAAACCCTTGAAAAGAAGCCGTGTTTCTGCCCGGGGGATAGAAAACGGTTTCTTTGTGCTTTGAAAGACTGCATAGATGGTCAGATAAACGCTATCAAACAGAAGCACAGTGCCGCCTCCTAAACAGAAACGGCACTGTGCTGTACTTGTTTACGCGATCATTTGTCGAAAGAGGGATTAAACGCGTAGAAGTTTTTGCAGTTGAGACGGTCGGTCGTGAGGCGTAACCCTTCGCCGAAGCGCTGATAGTGTACGATCTCCCGTTCTCTGAGGAATTTGAGCGGATCGCGCACATCGGGATCGTCGATAAGACGCAGCAGGTTGTCATAGGTGACACGCGCCTTTTGCTCTGCTGCCAGATCTTCGTTAAGGTCAGCCAGCACATCGCCCTTTACGCCGATATATTCCGCCCGCCACGGAATACCGGAAGCGGCGACGGGGTATACTCCTGCCGTGTGATCCACAAAATAGGGGGCGAAGCCGCCCGCCAGGATCTGCTCCGGCGTCAGGTCGCGAGTGAGCTGCTGCACCATGGCGCTGATCATTTCCAGATGTGCCAGCTCCTCTGTTCCGATATCGGTCAGCAAGCCCTTCAGCTCATTGTAGGGCATGGAGAAGCGCTGACTCAAATAGCGCAGCGAAGCACCGAGCTCGCCATCCGGACCACCATATTGCAAAAAGAGATAACCCCACACATTGTGTATGTGTGGGGTTATCTTGTCTATCTGTAGTATACCGCAAGCTCACCGGAGGATTTGACATAGATCACGCGGTCGATCACGGAGCGCAGGGCGTCATTTTTGCTCTTTTCGCTTGCCTTGTCAGAGGTGACCACCGCCAGCGCCGCAAGCACGCGGTCGCGCAGCTCATACGGATCAACAGGGGAGGGGGCGGCAGCTGCGGCGGCGTCTTTTTTCGCCTTGTCCAGTTGCCGCGTCAGCTCGCGCTTTTGCTTGGCGTATTCCTCCAGCGTATCCACACCGGCAAGGTACGCATCGCGGCATTTTGCCAGCCGCCGCTCAATATCGGCGATGATCTTGTTATGCTCCACGCCGTCCTCGCTCGGTGTGTCCGTAGGGGCAATATTAAAATTCATCGTCTTGCACGCCATCTGCATATCGTGAATTACCGCCGCATTGGCTTTGGCAAGCGACAGCGAGTGCGACACCGGGCAGGCGGCGCGGGCGTAATTATGGCACTGCATAGACGGGCAGCGCGTGGACAGCCGGACGAGCGTGGCGCCGCAGGTGTCGCAACGGCACAGCCCTTTCAGCATCCAGTCAACCGACTGATCGGGGCGCTGGTACTTGCCGTAGCGGATCTTTGTCTCCTTTATGCGGTCTTGCGCCGCCTGCCAGAGGTCGGCAGAGATGATCGGCTCATGTGAGCCGTCCACGATTAACACGTTGTCGCCGTGGTAATTCCGGCGCGAAGCCTGCTTTCCCTCTTTGCTCCACCGGATTTTACCGATGTAGACCGGATTGTTCAGCATATAATCCACCCATCGGTTGTCCGGGGGATTCCCGCGGCGGGTGCGCACGCCGGAAGCACCGGCGGAGCGGGCGATCGCGACGACCGGGACACCGGCAGCATATTGCGCAAATACGCGCCGTACAGTGTCCGCATCCTTATTCGGGACAAGCTGCTTGTTGACCAGATCATAGCCGAACGGGGGAGCGGAGACCGGCTCGCCGCGCGAGGCCTTTTCCAGCATACCGCGCTTGACCTCGCCGGACAGGCGGGTTAAATAGTATTCGTCCATCCACTCGATGATACGCTCGATCAGACTGCCGAACGGATCGTCTGAAATAGGTTCGCTGACGCTGATGACCTGTACATTGACCTTTTTCAGCAGGGATTTATAGACGATGCTTTCCTCCTGGTTGCGTGCGAAGCGAGAGAACTTCCAGACAAGGATCACGTCAAACGGGTGCTGCTTATCCTTGGCCAGCGCGATCATGTTGTTAAACTGCGTGCGCTTTTTGGCGGACTTCGCAGAAATGCCGTCGTCGTAGAAAATGTATTCCTGCGGCAGAACCATGCCGTTTTTCTCCGCAAAGGCGCGGATGAGCTTTAACTGACTGTCGGGCGAATATTCGTCCTGACGCTCGTCAGATACGCGGACATACGCCGCCGCGATCTGCATGGAATACACCTCCTGTCGTGGTAATCCCGCCCGGGGCGGCTTTTGCAGTCAACTGCACCGGTTACGGGTTGAGCGCCGCCTCCAGCTCGGCAAGCCACTGCGGCGAGCGGTGACCGATCGGGGACAGCTCGCCGTTTCTATAAGTGGCGACCGCGACAAAGCCGTTGTCATTGTCGTAGAACGTGGCTTCGTTGCAATAGGGCAGGATCCGCGCCACGTCGGAAAAGCGGGTGGCAAAGCGCTGCCGGACGCGCTCGGCGGGGATGTCGTGCCCGCCCTTGGCAACCCGGTTGCGGATGCGCGCAAGACTTTCATCCACGGTGTCCAGCCCGACATAGTAAAGCCGGAGATAGTACCCGGCATCCA
>CAKUMQ010000111.1 GCA_934667845.1 uncultured Eubacteriales bacterium | reverse complement strand
ACTTTGTCGATTATCATGGGCAACTTTCTGTTGACGGACAATTGGGCAAATTGTATAATCAATATAGATAATGTAGACGATCGGTTGCCGAGCACGCATAGGGCAGCCGATGAAGGATGTACGGTCTTCCGGAGGAACAACAATACGGTAAGAAAGGGGGAAAAATCCCCGCATACGGGGGGGTACACACAGCATATCGTTCGCCCAATATACTGTGCAAAGAAAGAGGGATAAAAAATGAATACGCGATGGATCCGTCTGACAGCGGTGCTGTGCAGCCTTTTTTTGCTGTGCCAGATGGCACCCGCCTACGCCTTTTCCGGACTTGTATCCGAAAAGGACCGTTTGACCTCCGCCGCCGAAACGGAGACTACAGCGCCGTTCGGCGAAACAGCCGGCGAGGCGTTTCTGATCGGCGAGGATACCGCCAAGCGTGAAGCCAACGCCAAGTATTTCCGGTATTCCGACGGCGCCTATCTGGCGGCGGTGTACAGCGAGCCGGTACACTATCCGGCGGACGGCGGCTGGGAGGAGATCGACAATACGCTGGAGAGCGTAAACGGCAGATGGGAGACCCGGCACAATCCGTTCAGGGTCTCGCTGCCGTCCACGCTCACCTCCTCTGCGCCCGTGCGGCTGACCTACGGCGGGCATACGCTGGCGTTTGCGTATCAGACCTCCGGCGCCGTCGCCGCTTCGGTGACGCAGCCGAAGGAGAGCCGCTTAGATCGGCTGATGGCGCGCGCCGAGCAGTGGACGCAGGAGCAAAGCCGCGCGGAGCAGGCGGCGGACGGTGCCTCTGCGCAGCGGGCGCAGAAGGCGGAGAGCGGTCTTTCGGCCATGGATGCGGATATTCAGGCGATGAGCGGCGCCGAGCTTGTCAAAGCCATCCGCGAAGAGATGACGGCGCTGCCCAAAATGAACGCCAGCGTGGACTATCCGGGCGCGGGGAGCGGCGCGCACATCACCTACAACGTGTCGGGGATGAAGCTCAAGGAAAGCATTTTTCTGGAAAAGCCGGACACACAGGACCGCTATTCCTTTTTCATTTCCTCTGACGGTCTGACAGCTCAGCTGCTGCCGGACCGATCCGTGCTGTTCTCCGACGGGGACGAGGCGGTTTTCCGCATGGAAGCGCCGTTTATGTGGGACGCCGCCGAGGTATACAGCGAGGACATCGCCGTGGAGCTGACAGCGGCGGCGGACGGATACGTCTACACATTAACGCCGAGCGCGGAGTGGCTGAAGGCGCCCGAACGGGTCTATCCTGTGACCGTGGATCCCACGGTCGAAGCGATACACCGCTACGGCGTGATCCGGAATGCCACCGGCGTCTATGCCGGAACGGTTCCCGCCGAGCTGACGGAGACCGGCGAATCCAAATATCTGAAGGTCGGCAAAAAGGGGCGGTATACCAACGGCGTATGGGGCACCTATGAAACCGCCGCCCTGCTGCAGACCGATCTGCCGTCCCAGATCTCCAAAACCAGCCGGATCATCGGGGCATGGCTGATGCCGAAGCTCTATGTCGGCAGCAAATACTCCACCTGCTCGACCAATACACGGATCAACGCCTATGCCATTACCGGCAGCTGGAGTGCGGGAACGACACAGGCGATCTCCTGCTCGAGCCTCTCCTATCAGAGCACGGTCATCGACTATATCGTCTGCAACGATTCCACGGCGGCAGACGGCACGGTATATACGCTGGACATTACCAAGGCGGCGCAGCAGTGGTCCGCGGGACAGCTGACTAACCGCGGCATCCTGCTGCGGGGCACAGGCCTGCCCACCGATACGACCGAGCGGTATGCGCGGTTCTTCAGCAGCAAATATGCGGACAACCGCAGCTACTGTCCGACGTTTCTGTTTGCCTATCGCGACACGGTGGGGCTGGAGGGCTACTGGACCTATACCACCATGGACGCAGGGACATACGGGACGGCGGCGGTCAACAACTTCAACGGCAACCCGGTGACGGTGCAGGAGATCTGCGGCGTAGACGGGCTGCGTATGCCGGTGGGGATCACGATCGTCCACAATGCGGCGCGAACGGGAGAGGACGATCCCGCCGCTCTGGGGTCGGGCTGGCGGACGAATTTCCATATGCAGATGGCCGCTGAGACCGATACCCAGCTTCGGGCAAAATATCCGTATTATCTGATCGACGCCGACGGCACAAAGCACTACTTTTACAAGCAGACGGACGGCAAGCTGATCGACGAGGACGGACTCGGGTACACCCTGACCGTATCCGGCACGGGAAGCGCGCTGCAATACACGATCACGGACAAGGGCGACGGACAGACGGTGTTTAACGCCGCCGGACGGCTCACCGACATCTATGACGCCAACCGGTATGACGGGAACGACAGCAGACGTAACCGCATTCAGGTGAAGTACAACACCGACGGGCAGATCACGCGTGTCCTCGACGGCGTGGGGCGGATCTATGCCTTTGCCTATACCGACGGCAGGCTCACGTCGATCACCGATCCCGCCGGGCGGGTCACGACCTTTACCCAGTCCGGCGGAAGGCTGACCCAGATCAAGTATGCGGATAACCGGACGACGCAGTTTTCCTACGGCACGGTAAACGGTGCGGCGGTGGTTACGGCGGTCAAAAATGCCGCCAACCGCCGCGTGGTGCTGACGTATACCGGGCAGGGACGCGTGCAGTCGATGGCGTCCTATGGCTCTGCCTCCACCCTGCATACCAAATACAGCTTTGATTACAGTCGGCATAACCGCACCGTCGTGACCGATCAGGACGGAAAAGCGGCGGAATATCAGTTCAACAACGCCGGACAGACGGTCGGCGTGGTGGATCAGACCAGCGGGCAGGCGCAATATTATGCCTATGGCGCGCCCGGCATCAGCGACGCCAAGACGGCGCTGAACGGCGCGGAAAACCACCTGCTGTCCGCTTCGCGCACGCAGATCGTGGGCAGCAATCTGGCGGTCAACCCGCATTTTGCGCGCGGAGGAGACGGCTATACGGTGTATATCGGCGTGGAGGATCAGACCTTTACCGTCACGCCGTCTGCCGCGGTCGGCAGAACGGATGAGCACTCGCTCTGCCTGAGCCAGACGACGGGCCTGGCAGATCTGGGCTGGGTCAACCAGGACTACACCGGCCTGACGCCGGGAATGTATACCGCATCGGTGTATATGTACACCGGACGGTCGGCGCTGACGGGGAAAGGCGGCGTCCTGTATGCGGAGGCGGTAAACGCCGCAAGCGGAGCCATCCAGCGCACGGCGCGCTCCGCCTATGTGACCGAGGCGAAGGACTGGGAGCGCGTCACGCTCTCGATCCGGATCAATTCCGGCGAAAAGCTGCGCGTGTTTATGGGCTATGACAGCGGCACGGTCGGCAGCCTGTGGATCGACGAGCTTCAGGTGGAGCCGGGCGAAACGGACAACCGCTATGCGCTTTTGGAAAACCCCTGCATGACCGGCGGCACGACCGGCTGGACGGGCGGAACGCTCACGACCGTTTCGGAGACCGTGCCGTTTGGCGGTAAGGCGCTGAAGCTGACGGGGAGCCCTACGCAGAAAAAGAGCATCACCCAGACGGTCTCCGCCAAGGGCGGATGGGGCGACGTGTTCTGCTTCGGCGGATGGGTCAAGGCGTCGGCGGTGCCGTCCGGCACAGAGAAAACGGGCAACGCCGGAAAAACGGCTTTCCGCCTGCGCGTGGAATTCTATTCCGGAAACGACCTCATGGACTTTGCCGAGGATAAGCAGCATACGATCGACTTCAACCCGGCGGTTGACGGATGGCAGTTTATCAGCGGTCAGGTGATCGCGCCCACGTACTATGACTCCATACGGTTCTGTTTTGACTATGACTACAACGCCAATACCGCGTATCTGGGGGGCTGTCTGCTCTACAAGGACAATTTCGGGCAGAGCTATACCTATGACGAGAACGGCAACGTGGTCAGCACGGTCAGCCTTGCCGATACCCAGACGACGTTTGCCTATCAGGATGACCGGCTCTCCAAGCTGCTCAATCCCACCGGCAGCCGGTATCTGTACACCTATGACGAGAACACCAAAACGCTGACCTATGCCCACAGCAACGACGGGCAGCGCTATACGATGACCTATGACGTCTACGGCAACGTGACCTCTGCGAAGATCAACGCGGAAAAGCCGGCGTCTGCGCTGACGGCGGGAAAGGCGTACATCATCCGCAGCGCCAAGGACGGCAGTGTGCTTTCCACCAAAGGGGGCAGCCTGTCCGCGCAGCTGTGTACACAGCGGTATGACCCGAACGACCAAAAGCAGCAGTGGACGCTCGTCGCGACCACGACCGCAGGCTTCTATCAGCTGCGGTCGGTGGCTGACCCGACGCGCACCTTCGAGGTGAGAAACGGCTCCTCCCATGAGAGGGAGGAGATTCGGCTGGCCGCATACAGCTACGGAAAGAGCGCGCAGCAATACCACTTTGCCGCAAGCGATGAGGGCTTCATAATCTGCACCACCGCCACGAATTGGTACGGCGACAATCTGTGTCTCGGCGTGGGTGACAAGGCGGCAGACAAGAGCAA
>CAKUMQ010000110.1 GCA_934667845.1 uncultured Eubacteriales bacterium | reverse complement strand
TGCCGACCTTGACGCCGCCGAGCGTCTGCACCGTGGCGGCGGGGAGCGTGTAGGATGCGCCCGCGTCGCCTTTATCGCCCTTGTCCCCTTTCTCTCCCTTTGCGCCGGGATCGCCCTTATCGCCTTTGTCTCCCTTATCCCCCTTGTCGCCCTTTGCGCCGTCAAAAAAGCCGTTGTCTGCTTTGTACTGCAAGAGCGCCGCCGTGCGGTCGGCTTTCTGTATCGTGTCGCGCCCGTTGACGATCAGCTGGGCAAGGCTGCGCCGCTCGACGACGGCATCGCCCTCCACGGTGTTGTCAAAGTGCAGCGGCAGCTGCGGGGAATTGAGCAGCGTTGTTACCTCGCCGTCCGTGTCGGTCTGATAGACGACCATGCCGATATGCGCCGTGCCGCCGTATACCGTCCACTCGCCCGGAATAATCAGCGAATAGGTGCGGTCGCCCTCGGACACCATAAGCGCGCTGTATGCCGCCTCGTCGGTCGTGAACAGCCGCCCGGTCACGTCCACAAACTCGATGCGCTTGCGATAGGCGTCATAGGCTGCCGCGATCTTGAATCGCACCTTGACGGCGTTTTCGTCGCCCATCACGCCCGCATCCTGCCGTTTTTCCGGCGTGATGGTCAAAAAGTCATCGCTGACAGTGACAGTGATCTCCCTCATTTTTTCTTTGCCCCCTTTTCCAGCCCAAGGAGCATCTCCTCAAGCAGCTCCTTCTTTGCGTCCTGTGCCGTCTTTTGGACGGCTTTTGCCTTTTCCGTGTCATCCATATCGGCAAAGCGTTTGGCGTAGCTCTCGCGCTTTTTCTCGCCGTTTGCGGTCTTGTAGGTTTTGGTCAGCTTGACCGCCTTGTTCTGGTCGATCATCTCCCACAGCGCTTCTAATTGCGCCTTGCCGACATCCTCGCGCGTCTCCTGATACAGTGTACTCGTGTACCTGTCCATGAGTCCCTCATCGTCCAGCTTTTCCTTGAAGTCCTTCGCCTTCAGCTCGGCCGGGATGACCTTGCCCTGCTCCGTTTTCTCATAGAGATCTGCGAGGATCGCCGAAAGATCGTCCGCCTGCTCGCCGTTTGATCCCTTCACCTTGATCGCGGCGGGGGAAAGCAGCTGCTGGAACGCATTGAGCAGCATCGCCTGCGCATCACCGACGCGCCCGACCTCATTGCCCCATACATCGCGCTCCGGCTCCAGCGTCTTAGACAGCCCCGGAATACGCGCCGCCAGTGTGGAGGCGGTATCGGAAAAAATGTTTTTCCCGAGCGCGTCGGTGATCCAGCTTTCGCCGCTCGTGGTCTTGCGCTTAACGGGATCAACGGCGCGGGCTAACTGCCCGACCAGTGTCGGGATGGACTGCGTCGCGGCGCTTTCAAATACCGACGTGACCGCCTGAGCGACGCTGTCACCGGCATCGCCGTAATTTGAATTAACAGTGTTCAGAATTCCCGACAGCATCGACATTTCGAACACCTGACCGAAGCCCGCGGACGCGGCATCCAGCAGACTGCCGACCGGGTTATCCTGTGAAAAGCCGTCCTGCATCAGCACGCCGAGCAAAAACGGGTAGGACGCGGGCTCGAGCCAGTCAAACGAGATCTTTGTGCCGAGGATATTAAAGCTCAGATCCTGCGACCCCGACAGCTCGCCCGCCGCGCGCCCTTTGGCGTCGTCGCCCTCCTCGTCGCCGGAGGCCACGCCGACCGCCGACAGAATTGCGCCGAGGGTAAACAGCACCGCGCCCGTTGCCGACCGCGCCATATTGTTGATGATGTCCGGCGTGACCGAGCCTGTGCCGCGCTTCTGGGCGGCAAACGCTTTCACGAGCTTCGTCGCCGCCGCCGCGAAGCCGATCGGGCTTCTCTGTAAGCCCTGTGCCAGCACATTTGCGGGTGTGCGGATGAACGGCATCAGCGAATCCACGATGACCTTCTGCACCTTGCCGCTGTTGCGGAATTTCGTCAGCACCTCGGATGCGATGTTTTGCGTGTGGAATACATAGTCCTGCGCGACCTTTGTTGCGTAGGCATCCGCCTCCGCCGTGACCTCGGCCAAACTGTTTGCGACCATGTAATTCCCGAGCGCCTCGACGTAGTTCATGCGAAACATCGGCTTGTCGCCCGCGCCGAGCTTGACCCTGCCGCCGGTTATTGCCGTGACCGCTCCCTCATTGAGGGCGGTATCCTCAAAGTCGGAGGCTTTTTCAAGAAAATTGCTGTTGAAGCGCTTGCGGTAGTCCTGTATCTGACTTTGCGCATCGGTGTACTTGTGCGACCCCTCCCGCTCTGTGGCGGTGTCGGCGGCTTCGTTCACCTTGTCCATGATCGCCTTGCCCTCATCGGTGTGCCGCCAGTTGAGCGCCACAATGCGATTCCCCTCTTTGAGGAAGAATTTTTGCAGGGCATAGGCGATCGTGTCGTCCAGCTTGTGCAGGCCGTAGTTCGCCAGGTTGCCGACCTCGTTCTTGATCCACGTTTTCGGATTGCCGAGCATGGCGAGATACCGCCACGACATGAACCGCTCGTACAATGTCGGCGGCAGCTGGTCGGCGGCTTCTTTGAAGATGCGCGCCTGCGCGGCTGCGATCTCCTCCGGCGTCTTGGCTGCTTTCAGCTCGTCCCACATCGCTTGCGGGATCTCGATGCCAGCGCCGAGCTTCTGCAGATCCTCTTTCAACTTGCGGTATTCCTTCGACCGGTCAAGCTCTTTCTTGGTCTCCCGGAGCTTTTCCGCCGACTGCCGCTGCTCCTCGACCGCCGTTTCCAATCGCTCATTGATCAGCAGCATATCCCACAGATATTGATACTCCGCCCGCTCATTTGCCTTTGTCTGCCGTTTCAGGCGGTTTAGCTCCATCTTGGCATCGTGCAGCTCCTGCTTGGTCTTTTGGAATTTCTCCTCCGACGTGATGAGGCTGTCCGTCGCCGCGGCGGCGTCCTGCATCTTCTGCGCCAGCTCTTTCGCGAGCTTCGGGATCTGTTTGTCCGTCCGCTTCTGGTCGCTGACGGTCTGATCGATGCCTTTTTGCAGATCATTCAGGTGGCGGCGCAGATCACGCACGGCGTTCCGCTTTTCGGTGCTCTCCGTCTCCGCCTGGCGGTAATCCTTTTCCATCTCCGCCTTTTGCCCGCGCATCCGGTCGATCGTCTCCTGCGGCACATTGCCCCGCTCTTTGCGAGCCCGCTCGGCGGCTTTCTCGTTGCGGCTCTCGAGTGCCCGCTGATCCGCTTTGGCGGTATGCTCACCGTCCAGCCCCTCGAGCAGTCGCCGCGCAAGCGTCATGTTCCGCGCCGATGAGGTCAAAGAGTTTGCGATCAGCACGTTGCAGTCCTGCACCGCGTCCCAGTCTCCCGCCGAGATGGCCTCCTCGCGCAGTGTCATATACCGCGCCATTTCCCGCTCGTTGAGAACACTGCCGTCCGTGATTCTGTCCCGCATCTCCGCCACCACGTTGTCATAGCCGAGCTTTTCAATGCTCTCCTTAGACTTGCGGAGCGCTTCGTCGAGGTTCATCCGCTTGCGGTTGTAGTCCCCCTCGACGATCCCGCGGAGGCTGACGCCTTTCGCGTCCTCGTTCGCTTTGATCTTCGGGTCGTTGAGCAGCGTCGACGCCGCCCGGGAAACAAATGTACCCTCCTCGACAGACTTCGGCACCTCGATCTCACGCCCCGGCAGCTCCATTCCGCCGTATTGCTTGATCTTCGCCTCCATCTGCTCCATCAGCGACGCGAACGATTCTCCCGCGCGGGAATATTTTTCTCCATCCTGCGTATACTGGGTATTGACATCCGCCGTACCTTGTGGTATAGTGGGGTCATTAGAGGACTTTTCGTTAACAATTGCCAGCCACTCATACAGCTGGGGATTAACTTGCGAAAGGTTCTCTTTTTTATATTCCACTTCTACCGCGTTTTTGGTGATCACATTTCTCGCATACCTGTCTCCTGCCGAGAACATGGATATAACCAAATTGTATTTGTTATACGCATCGTTTATATCCTTAACCGTGTTCAATTCGACCGACAAAATGCCGTTGCTTCCCTTTTCAGTCGGCATCCTCGTAAACAGATTCAAGCGACCGTTGTTTATCCTCACAATGGCATCCGGGTCTGACAGGATCTGCGGCAGCGACTTGGTGATATTCCCGAGATTGTGATAGTGTCCGGGTAAAACGCCGTCCTTTCTCGCCGCCAGATACAGGGAATGAAAGCTGACGATGACCTCCAGATCTTCGGCATCTGCCACATTTTGCAGGATCACATCCGGCGTATGGTCCATTACGCGGACAAAATTGCCCTCCTCCGCTTCCGCAACCGCCTGCTCGTTTGACATGACCATAACATCGTCCACGGCATCGCTGAATGTGCCTTGGTTCAGCATACGGCTGTAATGGACGTTGGCATTTTGTATCGGTATACCGTTATTGACCTTCCACGCCGTTTTCTCGATCTGCTCTGCGGTCGGGCGCTGCCGTTGGCGCAGTCCCTCGGCAAAATCCTTTTGCAGCCGCAGGGAGCGCCGCCCGGCTTCGTCCGCCTGTCGGTATGCCCGCCGGTAATTCCACTTTGCCGCGATCTCGCGGATCAGTCCGCTGTTGCGGCTCATGATCAGCTGCATGGCAAGCGGC
>CAKUMQ010000109.1 GCA_934667845.1 uncultured Eubacteriales bacterium | reverse complement strand
GGTTCATGTACACGCTCGTTTTTCCGCTGCCGGTCACACCGTAAAGCAGAGCCGCCGAAGCCTTGCCGGAGCGGTACTGGCTGCAAAGCCCCGCAAACGCCTGCTGCTGCTCGGCACTGAGCTTGACGGGAGTCAGCGGCGGCAGCGGCGCATCCGCGTTTGCCGAACGCAGCCGCTCGTGCTCATACAGCTCCGCCAGCCCCTTTTTTGCCAACGTCTGCACCACGGCAGGGGTCACGGAGGCAAAATAGCACAGCTCCTTCACCGAGGCGGAGCCGCAGTCGCACAGGAGCTTCAGCACGGCGCGCTGCTTATCCGTGCAGCGCGCTTCAGCCATCACGTCCGGCAGTTCCGCCGGGTCAAACGCCGGGCGCACCATTTTCACGGTGGCATCGCCCACCATGCGCGCCGCTGCGTCCGTACGCACAAGCCATCCGCGCGACACAAGCGCTTCCGGCAGCGGAGAATCCGGCGACAGCCCATTATCCCGCAGCAGCCGTTCCTGCTCGACATCGCCGCCTGCGCGGGAGACATAGTCAAGCAGATAGCGTTCGGCGGCGGGCAGATGAGTCAGCAGCTCTCCGGACGGCGCCTGATGCCCGAGACGATAGGTCGGGCGCAGCTTCATGTACAGTCCGGTGGGCAGCATTGTGCGCACCGCTTCAAAAAGCGTGCAAAACGTGCGCTCGCGCAGCCAGTTTGCCAGCTCCAGCATCTCCGCATCGAGCAGCGGCTCCGCGTCCAGCACTGCCGCAATCGGCTTCAGCTTCGGCAGCTGCGCCGCGTCGGTCAGACGCAGGACAATCCCCTGCGTTTTGCGGTTTCCGCCGCCAAACGGCACCAGAACGCGGCAGCCCGGCGAAACGGACGAAAGCGATTCCGGCACGATATAGCTGTATGGCTTGTCAAAATGAAAAGAGGCCTGTTCCACGGCGACCTCTGCAATTTTCGGCAGCAACACCGCTTCACCGCCTCCTCTCCGACCGCAGAGCGTTTATTCGGCGTCCTTTTCCTCGCTCAGCACATAATCGCCCCGCTTGAAGTCCGCAATCGCGAGGCTGACCGGCTTTTCGATCAGGATCTCTCCGTTGTTTTCGGCATCCACGGCGATCTCACGTGCGCGCTTGGCGACGCCGATCACCACGGCATAGCGGCTGTGATTTCCTTTGAGCTGTTCAATATCTGTCGGTCTGAGCATGATTGATTTCCTCCCATAAATTGGTTCCCAAACGTGAAAAGCGGAGAGATTCCGCTGTCAGAATGGCTTCTATTCTGTCCACGGCAAGCTCGATCTCGTCATTCATGACGAGGTACTGATACCGCGATGCACAGGCAAGCTCCCGCTTTGCCGCCGAAAGACGGCCCTGAATAGCGGATTCCTCCTCGGTGCCGCGCCCGCGCAGGCGGTGCTCAAGCTCCTCCATGGACGGAATCCCGATAAAGACAGAGACGACGTCCGGCCGTTTTTGCATCACCTTTTCGGCGCCCTTGACCTCAATCTCCAGCACGACGTTTTTGCCCTCTCTGAGCCAGCGGTCGATCGCCGGGGCGGGTGTGCCGTAATAGTTGCCGTTGTACTCGGCATACTCGAGCAACTCATCCCTCGCGATCATCTCCTCAAATTCTGCACGGGAGCGGAAAAAGTAGGATACACCGTCCTGTTCGCCGGGACGGGGCGCGCGCGTTGTCGCCGAAACGGAAACGACCGTATCTGTCCGCCGCTGCAGAAGGCGTCCCAGGATCGTCCCCTTTCCGCTGCCGGACGGACCGGACAGCACGATCAGCATGCCGGTCTTATTCATCTTCCTCGTCATCCTCTCCGTCATCCCGGTCAATGACCCGATTCGCCACGGTTTCCGGCTGCACGGCGGACAAAACGACATGATCGCTGTCCATGATCAGCACGGCGCGGGTACGGCGTCCGTAGGTGGCGTCGATCAGGCTGCCGCGGTCGCGGGCATCCTGAATGATACGCTTGATCGGCGCGGACTCGGGGCTGACGATCGCGATCATACGCGATGCGGAGATCATATTGCCGAATCCGATGTTGATGAGCTTCATGACCGTTTCCTCCTCACTCGATGTTCTGGATCTGTTCGCGGATCTTTTCGATCTCCGCCTTTATATCCACCACGCGCCGCGTGATCTCCAGATCACACGCCTTTGACCCGATCGTATTGGTCTCGCGGTTGATCTCCTGAATCAGGAAGTCCAGCTTGCGCCCGATCGGCTCGCTGCTGTCCATCATCCTGCCGAGCTGCTCCAAATGGCTGCGCAGCCGCACCGTCTCCTCCGCCACGGCGATCTTATCGGCATAGACCGCTGCCTCGGTCAGCAGCCGCTGTTCATCCACGGCGGCGCCGTCCAAAAGCTCGCGCATGCGCGCCTCCACCTTGGCCATATGCTCTTTCACCGTCTGCGGGGAGCGCTCCTCGACAAAGGCGACCCCTTCAAGGATATCCTTTGCGCGGGACAGCACATCGTCGCGCAGTTTGGCACCCTCGCGCTCCCGCATTGCCACCAGGCGGTCAAGCGCTTCATCCGTCACGCCGCGTACAATCTCCCACACCGCGTCCTCGTCCACCGGCTCCTGCTCAACAGTCAGCACATCGGGCAGCTTCGACAGCGATTCCGCCGTCAGCCCGAGCGGCAGGTTGAGCTGTGCCGACAGCTCGCGCAGCGCCTGCGCATACTGCTGAGCCATCGCAGAATTGACGACGACCCTGCCGGTAGCGAGCTGCGGCGTGTCGATCCACAGCGCCAGATCCGCTTTACCGCGGGAGAGGCGCGTTTGCAGATGCGCCTTGAGCTTTTCATCCAGATACCCGTAAGCCCGCGGCAAACGGGACGTATATTCATAATAACGGTGGTTGACCGTGCGGATCTCCACGGTGACGTGCAAGCCGCCCGCCGTATTTTCCGCACGTCCGAACCCTGTCATGCTGCGCACCATACTTATGCCTCCTGTTCCTTTTGACAACCGCAGCAGGGATGGAAAAACGAGATCACATCCACAGCCGCGCCCTCCTCCGTTTTCGCAAAGCCCAAATGGGAAAGCAGGGCGGGAAAGCGGTCGTCCTCACACACGGCAAGCGGCAGCTCACGGTTGCGCGCTATGTTCAGCACCGCACGCAAAAGCCCCTCTGCCAGCAGCTCGTCATCGGTCTCCAGCGTATGTACGGTCACTCTGCCGTCTTTTCCTGTGTAAAGGCAGAATCCTTTCCACTCGCCGTTTTCGGTCATCGCCAGACATTCGCCGTCTTTTCCTGCCGCTTTGCGGCAGCGGGCGGCAGTCATTTCATCTGCCGGAACGATGGTCAGCATGGGCTTGTCCCTCCCTGCCGTGCTTGATATAGCCGGCGGCAATTTTTTTCTGTACCTGCGCCGCCATCAGCAGCGCCTTGACCTCTTTCGGCTCCAGATGGCGCCATTTGCCGACGGGAAGCATCCCGAGCTTGACGCCGCCCATGGCGACGCGGCGCAGGCGGATCACCGGAAGCCCCATCAGCTCACACATCCGGCGGATCTGCCGGTTGCGCCCCTCATACAGCACGATCTCCACAACGGTGCGCCCAGGCTCCTCCGAGATCACCGCAATATCCGCCGGAGCGGTCTTGCGCCCGTCGAGCATCACGCCCTCGTGAAACTGCTCGAGCTGTTCATCGGTGATCTCGCTGCGCAGCGTCACGCGGTAATTCTTCGGCACATGGGCGGACGGGTGCATCATCGCATTGGCAAAATCGCCGTCATTTGTGCAGAGAAGCAGCCCCTCCGACTCGCGGTCAAGCCTGCCGACAGGAAATACGCGCACGCCGACATCCTTGACCAGCTCCGCCACGCATTTGCGCCCCTGCTCGTCGGAAAGCGTCGTAATATAGCCACGGGGCTTGTTCAGCATGATGTAGGTCGGCGCATCCGCAGCGCCTACGCGCTTGCCCGCCACCGTCACGATATCGCGGTAAGAATCCACCTTATCGCCCAGCTTCACCGTGCGCCCGTTGACCTTGACCTTCCCCACCGCGATCAGTTCCTCCGCCTTGCGGCGGGAGGCAACGCCCCGCTCCGATAAATATTTCTGCACCCGTACAACGGCCATCCTGTTCTTCCTTTCTGATTAACGCCATGTTAACCCCATGCTTTTATCAATTCCGCAAGCCAGTAACGCCACCAGACCCAAACAGAGGCGACCGGACGCGCCTCAACGGTTTCCGCCGCCAGAACCGGCACGCGGCATAAGACGCGCTCTCCCTCTCTGTAGCAAAGCTCGCCGACCGTCTCGCCCGCTTTGACCGGCGCCAGCGCAAAGGCGGGCAGCTGAAGCTGCACGGTCGGGTTGACCGCGCTCCCCTTTTTGATAATCGGACCGGCGGGCGGGTCTATGCGCAGTGAAAGGCGGTCGGATTGCCCGCCCGATACCGTGAGCTGCGGCAGCGTAACCTCGGGCAGCGTCAGCCGCTCAATCTGCGCAAAC
Source organism: uncultured Eubacteriales bacterium (assembly GCA_934667845.1). Lineage (GTDB taxonomy): Bacteria > Bacillota > Clostridia > Oscillospirales > Acutalibacteraceae > HGM12789. Next base: position 271 of record CAKUMQ010000109.1, on the reverse strand, counting down.
CCGTAGGCGTACAGGCTCTTGTGGTCGTTCCAGTAGTCGTGCCCGTTGAGCGTTACGGCGACCAGCGTGATCCCGTCGCGATGCACTGCCGAGACCAGACAGCGGCCGGAGCGCGTGGTATAGCCCGTTTTCATCCCAATGCAGTCCGGCAGCATGGACAGCAGGCGGTTGTGATTGGACACGGTATGCAAGACCGGCGGGTTGCCGAACGAAATGCGGGCGGTCTTGCTGGCGCAGATCTGCGCCAGAGCCGGATTCTGCAGCACGGCGG
>CAKUMQ010000108.1 GCA_934667845.1 uncultured Eubacteriales bacterium | reverse complement strand
AGAAAAACAAAAGCGGCTCTGCCCACCCATGTGAAAATCATGGCGAAAGGGCTTAAAACCGAATCCACCGTCCTGCTTGAACAAATCAAGACGATAGACAAAGCGAGGCTCGGCGAATACATCGGCAGGCTCGACAGCAAGACCCTTGCCGCCGTTGACCGTGCCATTGTAGTGAGTCTCGGCATCAAATACCTGGAGGAACTGCTCAATGGATAAAAGAACCGACATCAATAATACATCATTCGCTTACAGTGTAAACCTATTAAAAATGCTCCTCGCCATGCAGCTCATCACCGAGGACGAATACGAAAAAATCGCTCAGATCAGCGCCGAACATTACGGTGCTGATCTTATTTATGTCTGAAATCTTAATTCTCAAGTTTTTGCAAAAAACCGCTGGAAGTATTCGAACTATTGTGGTATGGTGTGTCGTGCCAAAAGGCAAAAACAGCAAGGCGACCCCTTGCGGAAAGGAGAAAGACATGAACATTACTGAAATCACAAGCACAAAGAAGCAGACAGCCGAACGGCTTCGGTTGGCCCCGTACTGCCGGGTGTCCAGCGATTCCACCGACCAGCTCCATTCCTTCGCCGCACAGATCCGCTACTACAGCGACTATGCCAAGAAGCATCCCGAATATCAGCTTGTCGACATTTATGCCGATGAGGGCATCACGGGAACCGAGATGAAAAAGCGGGACGAGCTGAATCGGCTGATCACCGACTGCAGGAAAGGCAAGGTCGACCGCATCATCGTCAAATCGGTCTCCCGATTGGCACGGAACACCGAGGAACTGCTTGTACTGCTGCGGATGTGCAAAGAGATCGGCGTGAGCGTGTATTTCGAGGAACAGGGCATCGACACCGAAAAACTGAATATGGAAATGATCGTAACATTCCCCGGTATGGCCGCACAGCAAGAAAGTGTGAACATATCGGGGAATTTGCGTTGGAGCTATCAAAAACGGATGCAGTCCGGTGACTTCAACTGCACCTGTCCGGCTTACGGCTTCGACCTCAAGGACGGCGAGCTCATAATCAACGAAACGGAAGCGGCGGTCATACGGCGCATATTCGACCTATACCTCCAAGGCTACGGCACGCTTGCCATTGCGAAAATGCTGAATGAGGACGGCATACCGCGGAAGCACGGCTACGAAAAATGGCTGCCGAGTTCAATCAACTATGTGTTGAACAACGAACGCTATATGGGAGATGCGCTCCTGCAAAAGAGCTACACCACCGAAACCCTGCCGTTTCGGAAAATGAAAAACGACGGACGGCTGCCGCAATACTATGTAGAGAACAGCAACCCTGCCATCGTCAGCCGAGAAACCTTTCAGGCGGCGCAGAATCTACTGCGCTCACGGAAAACGGAAAGATGCAAAAGGAAGTCCTATCCGCTGACCGGAAAGCTGCGCTGTCCCGAATGCGGCAGAGCCTTTCGTCATCAGGTGATAAACGGCAAGGCGCATTGGATAGGCTCCTGCCGCTCGTCCGGTGCGACCGAATGTCAGCACCGCCATGTGCGTGAGGATATCGTATACGGGATATTCACCGATATGGTTATCAAGCTGAAAACCTACCGAGCCGAACTGCTCGGTACGCTGATTCACCAAATGGAAACCATGCAGGACCGCACAAGCCGCAATCAGGAACGCATACGGCAGATAGACAGAGAAATCGCCGACCTCGGTGCAAAGAACCATATCATTGCAAGGTTGCACACAAGCGGCGCTATGAACGCCGCCGATTACGCCATGCAGACTTCGGAGATCGGCAACCGTCTCACCGAGCTGCGCATCGAACGGCGGCAAAAGCTCACCGAGGATGAGGACGACCAATTACTCGCCACTCTCAAAGACCTAAACGGCACTCTCGATGAATACGAGCCGACCGTCGAGTTTGACAACGGGCTGTTTAACGAAATCGTCGAGAGTATCACGGTGGACAGTAGCAAACAACTGACCTTCAAGCTCATCGGCGGCATTGCATTGACCGAGCAAATCCCCAAGAAAGGACGGTGAGAACCAAATGAAAAACAGAATCCTGCCTTACGGCTACTGCTGTAAAGACGGCGTTATCGTCACAGAACCGCGGGAAAGCAAGGTGCTTAAGCGGATATACGCTGCCTACCTTGACGGCTCCTCAATGCTTACCATAGCCGAGCAGCTGAACAGAGAGAAAATCGAATACAGGGACGGCGTTACCGGTTGGAACAAGGGGCGGATCAAGCATCTCATTGACAATGCAAAATACCTCGGTACAGAGGTGTATCCGCCGATCATCGACCAAGCGACCTATGAGAAAATACAGGAAACGAAGCATGGGCGCAACACACAAAAGAATACGGACAAAGCACAGGACATATTCAAGCTGACCGTCCCCGTCCGATGCCCAAGTTGCGGTGACCGAATGCGCCGCCGACATGACAGCCGATGCAAATGCCAAGAGCGCTGGACTTGTGAGAACACGGCCTGCCGTCTGCGAATCGAGATATCCGATGCCGAGCTACTGACCGCACTCTCCGACCTTCTCGGCACGGTAACCGCCGACAGTATCACATTGCCTGCCGAAACACCATACGAACCGAGCACCGAGGTAATACGGCTGAATAACGAGATCAGCCGTATGCTTGACATGGCGGAAATAGACAAGGCTGTGTTGCGAAGCAAAATGACGGAGTGCCTCTGGCAGAAATACAAAGAGCTTGGCAATGAGTGCTGCGCCGTACAAAGGCTGAAGGCCGAACTTGGCAGTACGGCAGACATCGCCGAGCGGCTGAACCGCACGGTCAGCGAAATACGCCTGTACACCGACAAGACAGCAGATATCATACTGCTGAACGGACAGATCATACGAAAGGAGCAAGGTCATGCAACAAACGACGGTCGCCCCTCAGAGAGTGGTGCGGGTAATCGAGCCGACCATATCGGTCAGAGAGAGTGTGAAAAGCCAATACCGAGTCCTGCGGGTGGCGGCATACTGCCGCGTTTCCACTAAGCAGGAGGAACAGCTTAACAGTTATGAAAATCAGGTGCAGCACTATACTGAACGCATCAATTCCGAAAACGGATGGACGCTTGAAGGTATCTACGCCGACAAGGGCATCTCCGGCACAAGCGTGAAAAACCGAGATGAATTCAACCGCATGATCCGCCGATGCAAGCAAGGGAAAATCGACATGATCATCACAAAATCCATTGCAAGGTTTGCGAGGAACACCGTCGACTGCTTGAAGTATATCCGGCTGCTCAATGACCTCGGTGTCGATGTGTACTTCGAGGAGCAGGGCATCCACAGCAATCAGCCCGGCGCCGAGTTTTACATTACGATCTACGGCAGCATCGCCCAAAGCGAATCGGAAAATATCAGCGCCAACATTAAATGGGGCAAGGCACAGGCCGCCCGTGAAGGCAAGGTAGTATTCAGATACAAGAACTTCCTCGGCTACCGCAAGGGCGAGGACGGACAACCCGAAATCGTCCCCGAAGAAGCCGAAACGATCCGCCTTATATATGACCGCTTCCTCGCAGGCGACAGCTTAAAAGGAATTGCCAAACTACTTGAAGAAAAGGGCATCAATAGTGAAATTTGCCCAGCAAAAAGGAAAAACGCATGCGAGCAGGATGTACGGAGTGAGTCTGTCCAGTGTAAAGCGCTGGTGCAAGCGCTACGACGGGAGTTGGCAATCTTTAAAAGAAAGATCGCATAGACCCAAAAGGCATCCGATGCAGCACACAGGAGATGAAGAAGAAATAATCCGTGAGGCAGTACGCAGCTCGTTTTTCCGTTACGGCTGGGAAGGTGCATAAATGGAAGCGAAAGAGGTCGGTTACAGCCGAAGCTACAGCGGTTTCATATATGCCGCAAAAAGGATGGGACTGTGCGGAGGCAAACAGAAAACACGGATTCCACGCAAGAATGAACGCCGATACCCGGAACTTCTTGTTCCGGGAGAAAAAGTACAGGTGGATGTTAAGGAAGTGCCCTACAACTGTCTTAAAGGTGCTGCAAAGCGGGACGGAAAGCACCTTTATCAGTGGACAGGCATCGACGAATGCACCAGAATACGGTTTATCTATGGATTTGAAGAACATACGCCGGAAAATTCCGTGACATTCTTTAAGATGCTTCAGAGGACATTTCCGTTCAAAATACAAGTAATTCAGACAGACAACGGAACGGAATTCACATACAAGTATATCAGTGAAACGGAAAGCTGCCCGTTTGACACTGCTTTGAAAGAAGCCGAAGTGCAACACAAGCTGATTCCGCCCAGAACACCTTGGCACAACGGAAAGGTGGAGCGAAGTCATCGAAACGATCAGCGCTATTTTTACAACTGGGAAAAGTTTTCGAGCGTATCGGAACTAAACGAAAAGCTAAAAAAGCATCTACACTGGAGCAACAGGAAGCCTATGCGCACATTGAACGGCAAATCTCCTCTTGATCTCCTTCACCAAAAGCTTTCTAATACTTGATTTCTTCTATGCTGCATCTTTTTCTCTCTTTTTGGTTCATATCTATTTACAACACAGAATTCCGAACGGCATTTATTTTTTACTCTTGCACCGCCGGAGCCTCCTGCAGATACGCCAGAATTTTTCGGTATTCCCTGCACAGCGCGTCAAACGACATCCGGCAGTTGGCTGGACTTGTGGATGGCAGCGCGATTGCGGGCAGCCCTGTTTGCGGCAGACAAAGCTTTTGGTAAAGACGAAATGCCGTTGCTCCCGTGGTAAAAACAGC
>CAKUMQ010000107.1 GCA_934667845.1 uncultured Eubacteriales bacterium | reverse complement strand
TCTACGGCGACGACTACGCCATCGCCTGCTGTGTCTCCGCCATGCGCATCGGCAGGCAGATGCAGTTTTTCGGCGCGCGTGCCAATCTCGCCAAGCTCCTGCTGCTTGCGATCAACGGCGGCGTGGACACGGTATACGGCACGCACATCGGCCCGCAGCTGCCGCCGCTCTCCGGCGACCGGCTGAGCTATGACGAGGTCACGGCGCGGCTGCGCCTCTACCTGCCGTGGCTGTGCCGCCTCTATGTCAGCACACTGAACGTCATCCACTATATGCACGACAAATACGCCTATGAAAGCATACAGATGGCGCTGCACAACACCGATGTCGAGCGGCTGATGGCGTTCGGCGTCGCCGGGCTGTCGGTCATCACCGATTCGCTCTCCGCGATCCGCTATGCCGACGTCCGCCCGATTCGCGACGAAAACGGGCTGATCACCGATTTCGTCACCGAGGGCGACTATCCGCAGTACGGCAACGACGACGACCGCGCCGACGATATCGCCCGCGCGCTTCTGCACGAGGTGTATGAGGAGCTGTGCAAAACACCCGCCTATCGCGGCGCCGTCCACACTCTGTCGGTGCTGACCATCACCTCCAACGTCGTCTACGGCAAAAAGACCGGCGCGACACCCGACGGGCGCAAAAAGGGCGAGCCGTTCGCCCCGGGCGCCAACCCCATGCACGGGCGCGAGCACAACGGCGCGCTGGCGTCGCTCAACTCGGTCGCGAAGCTGTCCTATGCGGACGCGCGCGACGGCATCTCCAACACATTTTCCGTCATTCCCGACGCCCTCGGGCGCACGCCCGACGAGCGGACGGACAACCTCGTTGCGATACTCGAGGGCTATTTCGCCCAGAGCGCCCACCACATCAACGTCAACGTGTTAAACCGCGAGACGCTGCTTGACGCCTATGACCACCCCGAGCGGTATCCGAACCTGACCATCCGCGTGTCCGGCTACGCCGTCAATTTTGTCAAGCTCTCGCGCGAGCAGCAGCGCGAAGTCATCTCCCGCACCTTCCACAGCGCCCTATGAGCGGCGTAACTGAACCGACCGGCCGCATCCACTCCGTCCAAAGTCTCGGCGCGGCGGACGGACCGGGGGTGCGCGCCGTGGTGTTTATGCAGGGCTGTCCGCTCCGCTGCGCCTGCTGCCACAACCCCGACACCTGGAATTTTTCCGGCGGACGGAACGTAAAAGCGGAGGAACTGTGCACACAGCTCCTCCGCTTCGCTCCCTATTTCGGCACAGACGGCGGCGTTACCGTCTCGGGCGGCGAGCCGCTCTGTCAGGCGGATTTTGTCCGCCGCCTGTTTGTGCGGCTTCACGAAAACGGCATCCACACCGCGCTCGACACGAGCGGCTGCCTGCTGACCCCCGCCGCGGATGCACTGCTCGCGGAGACCGACCTCGTGCTGCTCGACTGGAAATACACCGACGACGCGGCTTACCGCCGCTATGTCGGCTGCGGACAGGCACAGGTCGCGGCGTTTCTGCAGCGCCTGCAGGAGCGGCAGATTCCCGTCTGGCTGCGGCAGGTCAGCATCCCCGGCTTAAACGACACCCCCGAAAACGACCGGCAGCTGTCTGCGCTGGCGGCGCAATATTCCTGCATCCGCCGCATCGAGCTGCTGCCCTTTCGCAAGCTGTGCATTGCAAAATACCGCGCGCTCTCGCTGCCGTTCCCGCTGGAATCCACGCCGGAGGCTGACCCCGTCGCGACCGCCCGACGGCAGGCGGCGATCGCCGTCCGCCGGGACTGATCAGAATACCACGACCAGCAGCATTTTGAACTGCTCCTCGCCGAATACGGCATGCGGATGCCCGGCGGGCATCACGATGGAATCGCCCTCGCGCAGCGTGTACACCGTATCGTCCACCGTGATGCGCCCGACGCCCTCAAGGCAGGTGACCATGGCATCGCCGCCCGAGCGGTGGGATGAGATCTCCTCGCCCTTGTCAAAGGCGAACAGCGTCACGCTGACCGCGTCGTTTTGCGCCAGCGTCCGGCTGACGACCTGCCCCTCCTGGATCGCCACCTGCTCCCGCAGGCTGAGCACTGCCGCTTTTTCTACATTCTTGAATCCGTTCATATTCGATCGTCTCCTTTAGGCAACACCGCACAATTGCGTCCGCGGGCTTTGGCGAATTATGCAGTATTGCCTTTATTTTATTGCAGCCGCGTCCCGTCTACCGAGATCACGACCGTTTGTACCGGAATCGGCTTCTGACTCTGCGCCAGCGCCCGCCGCACGGCGGCATCCAGTCCGCCGCAGCAAGGCACCTCCATCCGCGCCACCGTCACGCTGCGGATGTTCCGCTCGCGGAAGATGGCGGTCAGCTTTTCGGTGTAGTCTGCATCGTCCAGCTTCGGGCAGCCGATCAGCGTGACCCGCCCGCGCATGAGCCGGTCGTGCATCGACGCATAGGCAAAGGCGGTGCAGTCTGCGGCGATCAGCAGATCCGCGCCCTCGAAAAACGGGGCGTTGACCGGCACGAGCCGCAGCTGGCACGGCCACTGCCGCAGCTGAGAGAGCGCCTCCCCGTCGGCAGCGGGCGGCATCTCCGAAACGGCGCGCTGCCGCAGCCTTGTGCCGGGGCAGCCGGCGTGCGCATGCCCTGCCGCTGCTTTGGCGGCGGCGACGGCTTGCTCGTCATACGCCGCCGCCTCGCGCTCGACAAAGGTGATCGCCCCGGTCGGGCAGGCGGGCAGGCAATCACCCAGCCCGTCGCAGTAGTCCTCGCGCAGCAGCACCGCCTTGCCGCCGCGCATTCCGATCGCCCCCTCGTGGCAGGCGTTCGCGCAGGCGCCGCAGCCGTTGCACAGGTCAGCGTCAATCTGTATGATCCGTCTTTTCATAGTTTACCTCTTTCTTTCGCATACTATCCGTCGGCGGCCGCCGTTTTTGCGCGGCCGTGAAACTTTCCCGTCCGGCTCCCCTGTGCAAGGGGAGCTGTCACGGCTTGCCGTGACTGAGGGGTTGACGGTAGGCGCAAAAAAACGATTTTCCAGCCAACCGGCGGCTTTTTCCGTCCGATCCCCTCGGACAGTGATCATTATAGCGGTTTTTGCAAAAAATTCGGTGGTTAAAACCACGAAAAGGAGAAAATCATGAGCGTTTCTCTGCCAAAGATCAGCCTGTTTTCCGGTCTGACCGATGAAGAACTAACACGACTGCCCGACTGCCTGCCCTGCGCGGTGCGGCAATACAAAAAAGGGGCGACCATCCTCGCCGAGGGCGACCGGACGCAGGAGGCGGGCGTGGTGCTGTCCGGACGGGTGCTGATCGGGCAAAACGATGCGTGGGGCAACCATACCGTCATCGGCACAGCCGGGGTCGGCGACATTTTTGCCGAGGCGTATGCCTGCCTGCCGCAGGAGCGCCTGACCGTCTGCGTCACTGCCGCCGAGGACTCCCGCGTGCTGTTTTTGCGGCTGTCCGCACTGCTGACGCCGGAAGCCGCCGCCTGTCCGCTTCGCGGGCGGCTGCTCGTCAACCTGCTCACCCTCTGCGCGGGGAAAAATCTCCGCCTCACCCGCCGCATCCAGCACACCTCGCCCAAGACCATCCGCGGGCGGCTGCTGTCCTATCTCTCGGAATGCCGCACCCGCGCGGGAGCGGACAGCTTCTCCCTGCCGTTTGACCGCCAGCAGCTCGCTGATCACCTCGGCGTGGATCGCAGCGCGCTGAGCAAGGAGCTGTCGAAAATGCAGCGGGAGGGACTGCTGCAATTCCGCAAGAACCGCTTTACATTGAGCGGCGCGGCACGATTGCCCGATACGTCCGTCTGACCCTTTTCGACAGAAAAGCCGACCGCCCCCGGAAAACGATCAGAAAAATGCGAAATTTTTCGCGTGAACTCTTGACAAACAGAGCCGTATCGGGTAAAATACTGCTCGTATACAAAGGGTAATTTCCCTGGGGTAAACACGCCCTCCGTAAAGCCTTTTGTAACCATTCATTTATTATTCAAGTAGGAGGAGTCACACATGAACATCAAAAAGAGTACCGTGGCTGTCATGGCATTGCTTCTGTCACTGCTCATGCTGGTCGCCCTGGTGCCGATCACCGCAATGGCAGCCAGCAACAGCACGGTCGTGCTGCATCCGTCCGTGAATAACACCGTAACGGGTGTCAAGGTCAAGGCCGGTGATACAATCGGTCAATACAAAGTTTCGGCTGTCAATGGCTACGACATCACCGTTGACCTCGGCAAGTACAATGTCAACAACGGCACTTTCCGTCTGCCCTATGCGAAGGATATTTGGGAAGGCGTTGACAACAACAAAGTCGACTATATCTCCTGGGCGGGCAGCGGCAGCAATAAGCGCAGCGAAGGCGGCTCTGCTTTGCTGGCTAACGGCAAGAACACCGCGTACTATTATTTCCAGGGTGAAGGCAATACAGACCCGGCTTCGTATCTGTGGAATTTTGAATTGAAGTTTGATGCCAACGGCGGCAACGGTGCGCCCAAAACGCTTACCTGGGGCACAAATGACAAGTATACAAAGAGCCACACGTTCACGATTCCTAATATTACCCCCACCCGCGATGGCTATACGTTCAAGGGATGGGCAGATACTAAAGATGCTACGGCAGCAACAAAACAGCCGGGTGGCACTTGCTTAGTTTCTCAGACCGTTTCCGGTTATAACGGCGGTTCTGTCAGCAAGACCCTCTATGCTGTGTGGGAGCCGGATCAGCCCGAGTCCAGCGAGGTTAGCGAGCCCGAATCCAGCAACACCAGCGAGCCCGAGTCCAGCAACACCAGCGAGCCCGAGTCCAGCAACACCAGCGAGCCCGAGTCCAGCAACACCAGCGAGCCCGAGTCCAG
>CAKUMQ010000106.1 GCA_934667845.1 uncultured Eubacteriales bacterium | reverse complement strand
TGGAGATAAGCGGGATCGAACCGCTGACCTCTTGAATGCCATTCAAGCGCTCTCCCAGCTGAGCTATACCCCCATGACGTGCCGTCGCCGACAACAGTAGATACTATACCACAGCTTTCCGGCAATGTCAAGCGCTTTTTTCAATTTTTTCGGCCTTAAAAGAAAAACAAACGTTCTTTTTTTGGCTTTACATTTTCCCGCAACCGTGGTATACTATCTTTTGCAGACTTTACAAACACTTCGGCGGGAAAGGTCGGATCAAATGGATCGGTTCAAACTGCATGCGCCCTATGCGCCCACGGGCGATCAGCCGGAAGCTATCCGGCAGCTGTCCCTCGGCGTGGAGCGCGGCGACCGCGAGCAGACGCTGCTCGGCGTCACCGGCTCGGGCAAGACGTTCACCATGGCAAACGTGATCGCCAACGTCAACCGCCCGACGCTTGTTCTGGCGCACAATAAGACGCTTGCCGCGCAGCTCTGCTCGGAATTCAAGGAATTTTTCCCGGAAAACGCGGTAGAATATTTTGTCTCCTATTATGACTATTATCAGCCGGAGGCGTATGTGCCCTCGACCGACACCTATATCGAAAAGGATTCCGCGATCAACGACGAGATCGACAAGCTGCGCCATTCCGCCACCTCGGCGCTGTCGGAGCGGCGGGACGTCATCATTGTCGCCAGCGTCTCCTGCATTTACAGTCTCGGCGACCCCATCGACTACCGCAGCATGGTCATTTCGCTGCGCCCGGGCATGGTCAAGTCGCGGGACGAGCTTCTGGAAAAGCTTGTGGAGCTGCAATATGAGCGCAACGACATCGCCTTTGCCCGCAACAAGTTCCGTGTGCGCGGCGACGTGGTGGAGATCTACCCGTCCTACGGCACCGACACCGCCATCCGCGTGGAATTTTTCGGCGACGAGATCGACCGTCTCAGCGAGATCCAGGTGCTGACCGGCCAGGTCAAGGCGGTGGTGGATCATGTCGCCATCTATCCCGCCTCGCACTATATCATCCCGCCCGAAAAGCTGAAAAGCGCCATCTCGCGCATTGAGACCGAGCTTGACCGGCGCGTGGAGGAATTCAAAAGCGAGGGCAAGCTCTTAGAGGCGCAGCGCATCACGCAGCGCACCCGTTATGACATTGAAATGCTGCGGGAGATCGGCATCTGCAAGGGCATCGAGAACTATTCCGCCGTCCTGTCCGGCCGCGCGCCCGGCTCGGCGCCGTTTACGCTGCTCGACTACTTCCCCGACGATTTTCTGCTGTTCATCGACGAATCCCACGTCACGCTGCCGCAGGTGCGCGGCATGTACGCCGGCGACCACGCCCGCAAAAAGAGCCTCATTGACTTCGGTTTCCGCCTGCCGAGCGCCTATGACAACCGCCCGCTGAATTTTGACGAATTCGAGGAGCGGCTCAACCAGATCATCTATGTCAGCGCCACGCCGGGGCAGTGGGAGCGCGAGCGCAGCGCGCAGATCGTCGAGCAGGTCATCCGCCCGACCGGACTTTTGGATCCCGAGATCTCCGTCCGCCCGATCGAGGGGCAGATCGACGATCTGATGGAGGAGATACGCCTGCGCACCGCGCGTGAGGAGCGTGTGCTCATCACGACGCTGACCAAGAAAATGGCGGAGGATCTGACCGGCTTTCTGGAAAATGCCGGGGTCAAGGTGCGGTATCTGCACCACGACGTGGACACCATGGAGCGCATGGAGATCATCCGCGACCTGCGGCTGGGCGAATTCGACGTGCTGGTTGGCATCAACCTGCTGCGCGAGGGCCTGGACATTCCCGAGGTGTCGCTCGTCGCCATACTGGATGCGGACAAGGAGGGCTTCCTGCGCTCGGAATCCGCGCTCATCCAGACGATCGGGCGCGCGGCGCGCAACGCCCGCGGCGAGGTCATTCTCTATGCCGATGAGGTCACGCCCTCGATGGAGCGCGCCATCACCGAGACGGAGCGCCGCCGCACGATACAGAAGCGGTATAACGATGAGCACGGGATCGTCCCGCAGACGATCCGCAAGGATGTACGCGAAATTCTGGAGATCACCGTGCGGGACAAAAAGGCGGAGCGCAGCGAAAAAGCGCTTTCGCGCGCGGATACGCTGCGCCTGATCGACCAGCTGACCAAGGAGATGCGCGCGGCGGCCAAGCTGCTGGAATTTGAACATGCCGCATTTTTGCGGGATCGCATTGAAAAGCTGAAAAAGGGTCTGAAATGACCAAAGCGGAGGAACCATTCATGGCACAAAGCAAGCTCGTTGTCCGCGGTGCGCGGGTACACAATCTGAAAAACGTCGATGTGGAGATGCCGCGCGACAAGCTGATCGTTTTCACCGGTCTGTCCGGCAGCGGCAAATCCTCGCTCGCCTTTGATACGATCTATGCCGAAGGGCAGCGCCGCTATGTGGAGAGCCTGTCCTCCTATGCCCGCATGTTTCTCGGGCAGATGGACAAGCCGGATGTGGACAGCATCGAGGGGCTGTCCCCCGCCATTTCCATCGACCAGAAGACCACCTCGAAAAATCCCCGCTCCACCGTCGGCACCGTGACGGAGATCTACGACTATCTGCGGCTGCTGTACGCCCGCGTCGGCATCCCTCACTGCCCCGTCTGCGGGCGGGAGATCCGCCGCCAGACCGTCGATCAGATCGTCGACCGTATACTGGAGATGGACGAGGGGACGCGCATCCAGCTCCTCGCCCCCGTAGTGCGCGGGCGCAAGGGCACCCATGTCAGGGAGCTGGAGCACGCCCGCAAGAGCGGCTACGTCCGGATGCGGATCGACGGCGAGACCGTCGATCTTTCCGACGAGATCACACTGGAGAAAAATAAAAAGCACACGCTTGAGATCGTGGTGGACCGTCTGGTTATCCGCCCCGATATCCGCAGCCGTCTGGCAGATTCGGTGGAGACGGCAACCGGTCTGTCCGGCGGACTGCTGACCGTGGATGTCATCGGCGGAAAAGAGCTGAGCTTTTCGCAGAATTACGCCTGTCCCGAGCACGGGATCGGCGTGGAGGAGCTGGCGCCGCGCCTGTTCTCGTTCAACAACCCGTTCGGCGCCTGCCCGGAGTGCAGCGGACTGGGCATCCTCATGCGCATGGATCCCGCCATCATCATCCCCGATCCGTCGCTGTCCATCCGCGAGGGCGCCGTCAAGGCGAGCGGCTGGGGCTATTCGGAGGCGTCCATCGCCCGCATGTATTATGACGGGCTTGCCGAGCATTACGGATTTTCTCTGGACACGCCCATCCGCGACCTGCCCGAAGCGGGCTATCACGCCCTGCTGTACGGCACGGGCGAGGAGCGTATCCGCCTCGTGCGCTCGAGCGAATACGGCCACGGGGAATATCTCTCCCGTTTTGAGGGCATCATTCCGAATCTGGAGCGCCGCTATAAGGAGACAAACAGCGCCTGGATGAAGGAAGAGCTGGAAACGTATATGAGCCAGTCGCCCTGCCCGCACTGCCACGGCGACCGTTTAAACGCGGTCAGCCTTGCCGTCACGGTCGGTGGCAAGAATATCATGCAGTTCTGCCGCCTTTCGGTGACGGCGGAACTGGCTTTCCTCGACACCCTGACGCTGACGGCGCGCGAGCATCAGATCGCCGACCGCATCCTCAAGGAGATCCGCGAACGGCTGGGTTTCCTCAAAAGCGTCGGGCTGGGCTATCTGACCCTGTCCCGCGCGAGCGCCACCCTCTCGGGCGGCGAGAGCCAGCGCATCCGTCTGGCCACACAGATCGGCTCCTATCTGATGGGCGTGCTGTACATCCTCGACGAGCCGAGCATCGGTCTGCATCAGCGCGACAACGATAAACTGCTCGCCTCGCTCAAGCGCCTGCGCGATCTCGGCAACACGCTGATCGTGGTCGAGCATGACGAGGACACCATGCGCGCGGCGGACTGGATCGTGGACGTCGGCCCCGGTGCCGGCGTCCACGGCGGCAATATCGTCTATTCCGGCCCCGCCGCCGACATTGTGAACTGCCGGTCCTCCGTGACCGGCGACTATCTGTCCGGCCGCAAACGCATCCCCGTTCCCGCCGTCCGGCGGGAGGGGTCGGGCAGGCTGCTCACCGTTTTGGACGCCTCGGAAAACAATCTGCGGCATATCGACGTGTCTTTCCGGCTCGGCGTGTTCAACTGCGTGACCGGCGTCTCCGGCAGCGGAAAATCCACGCTCGTCAACGAGATCCTCTATAAAAAGCTGGCGGGCAGCCTGAACCGCGCGCACACTTTCCCCGGTGCGCACCGCGCCGTCGAGGGTATTGAATTTCTGGACAAGGTCATCTGCATCGATCAGTCGCCGATCGGCCGCACGCCGCGCTCCAACCCCGCCACCTACACCGGCGTGTTCAATGATATCCGCGACCTGTTTGCCCAGACACAGGAATCCAAGCGGCGCGGCTTCGGTCCCGGGCGCTTCTCCTTCAATGTCAAGGGCGGCCGCTGCGAGGCCTGTCAGGGCGACGGCATCATCAAGATCGAGATGCATTTTCTCCCCGATATCTATGTTCCCTGCGAGGTCTGCAAGGGACAGCGCTATAACCGTGAGACGCTTGAGGTGCATTACAAGGGCAAATCCATTTATGACGTACTGGACATGACGGTGGAGGAGGCATGCGACTTCTTCCGCGACATTCCCCGCATCTACCGCAAGATCGCCACACTGGCTGACGTGGGTCTCGGCTATGTCAAGCTGGGACAGCCCGCCACCACGCTGTCCGGCGGTGAGGCGCAGCGGGTCAAGCTCGCAACCGAGCTCTCCCGCCGCGCGACCGGCCGCACGGTATATATTCTGGACGAGCCGACCACGGGACTGCACACCGCCGACGTGCATCAGCTGATCGGCGTCCTGCAGAAGCTGGTGGACGCGGGCAACACACTGGTCGTGATCGAGCACAACCTGGACGTCATCAAATCCGCCGACTATGTTATCGATCTCGGCCCCGAGGGCGGCGACGAGGGCGGCACGGTCGTTGCCGCCGGAACCCCCGAGGAAGTCGCCGCCTGTCCCGCCTCCTACACAGGGCAGTATCTGCTGCCGCTTCTTTCCGCCGCCGGGCAGCCGGAGCCGTAACCGGAGCGTTTGCCGGTCAAAAAACCATAAAACAGGGTACAGAGGCTCTCTGTACCCTGTTTTGTCTGAATAAAGCTCTTTTTAAAAATTGCTCTTTGCAGTGAGACTTTTTCCGCAATTGACCGACTAATGGGTGAGAGGGTCAAAAACGCCCCTTTCGGGAAGGAGGAGGTCAATGGATAACGGTGCCGGTAGCTACCGCCGTTTCCTTGACGGTGACGACAAAGGGATCGCCGAGATCGTCGGAGAATACAAGGACGGGCTGATTCTCTTCC
>CAKUMQ010000105.1 GCA_934667845.1 uncultured Eubacteriales bacterium | reverse complement strand
TTCGGCACTTTGGAACACTATAACGATTTCACCTCTGAACGAGATATATTTGCAGATTACCACCAGAAACTTGACGAGACTTTCGCAGTTTGTAGTGCTGATACATTCAAGCGAGTTGATGGGTACTTTGATCGAGCGATTCTGAACACTCACTCTGCACCGTGTAATTTGGTATTGGCGAGATTAGCGGACTGTCTGAGTGAAATGGACAAGTTGGATAACTGGTGCCATTTCAGGAGTCTTCTCTCCAAGTTGGATGATAAGCAGGTCGTGCCTTATGTAAATGCTGCTATTGGTCAGAATATAGAGTCAAAGTATATTGTCAGCGCATTCCAAAAGCAATTCTACTATCAATGGATCGATTCGATTTTGTCTGAGAATCCTGTTCTGTCTGCATTCAATCGAATTTCTCAGGATAAAGCGATTCGTACTTTTTCCGAGAAAGATACTGAGCAATTTGAAATCAACAAGGCAAAAATCCGCGCTGAGCTTTCCTCTATGCGCCCGTCGCTTGATATGATTGCGTCCGGGAGTGCATTGGCAATCTTGCTTCGTGAAGGCGAGAAAAAGCGCAAGCAAAAGAGTATTCGTTCTCTGCTTGCTGAAACAGGTGAGCTTGTTCAGCGAGTCAAGCCGTGCTTTTTGATGTCTCCGCTGAGCGTCAGCACTTTCCTTGCGCCGGATTCCGTTCACTTCGATGTGGTTGTATTTGATGAGGCATCACAGATTTTCCCGCAGGATGCAATCGGCGCAATCTATCGTGCAGACCAGTTGATTGTTGTGGGTGACTCTAAGCAGATGCCGCCCAGCAACTTCTTCAATGCTACCATTGAAGCGGAGGACAACGACGAAGAAACCGGAGATGTAACGGACTTTGAATCTATCTTGGATCTGTGTTCGACATCCATGCAGCAGCTCCGGCTGCGCTGGCATTACCGCAGTCGATATGAGCAGCTGATTACTTTCTCCAACAAGAATTTTTATGACAGCGATCTTGTGACGTTCCCGTCTTCTAAGGTCGATGCTCCGGGAATCGGTGTAGACTATTATCACGTGGACGGCGTATTTGACCGCAAAGCCCATACCAACCGGAAGGAAGCAGAGTTTATTGTTGATCTGATCTATCAGAATATTGAGAAATATCCGAACCGCAGTCTTGGTGTGGTTGCGTTCAGCGTAGCGCAGCAGGACTTGATTGATAAACTGCTTTCCAAACGGCGGCAAAGCACACCGGAAAAGGAATACTTCTTCAAGAACGATGGGAAAGAGCCTTTCTTCATCAAAAATCTCGAAACCGTGCAGGGTGATGAACGCGATACGATCATTTTCAGCATTGCCTATGGTATTGATGCGCAAGGGCGCCTACTGCATACTTTCGGCCCATTGAACCGTGTCGGCGGTGAACGAAGGCTGAATGTTGCCGTTACCCGTGCAAAATGCAATGTCCAACTGGTTTCTTCCATGCACCATACGGACATTAACTTGAAGCATACATCCGCAGAAGGTGCAAAGCTGCTTCGTGAATACCTCGATTATGCTGAGAACGGCAGCGTTGCGCTGGAACGGGCAATTTCCGTCAGCCCGTTTGAGCAATTCGATTCCGATTTTGAACTTGAGGTGTGCGATTATCTGAGATCCAAAGGCTTTGCGGTAGATACGCAAGTCGGCTGCTCTGGATTCCGTATTGACCTCGGTTTGAAGTTGCCGGACAGCTCTGACTATGTACTTGCGATTGAATGCGATGGCGCAACATATCACTCATCCAAAAATGCGCGTGACCGTGACCGTCTGCGGCAGGAAATTTTGGAGCGCATGGGTTGGAAATTCTATCGCATCTGGTCTACGGACTGGTTCAGAAACAAATCGGTTGAACAGCTGCGGCTTTTAGAGGCAGCTGCGGATGCGGTCAAAAACCCAACAAAAGCAGAAGTAAAGCCAGTAGATAGTCAGCCGACAGAAACATTTGAAGAGGTTGCAGTCGAAAAACATTTTGAATTTCCTGCGTATAAGGCGGCGGATTTTTTTGAGGTTTGCCGACGTCATCATTACAGCGATTTCAAGGCAATCGTTAAGGAAATTTTGGAAGTGGAGGCACCTCTATCGGAAGATTTGTTTCTAAAACGCTTCGTGTGGTATTTCGACCGTGAAAAGGTCACGAGCGTCGTGCAGAGAGCCTATGAGCAGCAGATGTACGGCTGCCAGCGTTACGGCATTATCCGCAGGAATGGATTCTTGTATCTGGATAACGGAAAAGAGATTCAGTTCAGAGGCCCGGGCGATATTGAGCGTGACATCAAACAAATTGCGCCAGAGGAATTAGCCGCTGGAATGTTTGAGATTCTGAAACAAAATGTAACAGCCGATAAAAGCGGGTTGTACCGTTCTTTAGCTGCGCAATGCGGAGTGACACGTGTTGGCAAAGCCATTAATGAGGCGATGGACACTGCACTCAGCATACTTGCAGACAAAGTGTCTGTCAGTGGTGAAGCAATATCTGTGCGACAGTAGGCAAAGATATGTTAAACGAGCGCAACGAATAACGACCACTGAAGATGAATGTATACACATTTTGTCCTGCAAAAGTGAATTGATGCCATTGCGCGGAGAAAATGGTCAAATACATCCGATAGCGGGGAAATTACAACTTTGGTAGAGTGACCACAGAATCACGCGGCCCAGCGGGGCCGCGACGCCTCGGAACAGCGACACGCATAAGCGCATCGCTGTCCCGAAGGCTCTTTGCGTTCTTCGGGAGCGCACCCCCGGCAAGACCCAAAAGCGGCAAAGTACGCCGTTCTGATACCCGGCCACGCAGGGTTTCCGAACCGTGTGAAACGCTCCGAGGGTAGTGATACCACCCCTACCCAAAACGCCACCTGTTTCGCCGTGTGTGCCCTTGTGTGCGATTTTTCTCCGAAAGCCGAGTGTGTGTACCCACTTTCGTCTGTGAAAGTGAACGTGGGCCATTTGTGCGAGAAGTTGAAAAATGCGATGAGAAACGGTTGGGGGATAAAATTTGTGGCGACAACTTTGCCGGATTTTTTTCTTCTGCTGATAGTGGGGGTTCACAGAGAACCGGGAAATGTATGTATATAAAAGCACGGCGGAATCAAGGGTTACGAATGCGGTGCTCAGAGCAATTTCACTGGCAACTCAAGACCGTGCTGCGGCCGGGGGAGGAAAGCCCCCGTGTTTCGCCGTGTGAGCCGCTGTGTGCGATCCTTTGAGCAAAGGCGAGTGCATACACACTTTCGCCCGTGAAAGCAAACGTGGGCCATTTGTGCGAGAAGTTGAAAAACGCGATGAAAAGCGTGGAACAGCGTTGTGGCAGTAACTTTTTGGCGATATTTGCAGGAACGGTTTTGAGCGAAAAAACGAACTTTACAGGAAGATTTTTTGAGTGGCGAAGGCCGTTCGATTTTAGCACAAGATAAAGAGAGGTGCCCGTAATTGGGCACCTCTCGGCCTCAAAGCCCCGCAGTGCGGGGCTTTCCGGGGTTTTGAAACCGCAGTCTAAGGTGCACCTTGAGAGGCACTTTCGCAGTCTTGGGTGAACGTGAGGGGCATAAGCCCCCTGCGGTAGCAGACTTTTCAAGGTGGACGTTCCGCAGGCGTTTGAGAAATTTTCCGTTTTCAACCACACGAAAAAGTGATTTCAGCGTGGCAGCAATTTTTGGAGGAAAACGTGTATATTTTGCGTCGCTGTAGTCAATGAAAAGAGACTTTCAAGCATTCAAAAATCGCACCGCTGTAACCAAAGAGAACGTCCCCAGCAGCGCAAAAATTGCGCCGCCATAGACAAAGATAGGGCATCCCCTTCAAATGATAACTTTTTGATAACAGTTCGGTTTTACGGTAGCTTTGTCCCCTTGGTTACGGTATTGTTCGTTGCGAAAGGGGCTGATACCATGCCGAAAAGACGAGCGAACGGGGAAGGGAACATCCGCAAACGAAAGGACGGTCGATGGGAGGGCCGGTACACAGTCGGTCACGATCCGGAAACTGGCAAGGCCATCATCAAAAACGTCCTCGGCAAGACGCAAGCGGAAGTAAAAGAAAAACTGAAAAAAGCCATCGAAGAAAATGTGGGCATCGACTACGGACGGGCCAAGACCTACACCGTGGGAAGTTGGCTGGAGGTCTGGATGGAAAACTATGCCAGAGTAAAACTCAGACCGTCCACGTTCAAGACCAGCCAAGGCTTTCTGAAAAACCACATCAAACCACAGATCGGCGGCATTCCGCTGGCAGACCTGACTTCTCTGGACTTACAGCGGTTCTACAAGCACCTGCTGGACGGTGGTCGGGTTGACCGCATCGAAGCCAAGAAAAAGCCGAAAGGGTTAGCACCGAAAACCGTGCGAAACATCCACCAGATGATCGGCTCGGCGTACAACCTCGCTATGGAGCAGAAACTGGTAACCCGCAACCCCACACAGGGCTGTGCCCTGCCAAAAGTCGAGCACAAAGAGATGAAAACGCTGACCTCGGATCAACTCGGCGCATTCTTCCAAGAGGCCAGAGACAGCGGCGTGTACGAGCTCTACTACCTCGACCTTGCCACCGGACTTAGGCGCGGCGAACTGCTGGGACTGAAATGGGCAGACGTTGACCTCGACCGTGGCGTGCTGAAAATTCAGAGAGCCATCTCGCGGCAGAACGGCAAGGTAGTCGAGGCCCCGCTGAAAACAAAAAACGCCTACCGCACACTGCCCCTGTCGGCAGACGCGATAAGCGTTCTGATGCAACAAAGAAGAAAAACGGGTAACAGCGAGTGGGTATTCCCGTCCCCCGCCGGAGGCCCCATGTCCCCGGACAGCGTGCTGCACATGCTCCAGCGGGTGCTGAAACGCGCGGGGCTGCCGCGGATACGCTTCCATGACCTGCGACACACCTTCGCGACCATGGCGCTCCAGAACGGCGTGGATGTAAAAACGGTGTCATCAATGCTCGGTCACTACTCGGCGGGGTTCACGCTGGACACCTACGCCCATGTGACCACTGACGCCCAGCTCAAAGCGGCACAAACGATGGGGAACATCCTATCTCGTGCCGTCTGATGCTTTCCGCTACCCGCTCCCGTTGGGGTCAGCGTTTGGGTCAGAAAAAAGCGGCACCCTAAAAATGGAACTTATGAAAAGCAAAAGTCCTCGAAATCAGATGATTTCGAGGACTTTTGGTACGCCGTGAGGGATTCGAACCCCCGGCCTTCTGGTCCGTAGGTTGTCTCAAGCACAAATCGGAGCCATTTCGGCTCCGATTTGTGCTTTTTGCCGCCGTTTGTTCGGCGGATTTTCCATTGTTTCCGTCCAGACCTGCCTACTCCGGTTCCGTTCTGGGTCAAAAGTGGGTCAAAGAGAAATCCTCATGTTTTTCAAAAAACCCTCAATATTTGTTGCAGTTCCCTCCGAAGCGTCTGTCAGCAGTCCGTCATCCGTCAGCAGCGGCGT
>CAKUMQ010000104.1 GCA_934667845.1 uncultured Eubacteriales bacterium | reverse complement strand
ATATGTTCAAATATCTCACCGGTCAGCTCATCCGGAAAGCGCTTGCAGAAGGCGTAGCTCACCGTCGCAAAGTGCGGGATATCCTCCAGCAGTCCATACCCCAAAAACCAGCGGTAGGCCAAATTCACCTGAATTTCCCGATGGGTTTGCCGCAGTGACGGAATGCCGAACAGGTGTTGAATGAGCACCATCTTGATCAGCACGACCGGGTCGGTCCCCGGCCGGCCGTTGTCATGGCAGTAATACGGTGCCAGCCGTTCATACAGCCATTCGTAGTCCATGACCCTCTCGATTTTCCGCAGCAGATGGTTTTCCGGCACCAATGCATCCAGATCAACAATGATCAGCTCTCGCCGTGCGTCTTTTCTCCGGTCTTCCATGAAATCACCCCCGTCTCCTCTATTATACCAGAAACAGAGCCGTTTGGGTAGTTCTTTGACAGGCTGAAACGCGCAGACCCGTTTTCGGGTCTGCGCGTTTTTTTTGCCCCGAAGAGCAAAACCGCCCCCTGCCGATTCGGCAGGAGGCGAAGAGACTGCGGGCCGGGGCTTATGTACCCCGGTGCTTTTCCTGCAGTCCGAAGCTGATGGACAGTGCCTCGTCGATACGCAGCATGGAGCCGTCGTCCAGACGCCCCATATGCTCTTTCAGCCGCCGCTTATCGAGTGTGCGGATTTGCTCCAGCAGCACAATGGAATCCTTGACCAGACCGCTGTCGGTGCAGTCAAGCTGGATGTGTGTCGGCAGCTTGGCTTTGTCCTTTTGACTGGTGATGGCAGCGGCAATGACTGTGGGACTGAATCGGTTGCCGACATCGTTTTGCACAATGAGCACGGGGCGGATGCCGCCCTGCTCCGACCCGACGACCGGACTCAGATCCGCATAATAGATATCGCCTCGGTGTACGTTCATATTTGATCCCTCCGTGCGGTTTGCCCTCCCGTCTGCGGGAAGCCTCTATAGGCAGTATGCCCCGCAAAAACGGAGGGTAAACATGGACAGAAATTTTCTCTCCCTGTTTTCAGTGTATGTCCCGCCCGAAAAACGGGTGCGGGGGATCGGTCAGCTTTTCCGATCCCCCGCATGCCGCATCAGAAGTTCTCGTTCTGATTCTGCTTGCGGTTCTGCTGATCCTGCTTCTGATTCTTCTGGTTCTGCTGGTTTTTCTGGTTTTTCTGGTTCTGCTGATTCTGTTGATTCTGTTGATTCTGCTGCTGGTTACGGTTCTCCATAAACAGTCATCCTTTTTTATTGTATTTGCGGGACAGCCCGCATGGCATAAGTGTGTCCCTGCGTGGATAAAATATGCAGGATCCGCGGAAAAAGCGGATAAAAGCGTTTGAAAAATGCGGGGGAGTGTGGTAAACTGTATCTGTTGCCGTCTTGACGGCAGGACAGAGAAAAAGGGGGAAACGCAGTGACAAAAGCAGAGGCGTATTACCGGAAAATGACCGAAACGCCGGTCTCGCGGCTGATCGTGCGGCTGGGGATCCCAACGACGGTGTCTATGCTGATCAGCAGCATTTACAATCTCGCCGACACCTATTTTGTCGGCACGCTCGGGGAGAGCGCCCAGGCGGCGACCGGCATTTTGTTTACACTTCAGGCGATCATCCAGGCGATCGCTTTTATGCTCGGACACGGGTCGGGCACATTTGTTGCCAAGGCGCTGGCGGATAAAAACCCGCGCGAGGGGACGACCTATGTCTCTACGGCGTTTTTCACGGGCGGCACGGCGGGGCTGCTGCTGGCGGCGGGCGGTCTGATCTGGCTTGCGCCGTTTATGCGGCTTTTGGGCAGCACGGAGACCATCCTGCCCTATGCCTGTGACTACGGGATGTGGGTGCTGATCTCCTGCCCGTTTATGATCTGTTCACTGATCCTGAACAACAACCTGCGGTACGAGGGCAAGGCGTTTTACGCGATGATCGGACTGACGGCGGGCGGATTGCTCAACATACTCGGCGACTATCTGCTGATCCGCATCGGCAACATGGGGGTCTACGGTGCGGGACTGTCCACCGCCGTGTCCCAGGCGGTCAGCTTCTTTATTCTGCTGGCGATGTATTTGCGCAAGGCGCAGAGCACCATCCGCCTGCGGGCGGTCAGCCGCGACGGGCAGGTATATCTGTCCATTGTGCGGGTCGGTCTGCCCTCGCTCATCCGACAGGGGCTGTCCTCGCTTTCCAACGGGCTTTTAAATCACCTGACCAAGCCGTTCGGCGATGCGGCGATTGCCGCCATGAGCGTGGTGAACCGCTATTCCATGCTCGTGATGTGCGTCGGGCTGGGCATCGGGCAGGGCTTTCAGCCGGTGGCATCGTTTAACCACCGCGCGCGGGAATATGACCGCGTGAAAAAGGGATTGATCTTCACGACCCTGTTCGGCTTTGCTCTGGTGGGACCGATGGCGGTCGGCGGACTGTGCTTTGCCGAGCCGATCGTGCGGGTGTTCCAGAAAAGCGAGGAAGTGGTGCGCATCGGCGGCTTTGCCCTGCGCGCGGCTTCGGTCGGTATGCTGTTCCTGCCGCTGTCCGTGCCGGTGAATATGCTGTACCAGAGCATCCGACAGGCGGGCGTGGCGTCGTTTTTGTCGCTGCTGCGGTCGGGAATATTGCTGATCCCGGCGCTGCTTTTGGGCAGCACCTTCGGCGGGCTGACCGGGCTGCGTCTGGCGCAGCCGATTGCCGATACGCTGACCGGGCTGATCAGCATTCCCTTTATTCTGCACTTCCTCTATGCCACGCCGAATACCGATAAATCCGCACAGCTGGCGGAAAAGGAAAGGGCGGCGGAGTGACCGGTTCGCCCCACCGGTAATCAGGGACGGGGAAAGCAATCTATAAAAACCGTTCTTATTTGTATTACAAATAAGAACGGTTTTTCTTGTGACACGACCCAGAGAAAAAGAAAATACGGAAAAATAAAGACAATACTCAACCGAAATGCGAGATGCAGAGTCAAAAACGGGGTTGACAAGTTGATTTGTTTCGTGTATTATAATATATAGCTTTACATTTGAAATACAAATGAAAGAGGGACGAAACACATGAAAAAACACCGGGTGCGCCTGCTGGCGGCGGCTTCTGCCTGCGCGCTGCTGGTGAGCGGCTTCTGCATCGGCGACAGCTTTGCCGCCTCTGCCGCCTCTGCCGCGGGCAGCAAGCTGACGCTGAACACGGCGGACAAGACGCTGCTCGAAAGCAGCTATCAGTCACTTTGTGACCGGCTGACCGAGCGCGGCTATGCGCAGACTTCGCTGACCGGCGCCTACAACGGCATGTTTGTGCGCGACGCCTCGATCCAGGCGATGGCGCATCTTGCGCGCGGCGACGACGAATATGCGCGCAGCCTGCTTGAGTATATGATCCGCTATCACGAGGAGATGGGGATGGATTACACCATCCGCGTGGTCGCGCCGTTGACGGACACCGCCTACGGCAACACGAATGCGCCTGCCGCCGCAGGACCGAGAAACGACGGCAAAAACGGTTTTTTCGGCAGCGGAACGCCCAAGGCGCTCTATGGCACCAAGCAGCCGAACAATGCCTGCGCGTTTAAGATCACGCCCTCCGATCCGTCGATCGAGGACATCCGGCTGTATATGAACGGCGCAGCCAAAACGACGGTGTACATCATGGACAGCTACACCGGCGATCTCGCCGCCGCGCGCGGCAAGGCGACGGGCGGAACGGGCAGCGGTACGGGCTGGAAAACGTTTACCTTTCCGAAGGCGGTCAGCGTGACGCCCGGCCAAACGTATTACGTCGTCGTGCAGTCCGCCGCCGACGCGTCCGGCGCGGCGGTGTTCGGCAGCACCGGCACAGGTGAATCGTACAACTATGACAAGGGCTGGGCGACCAAAAGCCACGCAATCTGGTTCGGACTCAATACCGCCGAAAAGCCGGAGGCGGCGCCCTCCGGGAGAGAGGCGGTCGCGACGTTCGGCAAGGGCGCGGCGGTCGGGCAGGTGCTGCCCGCCAAGGTGTCAGGCAATGACGTTGTGACGGCGGTGCGGGTCGTGCTGGGCAAAAAGAGCGGTGCCGCCGGCAATGTGACTGCCACGCTGTATAAAGGCACGGATGAAAAAGGGCAGAAGATCGACAGCGTGACGGTATCGGCGGCGTCTCTGACTGCCGACGGCGGCTGGGTGACGTTTCCCTTCTCCCTCCCGGCAGGCGGCACAAAAGCGGGCGACAGCTACTATCTGACGCTGTCCGCCGCTTCGTCGGCGGCAGACAGCATCGTGTGGTACGGCAAAAAGAGCGGGAACAGCTGTGTGACCTCCCGCACGGAAAACGGCAAAAAGCAGACCGTGACCGGCGATGCCTACTACGACTGCCGCAGATCCACCATTCAACCGGCGGATTCCATGATTCAGGTGGACGCGCATTATATGCTGCTGCACAGCTGGTGCCTGTATATGGAGCGCGCCAAGGATTGTGCGGAAAAGACCGCATTTTTCAAGGAGACCTGGGCGACTGTCAAGAAATTTGCCAACTATTTTGTCAAGGACCACGCCAAGCAGTATATGCATCCCACCTATTCGCTGGTGATCAACCCCAATTTTGAACATACGCTGCATATGATGCGGACGATGGATCTGATGACGAACTGCTTTACGTCGCAGGCACTGCATGAGCTGAGCGGCATCGCGAAAAAGCAGGGTGAAACGACACTTGCGGCGGACTGGCAGACCATCGCCGACAAGATCGCGAACGGCGTAAACAAGTATATGATCATCAAGAGCGATATGCTCGGCCGCGAGCCGGTCTACACCGACCGCCTTGACATGGACTATTCCGACAACCGCGCGGTGCCGGTGTTCTCGTTTGTGTGCTATGCGCCGGTCGCGGCGGAATGGTATGCGATGGACAAGACCGTGATGGCGAACACCTATAAATGGCATCGCCAGCTCGGCTCCTGCAATTTTAACGGCGTCGCCATGCCGGATATCTACTATCCGTATGACGATCTTGCCTGTAAGCACCAGAGCCACGGCAATTCGCCCCGTGTCCACGGCCGCGGCAACCATATCGTCGGCCGCATGGTCGGCTATGAGCTTTTGTATAACTCCTCTGTCGGAGACACGAGCCGCCTGAGTGAGCTGCTGCGCTTCCTGCGGGAAAATTCCGATAAGGTGTATGCCGAGGTCTGGAAAACGGACGGCAGCAAACAGGACGTCGGCAACCAGGAGCAGGTCTCGTGGATCGTGTACGGGCTGACGACCGCGCAGCAGCGGCTGACCGGCGGAGCGACAACGACGACCACGACCGGCGGAAATTCCGGCTCGACCGCAACGCGTCCGGCGGGCGGAAAGGATACCCCCGCCGACAGCACCCCCGACGGACTTATGTTCGTGTGCCGTATGCCGGGCGGCGACGGCAGCATAGGAGAGAACGAGAGCGTTATAATGCTTGAGGCAGTGCGCGACCCGGGAAATGTGGGCACTATCATCCGCAGCGCGGCGGCATTCGGTTATGACAGGGTAATCCTTGCCGACTGCGCCGACAAGTGTGTCCGTGACGCTTCCGCCGCGGAAGAGCAGCATAGTGGGAACGCTGCGGA
>CAKUMQ010000103.1 GCA_934667845.1 uncultured Eubacteriales bacterium | reverse complement strand
CGACATAGCCTGCGCCGGTAAAGGGGATAAACGCCATTTGAATCATGCTGCCGTCCGGGTTGAACCACTGGAGCGTGCCGCCGCCAAGCGCTTTGCTGCAAAGCGAATACCCCTCCATCAGTTTGACCGTGAGCGTCCTCTGACTTTCGTTGTATTCCGTAACCGTAAACTGCGTGGCCAGACTGCCCTCGCGGTCGATCGTTGCGGGACCCTGGAAGATCACATTTTTGCAGCCGCGTCCGAGGATAAACTGCTGTGTCCCCTCCAGAATAAACGTACAGCCGGACAGATCAATATACATATTCTGCACGCCGCTCAGCTCAAACGGAATCTGCCCCGCAAAGCGGTAAACGCCCGCGCCGACCTTGAAATTCGCTGTCTCGGCGGCAATCGCTACGTTCAGCCGTGAACGCAGCTTGGAAGCCGCCTGGCGCTGCGCCTCCTTTTCCGCCTCAGAATAGACTTTTTTGTTCAGCGGATCGCTCAGCTTAAAGGAGGCGAGCTGTTTTTTGTAGTCGGCGATCGACAGCCCTTTTTCCTTGCGAATAAATTGTGTCACATCCGTCACCTGCCCCGATGTCGTTTTAGCCGTCGTTTCGACGGAATACCGTGTCGTTGCCGCGCCGCCGGAGCGGCTTTTCGTTGTACGGGTCTCCCCGGTTTTGCTGTCCGCCGTCGTTTCCGCAGAAGCAGCATCACTTTCCGCCGACGTGGTCATGGCAGAGGAATTGGTATCTCCCCCGCTCTCCGCCACGCTTTCCGCCGGCTGCGTCTGACAGGAGGCAAGCGACAGCACAAGTGCAGTCAATATCAGTCCCCAACAGAGTTTCTTCATTGGCCCATCATCCTTTCAGTAGGCAAAATAGCGGTACTGCGGCAGGCAGTTCCGTTCATGCGCGCCGCGCGCACGGTAAACCGCCGTATTGTCCGCGGCGATCCCGTTTACCGTATTGTCGGCGACAACCTCATTTTGGCAGCGCTCCAGCACAACAGCCGCGCCGGGATCGGAAGGCAGTTCGAGCCGGTTGCCGCAAAATTGCAGACCGTCACAGCACGAAAGCCAGCACGCAGGCTTTGTCCGGGAGCGGATGAGATTGTTTTCCAGACGGATCTGTGCAAACGGAGTATATGCCGAGGTGTTGTCCGGCAGGGTCGCCATCATATCCACACAGGTGCTCCAGCCACCGCAGTTGCAATCCACTATCCGGTTGTTCCGAACAGTGATCCGCCCCGCTCCGGTTCCCTCATACCAGTGCCCGCGCAGGGTCTCCAGCATAATATAGATCCCCGCCCCCTGAGTGCGGCAAATGCAGTTGTCCTCCACCAGCCCGTCCTTCGTTTGCAGCAGCAGTCCGCGGGCGCGGTGGTCGTGAAAATAGTTGCGGCGGATGATAAAGTGATCGCTGCAATATCCACGGTTTTGCAACAGGAATCCCTCGGTTATACCCTCCGGCAGCGGTTCTTCCGTTGTCAGAAACCGGCTGCCGTCCTCCCGGCTGCCGGTTCCGCGCAGGGTCAGGCGGATACCGGTCGGGGAAAAGTCCGGGCGCAAAAGCTCCAGCGGATCGCCGGGGGCACCCACCGTCTCATTTTCCGTCAGCAGCGTATGCGCGTCCTCCGCGCAAAGGATCAGCGTGTGGCAGTCGTGGATATTCACATCGTCGTCGCCCATGCCGGAAAAATCGCAGTTTTCAATACGCAGATAGCCGTTGCTGCGGGCGATGTGGATCCCGTCGCCGTCAGACGACAGAAAGCGGCGGGAATCCGGGCGAATGCGGATGATCTCATGGTCAAACAGCAGATGGTGACTGTGCCCGTTGACCAGATGCACCATACCGAACGTGCCGTATACGGTGTTGTCACGCATGGTGATATGCCGGGAATCCTCTATGTAAAATGCCGCCCCGCGCCGTTTTCGGATACGGCGGAGGATATATAAGCCGCCGGGCCGCAAAGCGGAAACAGCAGGGGCGGTACAGGTCAAAACGATCCGGTTTTCCGCCGCCCCGCGCCGCCTCGCAGGGATATCGCCGCTGCCCAGCCAGATCTCGGCGTCTCCCGGCACGCCGGGTGTCAGCCGGTCGGGATCCACGGGATTAAACGAGCGGATATCGAGATCCAGAGGCGGACAGTCCTCATCCAAAAATTCCAGCTCCAGCTCCTGACCGCTGCGGGATAGCAGTCTGACCAGATTAGCCGGGCGCATAACCTGCCAATCGACATCTATCGTCAGATTTTGCAGCGCCACCCGCTCACAGTCTGTCACGCCGAAAAAGAAGGAGGTTGCGGAGATCATCTCTGCGCCGCAGCCGTCGATCACAAAATCCCGCCGTCCGGAGACGGGAAGAAAATCGGTATTTTTTATCCGGTATACACCGGGCGCAAGCCGCAATATACCGGCATCGACCTGTTTGCAATAGGCAAGCGCCCGCAAAAGGGCAGGCGCATTGTCTTCGCTTTCGCAGGCAAGCCCGAAATCGGCGGCACAGACCACGGGCTTGCCCGCGGTTTCCGGCGGATGGACCTCAAACTCCCGCATAGGCATCCTCCCAGCGTATCGGCGCAAGGGACAGGCCGTTTTCGGGATAGAACACGCTCGCGATATACCACTGACCATCCGCATCGCACACAAGCTCCGGTGCGTGTCCGCACAGAACCGTCAGCGGCGCTTTGCCGTCCAGCTCGTCAAGCGACGGGGCGGCAAATACATAGGTGCGGTTGTCATAGCAGCCGTTTTGCCCGTCGCAGACACACCAGAGCAGATAATACATCCCGCCGCGGCGGATAAGGCTGGGACTTTCCATAGCCACCTCTTTGCCGAAGCCGTTATGCTGCAGCAGCTGCGGCGCGCTCACCGTTTGAAAATCCGTTGTCGTCCGCCGCCACAGCACCTCGCCGTCGTTATACAGAATGTGGTACACCCCGTCCTCGGAAAACACAAAGGGATCCCGCATACCCGCACAGCCGGAAAACAGCGCGGCGCGCGGAGTGAAGCGGTACAGATCCGCCGAATCCGCATAATGCATCACCTCCGGGGAATACAGCATGCCATAGCCCTCCGCTGTCGGGAACACTGCCGGCGCCCAGCATTCCGGCCGCTCACCCGGGCGCTCCTGCGGATACAGGAGCTTTTCCTGCTCCTCCATCGCGCCGCCTGCATACAGCTCCCGCAGGGAGCCGCGGAAAGTGGCATGGAACAGCTGATTTTCCGCTTCGTGAACATTGCTCAGATCAAAGTCGAACGCATCGACAAAACGCGGCGGCCGGGGATGGGTAATGCCAATGGCGTGCCACACGCCGTCCCGCGCCTTGAGCAGGCTGAAATCATTGGCGATCCAGTCGCCGTAGCGTTCGCCGGGAGTGAAATTTTCCGTTTGGATCCCGCGGTAAACATCAGGCGCGGGCGTATAGACACGCCGGTACGGTCCGTCGATCACCGGAATCGCGATATGTGTTTGATATTTCATTTCAGCACCTCACTGTCCAGTGGTTCACAGCTCACGCAATACCAGCTTACGCTGCCGCCCTCCGCCGTCAGGGCGGGACGCAGGGAAAGGAAACCGCCGAGTACCGTCTGCGTATAGGCATCCACCGAGAAAGAGGCGGGACATTTTGTATACCGCTCCCCATCGTCAGAGACATACATGGATACGACCTGCCCGCGCAGCCGCAGCCGCAGCCACGCATGCGCGGCGGTCCAGTCACCCGCAAACACCTGTATATCCCCCGCCGTCTGCCACAGTCCGCCATCCTTCAGCGTCAGCCCGACGCTCGCGCGCGGATCGTAAAACAGTGCGATACCGCAGCTGCCCTTCACCGCGCCGCATTCCGCCGTAAACACATATTCGGCGCCGATCGGTTGGATCGCCAGCACACGCCGTTCGCCTTCGGGAGCGGAAAGCCGCCACTCACCGGGTCTGACCCAAACGCCGCGGTCGGTGCTGTCAAACGACGTCCATTCCGGCGAAAGCGCGGCGTCTGCAAATGTCTCCGTAAACGGCTGTACCGCAAACAGCTCACAGCCATCCGTCTTTACGCGGTACCAGCCGTCCGGCGTCCACTCCACCTCCGCCAAAAGCGGAACGCGTCCGCGTCCCCGGTCATACTGCGGGTAGCCGTGATACACCACCCGCCAGCGACCGTCACCGCAGAGAAACGGCGTGGCGTGTCCGGTCGACCAATACGGCTCCGCCGGGGAATAACAGTGGATCACCGGATTGCCGGGATCCGTCTCCCAACCGCCCGGCAGTACCTTTGTCCGCATTACAATCGCCATATGCGAGGTCGGCGGCCCGGCGGTGCCGCCCTGCGCCACGGTAAGGTAATAATACTCGCCGTGACGGCAGAGCTTGGGGCTTTCCATATAGACGCCCTCTACCTCCCAGTCCTCCGGGATCGGCCATTCCGGCGCGACCCGCACCGGGGGAGCGGCAACCTTTAAGCCATCCGCCGAAAGCGGGGCGGCATATCCGTTGTTGAAGAAAAGATACCGCTGTCCGGTCTCTTCATCCGCGATATGCCCCGGATCAATGAAGCCGTTTACCATAAGGTCGACCGGGGCGGAATACCCCTCGTCCGGCCGATCCGACCAGATGACATAATTTTTTCCGTCGGCACAGAAATAGATATAGTACCGACCGCCGTACCGCACAAAATCAGGCGCCCACACATCGCGTATCGCGTCGTCCGTCAGGGCGCTGCAGACCGGCGTCCATCGGCGCAGATCTTCTGACCGGTATACGACCAGTCCCGGCTTATACCGCAATGTCGAATACACCATATAATAGGCTTCGCCGTCCCACAGGATTGACGGATCCGGACGGTTTCCCTCCATAAGCTGACGCGTCATTTTGGCTTTCTCCCCTTCTTATGCCGCTGTATCGTTTTCAAATCTTTCGCAATGCGCTTTTATATATCCAAATTCTCCCTCTGTCATTTCTTTTGTCGTGAATCGTTACACAGTAATTTTTATCCACGCATAAGCATAGATGTTGCACAAAATAATTCACGCATATTGTGTTTTTTACTTTTTACAAGTAGAAGTATACCAAAAAATCGAATTCGTGAAAATAGAGGTTTTTTCCCATTTTAATTGACTTATTTGAAACTGTATGCTATACTTTTTCCATCGTCATATTCATTTGGCGAAAGGGGGGCGATCGCATGACGCAGGAGGATGTGATCCATCTGCTCAATTCCTACACCAAGCGGGAGCTGTACTTCCGGGAGGAATACTACCGCAAAAACAGTGTCAACCATACCGTGCCGCCGCTGCCTGCAGATATCGACTATGTACCGGACGATCTCACGCCGCAGGCACTGCTGCGGAATGACTGCAACATCATCCCCTACTGGCATGAGCGTTTTGTCCCCAACGACTACCACGATCACCGGTTCGTGGAATTTATGTACCAGTTTTCCGGATGCTGCTCCAATACGATCGAGGGCACGACCACACTGCTGCGGCAGGGGGATGTCTGCATCCTGCCTCCGGGTGTATATCATCTGCCGGAGATCTATGACGACCACAGCATCATGGTCAATCTGCTGATCAACACCGAGACATTTTTCAGCATCTGCCAGCATTTCATGCTGGATCACGACCACCATCTCTCCCGGTTCTCCAACAGAGTGCAGTACAACAAATTTT
>CAKUMQ010000102.1 GCA_934667845.1 uncultured Eubacteriales bacterium | reverse complement strand
CTGAAACGGTTCGGCGAAACAGAAGAGGTATTGGCGGAATACGAAGCATTTATGAACGGCTGAGAAAGGGGAACCGGCAATGGATTCGCCTCAGCAGAAAATGGCGGAGCTGCAATGTAAAACGGTGATCCCGCAACTTACCCGGCGTAACATGTCGGCGGAATATGTGCCGACAGCCGAAGCGGCGCTTGCGCGTGTGCAGGCGCTGCTCGTGCCCGGCGAAACGGTGGCGACGGGCGGCTCTGCCACATTGGATCAGTGCGGTATCACGGCGCTTTTGCGCAGCGGCGCCTATCGGTATTTAGACCGTGCCGGGGCGGATACGCCGGAAAAGCGGCGGCAGCTGTTTTTGGACAGCTTTGCGGCGGACACCTATCTCTGCTCCTGCAACGCCGTGACCATGGCGGGTGAGCTGTTCAATGCGGACGGCAACAGCAACCGCGTGGCGGCACTTTGCTACGGACCGCGGCGCGTGATCCTGATCGTGGGGGCGAATAAGCTCGTGCGGGATATGGATGCTGCGGTCTTGCGGCTCAAAACGCAGGCTGCCCCCGCCAATGCTCTGCGGCTTTCCTGCCGCACCCCGTGCGCGGCGCAGGGAACCTGTGCCGGGCTGTCCGGCGGCTTCTCTGACGGCTGCCTCTCGCCTGACCGCATCTGTGTCAATTACGTCGTGACGGCATGGCAGCGGGAAAAAGACCGCGTTCATGTTATTCTTGTCGGCGAACCGCTCGGGTTTTAAGCCGATACCGGCAGCAAAAATTGATGACTGAAAAAAGGCGCTCCGTTTTAATAAACGGAGCGCCTTTTTCGGCTTTTTCGGCAGAAAGCGGCACGGGAAAGGTGCATGCTTTCTGTCGTTTTTTTGAAAACAGCAGGGCTTTTGGCAGGGGTGAAGCGGGGACAATGTGCACGTCGCAAAATCAGTAGGATTTTTCGCTGTCGGCGGCGTCCTTTGTCTTGCTGAAGGTGTTGATGGCGGACTCGCCGATCTTTTTGCAGCAGCAGAGGTGCAGAATGTCGATAATGGCAAACTGGCCGATCGTCAGGGGCATATCAATATTGGAAAAAGCGTTGACATTGCGCGGCGTGGTATACAGATTCAGATCGGCGATCTTGGACAGCGGAGAAATGTTGAAATCGGAGAGGGAAATGACGGTTGCGCCGTTGTGCTTGGCGATCTTGGCACATTCCAGGATCTCTGCACTCCGCCCGGAGGAGGATATGGCAAAAACGATCTCCCCCTCCTGCACAAGGGATACCTTCATTTTCCGGAAGGTCGGATCCAGCTCGACCGCGCAGGGCAGTCCGATCCGAAAGAATTTGGAATATGCATAGCGCGCGCTGAAGCCGGAGTTTCCCGTGCCGATAAACAGGGTCTGTTTGGCGCTCAGGATAGCGTCGGTGACGTGCTCGAGCATACCGATATCCAGAATGGAAAAGGTGTCAGAAAGCGTCTTGAACGCCATTTCCCGTACACTGTTACTGATCTCCTCAAAGGTGATAGTGGGGGTTATGGTGACGTTTAACACGTCGGACATATCCTGCTGATGGCTGGATACATCGCCGAGCAGATAACTTTTCAGCTCTTTGTAGCCGCTGTAGCCCATCTTTTTGCAAAAGCGGTTGACGGTGGCATAGCTGGATTGGCAGCACTCGGCCAGCTGATTGATGGTCAGGCTGATCACCTCGGCGGGATTGTCCAGAATGTACAGCGCGATCCGCTTTTCGGCGCTTTTCAGCCCCTCTAAGCTGCCGCGGATCTTCAGCAGACAGCCGCCCTGCTTTTCGGTGCCATAGATTGTCATGATTTGCCATCCTCCTTTTTGCAATATTTTTTTATTATATCAAAAATAGATATACACGTCAAGAAAACAAGGGAAAAACGGGGGTTTTCACCATAAAATGAAACAATGTTATATTAAAATGATACTTTTTGGGATGTGCATGCGCTTTCTTCCAATGGCTGCCGAAAGCTAGTTCTCTTCGACCATGGATTCCCGCCATGAGCTGTCCGCCAGTTCATTGATCGACCGATAGTCGTCCGTTGTTTTGATAAAATCCAGAACGAGCGGCTTCTGACTGCGGTAGATCTCCATTTTGGCAGGACGGTTGAGCGGTATGGCGTCAAACGCCTTTACAAAATCCTGTATACCGGTGATCGGCGTGTCGTTGACGGAGCGTATGACATCTCCCGCACCAATGGGGATACCGAGCTTGCAGAACAGCCCCAGCACGTCTCGCTCGGCAATATATACGCCGTTGAAATCGGGCAGTCCTGCGGCGGAACGCATGCCCTCACCGTCAATGTCGGACAGGAGCAGATCGTAGAATTTCAGCGTCCGGGTGCTGTGTGAGGCGTCAATATAACGGTAGTGAGGCGGCTTCGGGCGATCAGCCCGTCCGAAGGCGGCATCATCAGTGGGGAACGGAACGAAGCCTTTGGCTATGGCGGGGGAGTGTGCGGTCAGTGTAAAGTCGTTTTGCGCGAAATCGGCAAACAGCGGATCGGCGACCTCTGCGGCATGCTCCTCTTTCGGAAGGTCGCGCACATCGTGCCCCATATTCCAGTACAGGTTGTTGGAGATCACGGTCGTTGCACCGGGATTGACGCACAAACGGTTATAGGGACGCGGGAAAACGACGACATTGGTGTAGATCAGATCGTTATTCTGCGCAAAGGTCATGTGCAGTTCAAAGCCGGAGCCGATCAGCAGATTGTTGTGAACGCGCCGGTCGAAGCCGTCACGCAGCTTGATGCCCACACCGATACACAGGTTGTCACAGATCTCATAATTGGAGGAACCGTCGTCGATATCAATGCCGAAGGCGTGATTGGCGTGTACGCGATTATGCCGGATCAGTGTCGTGGCTCTGGCGTCCAGCAGGGCAAACGGGCGTTTTGTCTTGCCGTAATAGCCCATGGCGTCATGCTGGGGAACCGACCAGTAGCGATCACGTCCCCAGCAGTTGATCGGGCCGTGATCCGCTGTTTCCGTAACACAGTCAAACAGGTCGTTATCCTCGATGATATGGCCGCCGAAACTGCCGTCATGGATGTTGATTCCGGCGCGCGAGGTGTGGTGAACGGTGTTGCGGGAGACGCGAATGCGCTCGCTCACCGACATGCAGACGGCGGCAGTCTGTTTTTCGTAAACGCCGATGTCGTAAAAATAGCAGTTGCTGACCGTGATATCACGGGGATACTCCTCACGGCATGGTCCGGGCGTGTAATCGGCTATCGTTGTTTTGTGGTTGTCGCCGTCATAGCAGGAGGCATCGCGGACGCATGAGGTCAGACCGGTGATCAGCACCCCCGTGGCGCCGATATGCGTGAGATCGCAGTGATCTACCAGATGGCCGCGGTTGTAGCCGCTCATTGTGACGGCGTTGCCGCCGATATCGTCAAACGTACAGTTGCAGATCTGCACGTCTGTCGCGTTTTCGAGTAAAAGCACGCCGTCGCGGACAATGCCCCAGTCCCCGCGCAGCGGGCGCTCATATTTGCCGGTAAATAAAGTGCGCGCCGTGCTCTCAAAGCGCAGGTTTTCGAAGCGGACATTTCCTGCGGGCTGAGCCGAACAGCGGCCGCAAACGTGGAAAAAGCGGGCGTTTTCCACCCATTCAAAACGGGTGTCCGCCAATGTCATTCCCTCCGGCGGCATGAAAAACAGCATGCCGCTTTTACGGTCATAGAACCACTCACCGGGTGAATCCAGCTCTTCAAATATATTTTCCACCATCCGCTTGACCGGGTGCATCTGGCTGCCGCGGTTATTGTCGCCGACCCATTGATACAGGAGCTTCCCGTGCGCATCCTTTCCGGTGATGATGTAGTCGTTTGAGCCCCATTCGGCGTGGTGAAGCGCGCGGATATATCCGCCGGCGGGATCCTTCCAGCGGGCGACACGCTCATCGGACAGGGCGTCCGCCGCGTAGCCGTTGAGAACGGCATCCGCGACAAAGTTGGGGTAGCGCGCAAGGATCTGCTTTTTTCCGTCGGCATACAGAGCGTCGGGATGATGACCGGGCGCCAGCTGCGCCGCGAAGATGCCGTCCTTATAGGGGTGCCAGACCGTGTCCAGCGGCTGTCGGGCTGTGATGACCGCGCCTTCTCTGCCGCGGATGATCAGCTCTTTTAGCGGCTGGTCGGGCAGACCGACCGGTAGATATACAGAGCGAAAAAGACGGTGAACACCCGGCAAAAGCTCGAGGCAGGCCTCCTCCCGGCGGTCATTGAGCAGCGCAGAAAGCGCGGCTTCAATTCCGTTTTCCTGCTGCGGATCCACAGGGTAAACATAAAGCGGCATGACAATACCTCCCGATAGAAGTTAATTTTGTTTTCAGGAATACCGGGGCAGAATGAACTGATTATATTATATCAAAAATATCAAAACAGTCAACAGCAAAATGAAATCGAATTGAAAAAATATTGGTGTATAATAAGCGGAAAACGATATTTTGTTTTTATCAGAATCCTTTGGGTTGTGCGATGCTTTAAGCGACACGGAGCGGTTCACCTGTGTTGCACAAAAAAGAAGAAAAATTAACGTAAAAATATCGTTTTATGATTTGAAAATGCGGCGGAATTCGTGACAACTGGAAATTTGACCCTTAAATCCCTATAAACGGAAAATAAGATGTATAAGCATTTTATCTAAAAACATTTGTTTGTTAAAAATAAAACTATCTTTTCACTTGCGGTTTATCCGCTGCCTGCGAGGGGTATATTTTTAAAATGAATCATATATTTTACTTATTATAAAGAAAACAAAGACACAACTTAAAAGAAAAATATCAAAAATAAAAAGAAAAATTGAAAGAAAACACTTGAAAAAGAAATGAGGGTATGCTATAATGTGGACACGATACGGGGCGGGTGGTAAAGGATCACCTGCCGCGAGGCTGCACGGTGATAAAATGATTGTGGAGGAACGATCATGGGGAAAACAATGGTATTGAACGGGAAGGATTGGGAGATCCGCCCGTCCGGCGTCGGAAAAAAGCTCCCCTGGATCTCCGGCTGGGTTCCGGCGACGGTACCGGGGAATATCCAGGGGGATCTGCAGGACGATTGTTTGCTTTATCCGCTGAATTACGGCATGGGCGATTCCCGCCTGATGGATGTTTGCTTAAGCGGCTGGCAGTACCGGAAGGACTTTGAGGCACACCCCGCGGCGGGGGAGCGCGTCACACTGGAGCTGTGCGGTGTGGACTACAGCGGCACGGTGGCTTTGAACGGCATTGAGGTCGGCAGGACCGAAGGACAGTTCAACCGTTTTCTGCTTGATGTGACCGAGGCGGTCCGGGACGGGAAAAATGAGCTTGTGATCACCATTGATCCGATGCCGGAGGAGCTGGAGGAATGGCTGCGGCTTTCCGACGGAAAGCTCAGCGGAGAAAATACGGAGCACCACTTTGTCAAAGCGAACGATAAGATCCGCCAGTGCCTGAAGGGGCTGAAGTCTCCGGCTGTCTGCAGCTATGACTGGGCATACAACCTCTATACGCTCGGTGTGTGGAAGGATGTTCGCCTCCGTTTCACGGGGGAGGCGCGTATCGACTGGATCCAGCTTCAGGACGAATTGAACGACGACTATACGCAGGCACAGGCAAAGGTGTTTCTGGAAACGGACAGTGTGCGCGCGCTGCGGGCGAAAATGCGTGTGACCGTGACCGGCCCGACCGGAACGGTCTCCGGAGAGGAAACCGTGGATATTCCCGCAGGAGAGGGAAAGGTCGGCATGTCCGTCGCGGTTTCGCATCCGGCGCTTTGGTGGCCGAACGGATACGGTGATCAGCCTTTGTATACGGTCAAGGCTGAGCTGGTTGACGGGGAGACGGTTCTGGAC
>CAKUMQ010000101.1 GCA_934667845.1 uncultured Eubacteriales bacterium | reverse complement strand
TTAAAAGCCGCTTTTCCGAGGTGACGGACGCTGCCGATTTTCTGGGACAGACCTTTTGCGCGGCGCAGGATATCATTACCGCCGAGCAAAAGGCGCGGAATGCCGGCAGAAAAATGAAAACGACGGGCGTGGCGGTCGTCACGGACGGCTCCGACGCCTATATCGGTTATGTGGGTGATTCGCGCGGGTATGTGTTCCGGCGGAATAAGGTCAGAACCCGAACGCTTGACCACAGCATTCCGCAGATGCTGGCTCTTTCCGGTGAGATCAAGGAAAGCGAGATACGGCATCACCCCGACCGCAACATATTGCTGCGGGTCATCGGGATCGACTGGGAGGAGCCGATGTATGCGCTTTTGCCGCGGATCCCGTTAAGCAAATGTCAGGCTTTTTTGCTCTGCTCCGACGGCTTTTGGGAGCTGATCGAGGAAAAGACCATGTGTGAGCTGCTGAAAAAAGCCGGCAGCGTGGAGGAATGGCTGGATTCCATGGTCAGAGTCGTTCGCGAAAACGGAGCCGGAACCGATATGGATAATAATTCCGCTGTTGCGGTGTGGCTTTAACCGAGGTGCGTATATGCAATTCCATAGGGATAATCAGCAATTTTCCGATGAAAATGCCAAAACAGAGCTGGCTATGCTGACGGTGCTCGGAGACCGGGAGGATCAGCAGGACAGCATCGGCTGCGAACTTAGACCGGAGGAGGGACTGCTGGTCCTTTGCGACGGCATGGGAGGATATTCGGGCGGCAAGCTGGCGAGCAGTCTGGCAGTGGATTCGTTTTTAGCCGCCTATAACCGCGACTATCCGTGCAGTGACCCCGCCGCGTTTCTTGAGAGAGAAACACAGCAGGCCAACAGCCGGGTCGCGTCGCTTAAAGGGCGGGACGGTAAACCGCTGAACGCGGGGAGCACCCTGGTGGCGCTGTTGATCTCGGGTGATCAGCTGTATTGGAGCTCGGTCGGGGACAGCCGCGCCTATTTGCTCAGGGACGGGGAATTTGTCCAGTTTACGCTTGATCACACCTATCTGACGGTTCTGAATGAAAAAAGAAACGCCGGGCTGATCGGTGAAGAGGAATATGCCAGAGAGCAGGCAAGGGGCGAAACGCTCATCAGCTTTTTGGGTATCGGCCAGCTGGATCTTGTGGATTACAACGACCGTCCGCTGCCGCTGAAGAAAGACGACCGGGTTATCGTGATGTCCGACGGGCTGTATAAGCTGGTTTCGGACGAGGAACTGTGCCGGGTGATAAACAATTTCAGCAATATAAGCGAAGCGCTGCAGGCACTGGAGATCAAGGCGCAGAAGAAGGCAAAGGCGGAGAGGACCGACAGGGACAATATGACGGCTGCCATCATCCGGGTCAAATAAGGCGGGAGGAAAACCAATGAATGTGGTAAAATGCAAAAACGGTCATTTTTTCGACGGCGACAGTTATGCGGTGTGTCCGCATTGCGGAGAGGGAGTCGGTGTCTCAGCTCCCGCTGCCGCACCGGCAACGGAGAAAAAGCGGTTCGGCTGGGGGCATAAAAACGACAAGAGCGCTAAGGAAGCGGTGCCTACGCCGGTGCAGCCGCCTATCCCCCAGCCGACGCCGCAGGGAAATACCTTTGACCATCCGGTAAAAACGGGAGGCCCCGGGCCTGTACCCGGCTCTGCGTGGGGTACGCCTACCGACGTGCTTGAGCAGCAGGGGGCGCCTTTGGCGGCGGACGGCAAAAAAGACGACCGCGGGCGCACG
Source organism: uncultured Eubacteriales bacterium (assembly GCA_934667845.1). Classification (GTDB taxonomy): domain Bacteria; phylum Bacillota; class Clostridia; order Oscillospirales; family Acutalibacteraceae; genus HGM12789. The sequence continues at coordinate 4,149 of CAKUMQ010000101.1, read as the reverse complement.
CTCAACTTCTGGCAGATGCCGAGCAGTCCGCTGCCGATGCAGACGGATCCGGAGGAGCTGCCGGAAGCGGATCCCGGAAGCGAAGCGGGGCTTGAACCGAATAAAGCGCCGGCTGCCCCCGTGCCGCAGGCTGTGGCGGAAACGGAACCGGCCGAAAAGGCACATGCGCCCGAACCGGCGCCCTCCCTGCGGGATGCCGTGAAGAACGCCTCCGCGAGCAGCGGCGGGAAAACCATGAGCTATTTCAGCACCGCATCGGCGGGAATGGCGCGGGAGGAGACGCCGACGGCACCGGTCGATCCCGTCGTGGGCTGGCTGGTCTGCGTCGGAGGGAAGCACTTCGGCGAGAGCTTTGTTATCGCCGCCGGGAAAAACTCCATCGGAAGAAGCGAAGACAACCGCATTGTGCTGAACAAGGACAATCAGGTTTCGCGCGCCAAGCACGCGCTGATCACCTATGAGCCGAGAAAGCGGAATTTTTACCTCCAGCCCGGGGACAGCAGCGGTCTGACCTATCTCAATGACGAATACATAGAGGAATCGAAAAAGCTCGCCGCGCGTGATGTGATCGAGCTCGGGAGCAGCAAATTTATATTTGTACCGCTTTGCGGCGAGACATTTTCCTGGGAAGAGTATATGCCGAAGGAGCAATAAAGGATGAAGCGATGCTATGCCTGTTTTAAGGAATATGAGGATTCCTTTTCTGTTTGTCCGTATTGCGGTCAGGTAGAGGACGACCGGCCGAATGAGCCGATCCAGCTTGCGCCGGGCACGGTGCTGGCGGGACGGTATCTGCTCGGAAAGGCGGTCGGCTCCGGCGGCTTCGGGATCGTATACAAAGCCTATGATCTGAAACTGGAGACGGTCGTGGCGGTCAAGGAGTTTTTCGTCAGCCGCCTGGTGACGCGCGCAGAGGGACTGAAAAATCTGATCGTGTCCAAAAAATCGCAGACGGAATACGAATACCGCAAGGAGAGATTTCTCGCCGAAGCCAAGACCATGGCCAAATTCGGTGCGCACAGAAGCATCCCGAACGTGTTTGAGTTCTTTGAAGAAAACAACACCGCCTATATCGTCATGGAGCTGCTTCACGGCGTGGCGCTGAATACCTATCTGGCGCAGAACGGCGGAAAGATCAGCGTTGATTTTGCCCTGCTGATCGCCAATGAGGTGGGAAAGGCGCTGAGGTCTCTCCACGAGCAGGGGATCGTTCACCGCGATGTGGCGCCGGATAACATTTTTATCTGTTCCGGAAAGGATATCCGCATTAAACTGATGGATCTCGGCGCGGCAAAGCTCACCGATACCACGGACGATGTCATTGATATTATCCTAAAGCCGGGCTATTCTCCGGTCGAACAGTATGACAACAGCAAGAATATCGGTCCGTGGACGGATATTTACGCGCTCGGCGCAACACTGTACGCTATGCTGACGGGGGTAAAGCCGGATGAGTCGACAAACCGCAAGATCGCGGATACCGTCGTGCCGCCGGATCAGCTGAATCCGCTGGTGTCGGAAAATCTCAGCAATGCCGTCATGAAAGCCATTGCCGTGGAAAAGCATATGCGGTTTAAAACCGTGGACGAATTTCTGGCGGCGATCAACGGCGAGCGAAAGGTCACCACGCTGGTGGCGGAGCGAAAACGCCGGAGGGCCAGGCGAACGGGCGGTATTCTGGCAGCGTGCCTTGTCCTGCTCGCCGGAGCCGCCTACGGGTACAGCGTGTTCAGCGCCAAGCGGGCGGATGAGGTGCTCAAGCCCGCGGATATTACCGTGTGGTATGCCGTTGCCGACGGATCGACGGAAAAAGAGGCGATGGAGGCGGTCAAGGCGGATTTTGAGCAGAAATTCCCCGGCGTCAACCTTGCGCTTCGCGACATACCGGAGGAGGAATACCGCGGCGAGCTGGAAAAGGCTGCGGCGGAAAACGCCCTGCCGACGCTGTTTGAGAGCAGCGGCCTGCCGGATACGGTCGTGAATAAGGCGCGGGATCTGGATGCGGTATTCCGCTCGGAGCAGTATAAGGAGTGCCTTTTTTCCAAAGCCTGTGCCGATGTCTACCGCGGGAAAAAGCAGGTGCCGCTTGCCATCGAGGTGCCGGTCGCCTATGTGATCACCAGCGGTGCGGCATCGCTTCCCTATGAGTCTTCGTATTTTCAGTCGCTCCGGGATTTCGGTGAAGATACCGTGATCGCCTGTGATGCCGAATATACGGATCTGCTGTCTGCCGGATTTGATCTGACCGGGCTTGCGGACCGCTCTGCGTTTCTGAACAATGAAGCCAATACCAGTCCGGTCCTGCTCTCCTCCACAATGGCGCTTAACGAGGTGAGGGAGACAGTGACCAACTACGAAAAGAAATGTGTTTATCCGAACGGCGAGGCGATCCGCTGCCGCTTTATCTACGAGTGGAGCATCGGCGGGGGGAGCGGAGAGGAGATCGCCGCGGCGGAAAAGCTGCTCTCCTGGATGCTCGGCAATGTGTACCAAAGCACACTGATGATCAGCAAGTGCAGCGACGGGCAGCTTCCTCTGAATCCCACTTGTTTCTCCTCCAAGATCCAGAACAGGAATCTGGCGCCGATCGGAGAGATCTACGAAAAATTTACGTTTGAAGGGCAGGATTGAACGGTATGAGTCGAAGATGCATGGGATGTATGGAGCTGTTCGGCGACGAGTTTGAAATATGTCCGCATTGCGGATATATTGTCGGCACGCCTGCCGAAGAGGCTGTTCACATGGAGCCGGGTACGCTTCTGCACGACCGGTATATCATCGGAAAGGTGCTCGGGTACGGCGGCTTCGGCGTGACCTACATCGGTTGGGACGGAAAACTGGAGCAGAAGGTCGCCGTGAAGGAATATCTGCCGAGCGAGTTTTCGACGCGCATGCCCGGTCAGTCCCGCCTGACGGTTTTTAACGGGGATAAAAGCGAACAGTTTCACGACGGATTAAAAAAATTCGTCGAAGAGGCAAGGCATCTGGCGAAATTCCAGAACGAGGGCGGCATTGTCAAAATTTTTGACAGCTTTGAGGAAAATCAGACCGCCTATATCGTCATGGAATACCTGGAAGGGGAAACGCTGACAAGCTACTTAAAGCGGGAAAAGACCATTCCGGAGGATCGGGCGGTCGCCATGATGATCCCGGTCATGGAGTCGCTCCAGGCCGTTCATGCAGAGGGACTTTTGCACCGGGATATTGCCCCGGACAACATTTTTCTTCTGAAGGATGGAAGCGTCAAGCTGATCGACTTCGGCGCTTCCCGCTATGCGACGACCTCGCACAGCCGCAGTCTGACCGTGATCATCAAGCCGGGCTATTCTCCGGAGGAGCAATACAGAAGTCTCGGCGATCAGGGACCGCATACGGACGTGTACGCGCTGGCGGCGACTCTGTACAAGATGATCACCGGCAAGACCCCGCCCGACGCCATGGAACGCCGCACCAAATACGAGAGCCAGAGCAAGGATATTCTGGAAGAGCCGCATAAGCTGGTGAAAACGATCTCCGTCAACAGGGAAAACGCCATCCTCAACGCCATGAATGTGCGGGTCGAAGACAGAACGCCCGACGTGGCGACGTTTATTCACGAGCTGAATGCCGATCCGCCGGCAAAACGCCGGTACGGGAAGATCAAGAAGATCGACCTGTATTCGCTTTCTCTGTGGATCAAGATAGCGGTTCCGGCGGCGCTGGTCTGCATTGCGACCTTTGTGGCGCTGCTGCTGACCGGAGTGATCAATTTTTCCCGTTATTCCGACGTGATCGTGATCCCGAAAGGGGTCGTGGTCGTTCCCGATGTGGAGGGAGAGCATAAGGATGAGGCGCTCAAGGCGATTGAATCCGGACAGCTTCTTGCCCAGACCGGCGGAACGATCCAGTCGGAATATATCGCTGCGGGAAAGATCATCCTGCAAAGCCCGGTCGGCGGCTCCTATATGGATGTCAACGGTACGGTCGTTCTCGTGGTCAGCAGCGGCAGCGGCGTTGTGGAGGTCAAGGACGGCAAAGCGACCGTTCCCTATGTCGTATGGGATAAAAAAGAGGATGCGATCGCCAAGCTGCAGGCTGCGGGATTGGGCGAGCCGATCATCGAGGAAGCCTACGACGAGCACGTTGCCGAGGGACAGGTCATTCATCAGA
>CAKUMQ010000100.1 GCA_934667845.1 uncultured Eubacteriales bacterium | reverse complement strand
GTCCCGGACAGTGCCGTTGCCCCGGTCGGCGGCGTTACGCTTGCGGCTTGCCTTTCTGATGCATTTGATGAAGAGAAAGCGGCACGCCTGCTTCTCTCCGCCGCTCCGTTCTCGGCAAAAACGGCCGCATCAGCCCCCTCCAAAATACAATAAAACAAAACTGTCTTTCCGTCAATAGCTTTGCCAAAAGAATTTTCAGTTGACGCGGAGGGAAAAACGTGGTATACCATAGATAGAGCATCTGTGGACACGCGATGTATTCGCCGCAGTCCCCGTTTACCGATCGTCCGCCCACTCCCCATTTTTCCTGTACAGAAAGGATGTCCGCCATGTTTTTTGATGAACTGTCCCGCTATGACGAAGAGGTATATGCCGCCTGCAGCCGGGAGCTAACACGGCAGAAGCAGAATATTGAGCTGATCGCCTCGGAAAACATCGTCTCCCCCGCCGTGCTGCTTGCCGCGGGCGGTATACTGACCAACAAATACGCCGAGGGTTATCCGGGCAAACGGTACTACGGCGGCTGTGTTTACGTCGATGAAGTCGAGGAGCTGGCACGGACACGCGCCTGCCGCCTGTTCGGCGCAGAGCACGCCAATGTGCAGCCCCACTCGGGCGCAAATGCCAATCTTGCCGTATTTTTTGCGCTGCTGTCCCCCGGCGACACCGTGCTGTCTATGAGCCTTGCGGACGGCGGTCATCTCTCCCACGGCTCTCCCGTCAATATTTCGGGCAAATATTTTCACATCGTCCCCTACGGTGTCGACCCCGAGACCGAACGGCTCGACTATGACCGCATCCGTGCTTTGGCGCATGAGCATAAGCCGAAATTGATTCTGGCAGGCGCCTCCGCCTATCCGCGCGCCATTGATTTTGCCGAATTCCGCAAAATCGCGGACGAGGTCGGCGCATATCTGATGGTGGATATGGCACACATTGCCGGTCTGGTCGCCGCCGGACTGCACCAAAGCCCCGTGCCCTACGCCGATGTTGTGACCACGACGACGCACAAGACGCTGCGCGGCCCGCGCGGCGGCATGATCCTCTGCCGCGAAGCGCTTGCCAAAACGATAGACAAAGCCATCTTCCCCGGCACGCAGGGCGGTCCGCTCATGCACATTATTGCCGCCAAAGCGGTAGCGCTGGGCGAGGCGCTGAAGCCGGAGTTTGTCGCGTATCAAAAGCGCGTGATCGAAAACGCCGCCGCACTCGCTGACGCCCTTTCCGCGCGCGGGTTCCGGCTCGTCAGCGGCGGCACCGACAATCACCTGATGCTGCTCGATCTGCAGAACAAGGGCATCACGGGTAAGGAGCTGGAGCACAGGCTGGACGAGGTGCACATCACCGCCAACAAAAACGCCGTGCCGCGCGATCCGCAAAGCCCGTTTATCACCAGCGGCCTGCGGCTCGGCACGCCTGCCGTGACCACCCGCGGCTTCGGCGTCGCGGAAATGGCGCGCATCGCCGGGTTTATCGACGATACGGTTTCCCGTTTTGAGGAGAGCCGCGAAGCAGTCAGCCGCGAGGCCATGGCGCTTTGTGCGCAGTTCCCCATCTACGGCGAGGAAGCCGCGCATTGACCTTGGACAATACGCCAAAAAAGAACCGGAGCACTCCGGTTCTTTTTCTTTTGCCGCCGCGCAGGCAAAAAAGCCGTATGGCGAAAAGCACATCCGATCAAACGGCGTTTGGTGCGCCGCTTGGATGAATAAAGCCGGATATTTTAAGGAATTTTTAAAGCCTTTTCCCTTTTCTCTTAAGGAAATTTATGCTACAATAGAGGCAGAAGTTGTCTGCCGTATATAAAAGATGGGGCGTTTTATAAAAAAGCAGGCGGAGGGATACACATGAACAAAAAGGGAAAAAGGCGGCTCGCCGTTTTGCTCGGGCTTTTGGCGGCGGCGCTGTGTCTTGAACTGCTCTGGGCTGGCGGCCGTGCGCTGCTCTCGCTGGGCAGCCAGCCGACATTTCCCGCCTATCTGGTCGGCAGCGGGCTGACCCCGCGCGAGGACGGCGGGTATACGCTGACCGCCGAAAACGGCACACTCACCCTAGACGACGTGCCGGATACCGTGCGGTATCTGCATCTGGATGCCGTATGCCGCAGCGAAAGCGGCGACGTGATCCCTGTCGCCGTTACGCTTTCCGCCGTTGACGACGGACACGCCGAAGCCTACACGCTCGGCAAGCCGACCATCTATGCCGCCGCACCGAAAAGCGCCTATATCCGCCTGCACACCTACGGCAGGCTGCACACGCTGACCATTCAGTTTCCGTCAACGGCAAAAGAGGTCGTGATCCGCGATCTGACGCTTAATGCCCGCGTGCCGCTCTTTTTCTCCCTGAGCCGGTTCGGCGTGATCTTCCTGCTGCTGTGCGGCATATGGCTGTTCCGCCCCGCTTCGTTTATCTATCGGCTTCCGCTTCTGCGCTCCCGCACAAGCGACGCTTTGATCCTGCTCGTTCTGCTGATCAACGCCGCTTTTTTTGCGGTTCTCCCCCGGCTGAACACCTTTCTGATCCGACCGGCCTGGTCACATCATTATCAGTATGCGCAGCTTGCCGAGTCCCTGGCAAAGGGGCGGGTCGATCTGGATATTGCGCCGAACGAGGCGCTTGACCAGATGGAAAATCCCTATGACACGGCGCTGCGCAGCAAGACCGCGCCCGGCTCCCCCTGGGACGTCGCCTATTATAAAGGACACTATTACGTCTACTTCGGCATTGTGCCGGAGCTGCTGTTTTATTTTCCGTATTATCTGCTCACCGGCGCGGCATTCCCGACATGGGTCGGGATCTTGTTGTCGGCGCTGGCTGCACTGGGCGGGGCGTTTGCTTTGATGCGGCAGATCGTCCGCCGCTGGTTCCCCGACACCTCCACCGGCGTCTTTCTGCTGCTCTCGCTGATCCTCGCCAACGGCGTCGGCACCATACAGATGCTGCTGTGCCCGTGCTTTTACTGCCTGCCCGTCCTGCTCGCCATCGCCCTGAGCCTTTGGGGGCTGAGCTTCTGGGTCCACGCGTCGGCGGAGCTGGCCGACACCGTTTCCTCTGCCGACCGCCCGCGGCACGCGGCTGTCTCCTTTGCCGCCGGTTCGCTGTGCATGGCGCTGGTGGCGGGCTGCCGTCCCCAGTTCCTCATCGGCTCCTTTTTCAGCCTGTTTCTGTTCGGCGGCTACTTCCTCTGTCGGCATCCGCGGTATACCCGCCGCAAATGGGGGCACCTTTTGTGCTTTGCCGTGCCGTTTATCCTGATTGCCGCCGGTGTCATGGCGTATAACTATGTACGGTTCGGATCGGTCACGGATTTCGGCGCAAATTACAACCTCACCACCAATGACATGACCAAACGCGGGTTTGCCCTTGCACGCATACCGGACGGGCTGCTCGCCTATCTGTTCCGCCTTCCGAACATCGACCTTATCTTCCCGTATGTACACGCGGTGCCGTTTGCAACGGAATATATCGGCGCAACCGTACAGGAAAGCATGTACGGCGGCGTACTGTTTACCCACCTTTTTGTCTGGGCGACCGCCTTTTCCGGCTGTGTCCGCCATGAATTGCGGCAGAAACGACTGTGGCTGCCTATATGGACATCGGTTGCCTTTGCCTTGATCGTGGTCATATTAGACGCGCAAATGGGCGGACTGCTGCCCCGCTATCCCTGCGATGTGCAGTGGCTTTTGCTGCTCTCCGCCGCCGTCACGGCGCTCGCGCTGACGGCACGGGCCGGGGCAGACGCGCAAAAGCGCCGTCTGCTCACACTGTTTGTCACAGCGGGCGCGTTGCTGCTGTGGACGGAATTTTTCAAAGGAATCGCCAATTCTCATTTGGAGATTTACCGTCCGGACAGCTTTCTGATCCTGAAAAACTGGTTTTTGTAAGTCATACCCTCTCCCGAAAACAAGCACACAAACAGCAAAAGACCGCCCGTCAGCCGACGGGCGGTCTATTATGCTTGAAAACTCAGCCTTCCTGCTTCATCGCAGCAAAGCACTCGCTGCAATACACCGGACGATCCTCACGGGGCTTGAAGGGCACTTTGCACTCCTTGCCGCAGTTGGCGCAGATCGCAGTATGCATCTCGCGCTCCGGCTTCGCAGCGGACTTGCGCGCATCGCGGCAAGCCTTGCAACGCTGGGGCTCATTCACAAAGCCCTTTTCGGCGTAGAACTCCTGCTCACCGGCAGTGAACACAAATTCGTTGCCGCATTCTTTGCAAATGAGAGTCTTGTCTTCGTACATGTTGTTTACCTCGCTTTAAGATAATAGTATTTTTGCCCCGCGTCGGGCTTGGACCGACACCTTTGAAACCAACGCTCTGCTTAAGCTACCCGGGCATATCAAAAACGGACTGCCGCCGTTTTTTACTGAGGAATCAGCGCACGGCCGATCTTCCGCCGCGCGCGCCAAAGCGCATTATCCACCGCTTTGACAGAGAGCACACAGGATCTGGCGATCTCCTCATAAGAATATCCGTCCAGAAAGAGCATCAGCACCGCATATTCCCTCTCGGAAAGCCGATCCCGAAGCCAATCCCGCAGACAGGCGGCCTCCTCGCGGCGAAGCAGCCGCCGCACGGGATCCTGCATCCCGCCGTCGGGAAGTGCGTTCAGCGACTCCTCCCCATCCGGATCACACGTCACCGGATCGGGCAGCCTCCGCACATGGGAACGCATACGGTTTTTGCAGCAGGTCAGCGCAAAGGGGCGAAACGCCTCTCCCTTTTCGGGACAAAACGCCCGCACAGCGGAAAACAGACCCAAAAGTCCCTCCTGCACGAGATCCTCCCGTTCCGCCGCGGAAACGGAAAAGCCCCTGCTCTGCCGCCGGATCAGCGGCAGATACCGCTGCACCAAACGGGCAAAAGCCGCCTCGTCGCCGCGCGCATAGGCAGCCGCCAACTCCTCATCCGGGGAATCGGACGTCCAACGCTTTTCGCCTTCCAAACCGCGCAACACCCGCTCATCTAACAGATATAGGTATATATTAAACGATTCGGGCGCAAATGTCAACACTTTTTTTACAATAATTATTCAGATTGCAAAAAAGACGTTTTATGTGTGCAAAAATATTTCTTGATTTTGGATAATTCGCCCTAATTTTCGCTTTTACTCTATTTTCCAGCCCTCTGTTTCGGCGGCAGACGGCGTCACATAGGCGGTCTGCTGGTGGTCATAGATCACCTTGCCGGGGCGTGCGCCGCGCGGCTTATGCACATACCGCACAAGCGTGTACTCCACCGGCACCTGTGCCGAGCCGGAGGCGGAGGAGTGAACGGCGGCAAGCATAGCCGCCTGCTCCACCGTGCGCGCCGGAGGCGTGGCGCCGCCTGTCAGCACGATCACATGCGAGCCGGGGATGTTGCGCACATGCAGCCACAGGTCATCCCCTTTGGCCATGCGCAGCGTCAGCTGATCGTTTTGCTGATTATTCCGTCCGACAAGGATCGTATACCCGTCCTCCGAGCGATAGGTCAGCGGGCCGAGCGGCGCAGGACGACGCTTCTGCCCCCCGCCAAGCCGCAGATACCCGGCGTCCGCCAGTTCAAAGCGCAGCTCCTCCACCTCGCGCGACGAAGCGGCGCGCGAGAGGGCATCGGACACCGACTCGAGATAGTGCAGCTCCTCCTCGCCCGCGGAGATCTGCTCGGCAAGTACACGCTCGGCAGTCTGCGCCTTGCGGTATTCCTTATAATATTTTTGCGCATTGCGGGAGGGAGAGAGCGACGGATCCAGCGGAATCCTCACTGTCCTGCACTTAGGGTCATAGTAATTGACCAGCTCCGCATATTCCGCGCCGCGCGGGATGCGGTGCAGCTCCGCAGTCAGCAGATCGCCGAAAATGCGCTTCTGCTCCCGGTCCGCCGCGCTTTGCTGCTCCTCACGCTGATGGGCAAGCC
>CAKUMQ010000099.1 GCA_934667845.1 uncultured Eubacteriales bacterium | reverse complement strand
TTTCTCCCTGTTTCTCCAATTTTCGAAGAAAACCCATGCTCTCGCTCCTTGAAAGCATGGGTTCTTTGACAGGCTGAACGCCCGTCCGCAGACAACTGTCTGCGGACGGGCGTTGCTGTTTGTGCCGGGTTTGTGCCTGTTCCCGTTAAGATGGCGCTACTCCACCGGCTGCCGCGGGACATCGCCCTGCTCAAAGCGTCTGCGCAGTTTTTCCAGCGCCTTTTTCTCGATGCGGGAGACATAGGAGCGGGAGATATTGTACCGCTTTGCCACTTCATGCTGGGTCTGCCCGCTGCCGATCAGCCCGTAGCGATAGGCGAGGATCTCCCGCTCGCGGTCGTCAAGGCAGTCCTGCATATAGCGTCCGAGCCGTTCGCTGTTGACGCGCAGGGCGGTGTCCTCCTCCAGTGAATCCTCTGCCGCCAGCACATCCATCAGCGTGAGGGGATTGCCGTCCTTGTCCATGTCGATCGGCTCCGACAGCGACAGCTCCTGTGCCTGCCGCTTTCCGGCGCGGAAATACATGCGGATCTCGTTTTCGATGCAGCGGGCGGCATAGGTGGCGAGACGGGTGCCCTTGGTGTAATCAAAGGTGGATACCGCCTTCATCAGCCCGATCGTGCCGATGGAGATGAGATCGTCCTGCTCACGCGAGGAGCTGTAATATTTGCGGATGATATGGGCGACCAGCCGCAGATTGTGTTCGATCAGCCGGTCGCGGGCGTGCAGGTCGCCCTGCTCGCGGTAGGCGATCCAGGCGTCCGCCTCCTCCTTTTGGCTCAGCGGCTTCGGAAAAGAGCCGGAACGGACGACGTGAAGCGCAAAATAGATCAGATCAGACAGGGTTTGCATCAGAAACGACCACATAACATATCCCTCCGATAGAAAATGACGGTTTTGTGTATATAGTAGGTATATATGCGGGCTTTTGTCCCCTTTTTCGGGGCTGCCGCGCAAAAAGGGACAAGGCGCGGCGGGTATACGGCCGTTTAACTGGTAAATCGGCAGAATCGGGCAGCGGTTTTCCCCTGTTTCCACGCCGAAAATAACAGGAAAAATCTGGATAGTTTTCCCAGAAAATATTCCACAATGTCCCGGGCGGACGGGGGGATTTCCGCGAACCGTGTCGAAAAACGGGGAATCTACGAAAAAAACGGCGGGCATGCCGTCCGGTGTCTGTGAAAAAGCGGGCAGAAAACTATTGCATTTTATGGAAAGAAATGGTAGAATATACAGGAAATCCAATGAGGAACGAGGGAGTAACAAAATGGAAAATGAAAAAATATCGGTGCTTTTTGCGGATAACAGCGAGCAGATGCGTACAGCCTGCACGCGGCTGATGCGGGAGCCGGGGCTTGAGCTGCATCAGGTGGAGAAAAACGGCAGGACGGTTCTCCAGGCGATCCAACAGCAGCGGCCGGATGTGGTCATCATGGATCTGTTTATGCCGCAGACCGACGCGCTCGGGGTGCTCAACGGCGTGCTGCATTCGGCCATGGAGCCGAAGCCGCATTTTATGGTCATGTCGAGCTTTGACAACAGCAATTTAGAGCGCGAGGTCATGCTCGCGGGCGCGGATTATTACCTGCTCAAGCCCTTTGAGCCGGAGGACGTCTGCCGACGCATCCACAGCCTTTGCAGCATGCGGCCGGGCGCCGCGCGGCGCGGACGCGGTGCGGGAGAGCAGAGCCTTGAGGTGCGGGTGACGGAAATTTTACATCAGATCGGCGTACCGGCACATATCAAGGGCTATCAATACCTGCGCGACGCCATTTTAATGGCGATCGAGGATGAGGAAATCATCAACGCCGTGACCAAACGGCTGTATCCCTCGGTGGCGAAAAAGCATGCCACCACCTCCTCGCGGGTGGAACGCGCTATCCGCCATGCCATCGAGGTCGCCTGGGACCGAGGCGACATGGATGTGCTCAACTCCTATTTCGGCTTTACGATCCACGGGAGCCGCGGCAAGCCGACCAACAGCGAGTTTATTGCCATGATCTCGGATAAATTCCGTTTACAGCTGAAAATATCCTGAGCCGAAGCTGCGCAGCGGCTTGGGCATACAGCAAAGGGGCTGCCGAAGACCGGCAGCCCCTTTGTGCAGGAGAGCGGCGGAATCCTCCGCCCGGAAGTTCGTCAGCAGCCGCAGCCGCAGCCGTTGGAGTTGGTGTTCGTGCAGCCGCAATCGTCGTCCACCAGGAGGATCAGGATGATGATAAACAGGATCCAGGTGCAATCGTTGCCGTTAAACAGGTTCCGCAGACACATTGTTGTTCGCCTCCCTTCGCGTCTTACACTATATACTATGACATTTGGCGACAGGCGGTGAGCGCTTTTTTCAAAAAAGTGAAAAAATGAGAAATCATGAGCAATGCGGAGAAAATCGAAGAAAAACGGGAGTAATCACACTCCTGTCGAGTAAAATTGACTTTATTTGACTTTGACTTTATCTGACTTTCGCGTATAATAGGAGACAAAGATCAGGCAAGGTCAAAGAAAGGAGGCGAGGGTCATGCGGATGAGTGATGCGATCACGGCGTATATCCTGCAGATGCTGGAGCAGACACAAAACGGCTCGGCGGAGCTGCAGCGGAATACGCTGGCGGAGCAGCTCGGGTGTGTTCCGAGCCAGATCAATTATGTGCTGACCTCCCGCTTTACGCCCGAGCAGGGCTATGTGGTGGAAAGCCGGCGGGGCGGCGGCGGTTACATCCGGATCAGCCGGGTGCAGATGAAGCCGACGACGACGCCGATCATGCACACGGTCAACGCCGTGGGCGATACGCTGACACCGGCAGCCGCGGCTGCCATACTGGAAAACCTGGTCTACCAGGGCGCGGTGAGCGCGTCGGACGGCCGGCTGATGGCGGCGGCTCTGTCGGAGCGGACCTATCGCGACATACCGGCGGAATACCGTGACCGGCTGCGGGCGACCATGATGAAGCGGCTGTTGACCACGCTGAACTTGAAAAAGGAGTGATTGTTATGTTGTGTGAGAAATGCGGAAAGAATCCCGCCACGACGTATTTGAAAAGGACAATAAACGGCAAGACGACGGAGCAGCACCTGTGCGCGGCATGTGCGGCGCAGCAGGGGTGGGGCTCGGTGTGGAACGACTTCGGTCTGGATCTGCACAACTTCTGGGGCAACCTGTTTGCGGAGCCGTCGGTGCGGGCGCTCGGCGATACGGTGCGCTGTGACTGCTGCGGCAAGAGCTTTGCCGAGATCTCCGAGAGCGGCCAGGTCGGCTGCCCGCAGTGCTACCGGGTGTTTTATGACCGCCTGCTGCCGATGGTGCAGCGGCTGCACGGCAAGACCCGCCACACCGGCAAGGTGCCGCTGGCGGGCGGCGAGGAAGCCAAAAAGGAACAGGAGCTGGAAAATCTGAAAAAACAGCTCGCCGAAGCGGTGGAGAAGCAGGAATATGAGACCTGCGCGAAGCTGCGCGACCGTATTCGTGAATTGGAGGGATAACCATGAAACAGACAGAAAAATGGTATCAGCTTTCCGGTCCCGAAGGGGATGTGGTGCTCAGCACCCGTATCCGGCTGGCACGCAATCTGTCGGGCATCCCGTTTCCGGCGCAGATGACGGCGGAGCAGAAAAAGGAGGTCAGCGAAAAGATCCGGGCTGCGGTTCCGGCATCCATGCCGCTGAATTACCTCGATATGCACAATATGACCCGCATTGACGCGCTGTCGCTCGTGGAGCGGCATCTGATCAGCCCGGAGTTTTCCCGCTGTGAGGAGGGCAGCGCCCTGCTGCTGTCCGAGGACGAGAGCGTGAGCCTGATGCTCTGCGAGGAGGATCATCTGCGGATGCAGGTGATGCGCCCGGGTCTGCGGCTTGAGGAGGCGTATGAGGTCGCCGACCGGCTGGATACGGCGCTCGATGAGACGTTGCACTTCGCCTTTGACGACCGGCTCGGCTATCTGACCCAGTGCCCGACCAATCTCGGCACGGGCATGCGCGCCTCGCTGATGCTGCATCTGCCGGCGCTTGCCGAACGCGGTGCTATCCGCCAGCTGCAAAACACCGTGTCGAAGCTCGGACTTACCATCCGCGGCTGGTACGGCGAGGGCAGCAAGTCGGAGGGGCATATCTATCAGCTGTCGAATCAGGTGACACTCGGCATTTCCGAGCAGGCGGCGATGGAGAACCTGCGCAGCATCGCGATGCAGATCATCCGCGAGGAGCGGACGGAGCGTGAGAAGCTCGCCGCCGATGAGCGGTATCAGGATACCATGTGGCGTGCGCTCGGCATTCTGTGCTATGCCCGCCGCCTGACTCATCAGGAATTTATGGAGCTGAGCTCTTATCTGCGCGTGGGGCTGAGCACCAAGACGCTGACCGGCGTTCACTTTACGACGGACGATTTAAACGCGCTGATGAACGACGCGCAGCCCGCGACCATGATGATGGCGGCGCGGCGCGAAATGGAGCCGTCCGAGCGGGACACCGCCCGTGCGGCGATGGTGCGGGAGCGGCTGGCGTAAAGCCGCCTGCTGACCCGCGGGAACTATGAGGAAAAAGGGAGGAACGGATCATGTATCGTTTCAAAGGATTTACCGAAAAGGCCAATACGGCACTCAATGCCGCCATTGAAGCGGCACAGGAGATGGGACACACCTATGTGGGCACCGAGCACCTTGTGCTCGGTCTGCTCCGCGAGGGGACCGGCGTGGCGGCAACTGTGCTGTCCGGCCGGGGCATTACGGCGGCTGCCTATGAGCAGGCGATCCGTCAGGCGGAGACGACGGGCAGCGAGACCCGACTTTCGCCGGAGGACTTTACACCGCGCGCCAAGAAAGCGCTGGAGCTGTCCGTGGCTGAGGCGACGTATATGCAGACGGGCTATGTCGGCACCGAGCATATTCTGCTGGCGGTGATGCGGGATGAGAGCAGCGTGTCCATGCGGCTGCTGGCGGCACTGGGCGCGCGCACCGATGAGCTGGTCGAGGATATTGCAAACGCGATCGGCGCCCGTCCGGGCGAGACCGCCGAGACCGGTCCGCGCGGCGGTGCGGGCGCGGCCGCCCGCAAGGGTGACAGCCAGACCCCGACGCTCGACCAGTTCGGGCGGGATCTGACGGAGCTTGCCAAGCAGGGCAAGCTGGATCCGGTGATCGGCCGTGCGAAGGAGATCGAGCGTGTGGTGCAGATTTTGTCCCGCCGCACGAAAAACAACCCCTGCCTGATCGGCGAGCCGGGCGTCGGCAAGACCGCCATCGCCGAAGGGCTGGCGCAGAAGATCGTCGCCGGCGAGGTGCCGGAGCTGCTCAGCAATAAACGTGTCGTGACGCTCGATCTGACCGGCATGGTCGCAGGCACCAAGTACCGCGGCGATTTTGAGGAGCGTATCAAGAATGCGATCGACGAGGTCATGAAGGCGAAAAATACCATCCTGTTCATCGACGAGATCCACACCATCATCGGTGCGGGTGCCGCCGAGGGCGCGGTGGATGCCGCCAACATTTTGAAGCCGTCGCTGGCGCGCGGCGAGCTGCAGATCATCGGTGCGACGACGCTGGAGGAATACCGCAAGCACATCGAGAAGGATGCGGCGCTTGAACGCCGGTTCCAGCCCGTTGTGGTCGGCGAGCCGAGCGCGGAGGAGGCGGTGCTGATCCTGCGCGGACTGCGGGATAAATATGAGGCGCACCACAAGGTGAAGATCACCGACGAGGCGCTGGAAGCCGCCGTGAAGCTGTCGGTGCGGTATATCGCCGACCGGTATCTGCCGGATAAGGCGATCGACCTGATCGACGAGGCGGCGTCCCGTGTGCGGCTCAAGGCCTTTACCGCCCCGCCCGATGTCAAGCAGACCGAGCAGGAGCTGAAGCGTCTGGCGGAGGAGAAGAAAGCCGCCGTCAACGAGCAGGATTTCGAGCGTGCCGCCAAGCTCAGAGATGAGGAAAAGGCGCTGCAGGAGCAGCTGAGTGAAGCCAAATCCCGCTGGGAGGAGGAAAACGCGGGTGTGACCGGCGAGGTCACGCCGGAGG
>CAKUMQ010000098.1 GCA_934667845.1 uncultured Eubacteriales bacterium | reverse complement strand
TTCAAGGTCCCGCTGTCCGTTTTCCGGGACAGCTTCGCTAGTATACCACACTTCCTCCCCCTTGTCAACACCTTTTTCCAGTTTTTTTCGATTTTTTGTTTTCCCCCTCCCTTTCTTATCCTTATTATATGATTATATGCCGGGGGGGAACTCCGTCCCCTCACGCGTCACACCTGTTCTCCAGCCAAACGGCGCATCGCCGCCTGCGCCTTGGGCTGTGCCGGTTCCTCGTACGGCACCGGCGCGCGCAGTCCCTGCGCCCGTACCTGTCCAAGCAAATACCGGTAACGTGCCCGCAACGCCTCCTGCTCATAGATACAGGCGTCGATCAGGTCACGGTCGCTTTGCATATCAAACCGGGCATCGGACAGCGCCAGCTGGCGCTGCACCTCGCGAATATCCTCCAGCAGCTCCGGCAGCGGCGGATCCTGAAACAGCATACGTTTCCATTTCATGATTCTTCTCCTCCTTTGTTCAACTCTATTTCCAGTTTACCCCTTGTATGCCGCAATTAGTCATTCCCCCGCAAAAACTTTGTATACTGCCGCGCCGTATTCGCTTTTTATTTCCTGCCGCTGTGCCGAGCAAGAAAATGTCCGAAAAAATTCAAAAAAATTACATTTCCCCCTTTACAAACAGCCGAAGCTGTGGTACACTTTTTAATCGGAACATATCCATCTTTAATAAGCGGTACCGTGATGCCGACAAGAGGAGCTGCATACGTTTTGCCGGGGGACTTTCTGCGTCCCCGTCTGCGGATCCTGTCGTATTTTCGGTACGACGGGATTTTTTGTTGTCGGAGGCGAATCTGATGTCTCAGCCGAAAGCGGTATTGATGGACGAGGGAACGGTACGGCGCACAATGGTGCGCATGGCGCATGAGATCACTGAAAAGAACAAAGGTGTGGAAAATGTGTGCCTTGTGGGCATCCGCCGCCGCGGCGAACCGATGGCCCGCCTGCTGCAGCAGCACATCGAGCGGATCGAGGGTATTTCCGTACCCTGCGGCGAGCTGGACATCCGGTTCTACCGCGACGATCTGACAAAGCTGCAGGATTCCCCGGTCGTCGCCCCCGCTCATCTGCCCTTTGACGTGGTCGGGAAAACTATTGTGCTGGTCGACGACGTGCTGTATACCGGACGCACGGTTCGTGCGGCGATCGAAGCGGTATTTTCTCTGGGGCGCCCGCGTGCTATTCAGCTTGCCATTCTGATCGACCGCGGTCACAGGGAGCTGCCGATCCGCGCTGATTATGTGGGAAAAAGCATTCCCACCTCGCTTTCCGAGACCGTTGCCGTCCGGATCCCGCCGGTGGACAGTGAGACCGGCGTCTGGCTTTACGCCAAGGAAACAGGGGAATAAGGCATTTTGCCTTCATCCATAGAATTTTTCATCAAAAAACGGGAGGAAGTCGCATGAAAATGATCTTCGGGGTCAAGGACAGACCCAAATTCGGACAACTCATCATATTTGCCATTCAACAGCTTCTCGCCATCATGGCTGCCACACTGGTGGTTCCGGTCATCACCGGAAACGGCATGCAGCCCTCCGCCGCCCTGTTCGGCGCCGGCGCCGGTACCCTCGTCTATGTCCTGTTCACAAAAGCCAAAAGCCCCGTGTTCCTCGGCTCCTCCTTCGCCTTCCTCGGTTCGATGGCTGCGGCGTTTGCCGGCGGCGTGTCGGTTCAGCTCGGCTATCTCGGTCTCATCATCGGCGCCGTGTTTGCCGGTCTTGTCTATGTCGGCATCGCCATCGCGGTGAAATTTGCGGGCGTGGGCTGGCTGAACCGCCTGATGCCGCCCGTGGTCATCGGTCCGACGGTCGCCATCATTGGTCTCTCTCTGGCAGGAAACGCCATCAGCGATCTGCAAAACGGCGGCGTCAAGGCAGATAACGTGTCGGTGGCGAGCCCGCTGCTGTGCATCCTGATCGGTGTCGTGGCGCTGATCGTGGTCACGCTCTGCTCGACCTACGGCAAGAAAATGGCACGCCTGATTCCCTTTGTGATCGGCATTCTGGCAGGCTATGCGCTTGCAACCGTGTTCACGGTCATCGGCAACGCTGCCGGTATTGACGCCCTGAAGATCATCAACTTCGACTACTTCACCGCGCTGGCACCGAACGGCGTCGTGTCGCTCTCGACTTTCCTCGGCCTCCCGAAATTCACCTTCCTGACCGCATTCGGCGCTTTCGGTGAGTTAAACGGCGCCTATGTCGGCACGATCGCCGCTGCCTATCTGCCGGTCGCCTTTGTGGTATTCGCCGAGCATGTGGCGGATCACAAAAACATCTCCTCCATCATTGAGACCGATCTGCTCGAGGATCCGGGTCTGTCCCGCACACTGCTGGGCGACGGTGTCGGCTCGATGGTCGGCGCTTTCTTCGGCGGCTGCCCCAACACGACCTACGGTGAGTCGGTCGCCTGCGTAGCCATCACCCGCAACGCCTCTATCCACACCATCATTGCCGCCGCCATCGGCGCGATCCTGATCTCCTTCCTCACCCCCTTTGTGGCTTTCGTCAACTCCATCCCCTCCTGCGTCATGGGCGGCGTCTGCATGGCGCTGTACGGCTTCATCGCGGTATCCGGTCTCAAGATGGTGCAGGAAGTGGATCTCAACAAGAACCGCAACCTGTTTGTGACCTCCGCTATCCTGATCGCCGGTATCGGCGGTCTGTCGCTGACCTTCGGCGGCGACAATCTGACCATCACGATCACCTCTATCGCCACGGCGCTGATCCTCGGCATCCTGCTCAATGTCATTCTGTCCGGTGAAAAGGACACGGCGGAGACCGAAGAGAAGGACGCTTGATCTGCACAGCGGATCATTCTCCCCGTAAACATATCGCCGCCCGCGAGCTGATCCGGCTCGCGGGCGGCGATTTATTTTTTTATGATTCAGCGGTATTCGATCGGCAGTGTCGGCGCAGCGTTTAACTCCAGTCCGGCGATATTACCGGAACAGTATTCATAGTAGCCCTGCGCCGCAACCATTGCGCCGTTATCCCCGCAGAGCGACAACGGCGGCATATACAGCGCAAGCCCCAGCTTTTTGCAGCGCTCCTCCATCAGTGCGCGCAGCCCGGAATTGGCGGAGACGCCGCCCGCAAGCACGACCGTGTCGCTGCCCGCCGCCTGTGCGGCACGCAGGGTGTGGTCGCACAGAATATCTGCCACTGTATATTGAAACGATGCCGCCAGATCGGGCAGCGGCAGGGTCTCGCCCTTTTGCTCCGCCTGATGCAGACGGTTGATCACAGCGGTTTTGAGTCCGGAAAAGCTGAAATCCCACTCACTGCCCTCCACATGGGGGCGCGGAAACGCAAATGCCGCCGGATCGCCGCCCCCGGCAAGCCGGTCGAGATGGATACCGCCCGGGTAGGGCAGTCCCATGGCGCGCGCCGCCTTATCGAAGCATTCGCCCGCCGCGTCATCCCGCGTCCTGCCGATCAGCGTGAAACGGGTGTAGTCCTCCACCCGCACGAGGTGGGTGTGACCGCCCGACACCACAAGGCAGAGAAACGGCGGCTTTAAATCGGGATGCGCCAGATAGTTGGCGGCAATATGTGAGCGCAGGTGGTGCGTCGGCACAAGCGGCAGACCGGTCGAAAACGCCAGCCCCTTGGCAAAATTCACCCCGACCAGCAGCGCGCCGATCAGCCCGGGCGCATGTGTCACCGCCACAGCGTCGATCTGCGCGAGCGATACGCCCGCTTCGTCCAGCGCACGGCGCACCACGCCGGAGATCGCCTCGGCATGGCGGCGGGAGGCGATCTCCGGCACGACCCCGCCGTACAGCTTATGTTCCTCTACCTGTGAAGCCACCACGTCAGACAGCTTTTTTCTGCCGTCCTCCACGACGGCGGCCGCCGTTTCGTCACAGGAGGATTCGATTCCCAAGATCAGCATACCTGTTATTCTCCTTTTATGATAAGGGTATACAGCACGGCGTCCTCGGTCGGACGGCGGTAAAACCGCGGGCGGCGCCCGACCGGGCAAAAGCCGCGCCCCTCATACAGCGCCATAGCCGCCGTGTTGGAGGCGCGCACCTCCAGATGGATCTGTGTGACGCCCTCCTGCCGTGCTTCTTCGGTCAGGCGGTCGATCAGCTGCCCCGCAATACCGCGGCGGCGAAATTCGGGATGCACCGCCACATTGGTGATATCGCCCTCGCCCGCCGCCACCAGACAGCCGATATAGCCGACCGGCACGCCGCCGCAGAGCGCGGCAAAAAAGCGGGCGCAGGGATTTGTCAGCTCCTGCCGCAGCGCATCGGCAGACCACGGCTCGGAAAAGCACAGCTGCTCGAGCTCGGCAAGCGCGGCAATATGCGCCGCCGCCATCGGCTCCACCGTCATCGTTTACCCTCCAGCTCCGCGATCACGCGGGCAACGGCGCTGTCGTCATTGGTCACCGTCACGCGATCCGCCGCCGCCTTCACGGCGGGCAGCGCATTGCCGACGGCATAGCCGATATCCGCC
This sequence comes from uncultured Eubacteriales bacterium, assembly GCA_934667845.1. Classification (GTDB taxonomy): domain Bacteria; phylum Bacillota; class Clostridia; order Oscillospirales; family Acutalibacteraceae; genus HGM12789. The sequence goes on along the minus strand of CAKUMQ010000098.1, from coordinate 1,606 downwards.
TCTTTGAACAGGGAGATATCGTTTTCCGAATCGCCGATGCCGACAACGGTGTGCACCGCGTCACCGAACAGGCGGCGCAGCACGGCAACGCCGCCGCCCTTGCCTCCCTCGGGGCGGTAGCATTCCACGCAGAAGCGGAAGCTGCGCTCAAAGCGGTATTCACCGCCGAACAGCGCCGTCAGCCGCCGCTGGATCCGGCGGGTCGCCCGCGGTTCGGCGACGAACAGCAGCTTTGTCCACGGGTCGGGAATGGTATAGCGCCGGTCAAGATCCGGTTCGCCGCCCCGCTTCATGTCAAACGCGCCGTCCTGTCCGTAGACGATGCGCACCGCTTTCAGCGACGGAAACCGCGTAACGGCATAGTCGATCACGCGGTGCACCCGCTCATCCAGCAGATACTCCTGCAACACCGCGCCGCTTTTTTCGTCCACGACAAAGCAGCCGTTGCAGATCACGAGCGGCGCATTGGGAACAAACTGCTGCGCGAACTGCCGGATATGAGCGGCGCCGCGGCCGGTCGCCACGGTAAACCGTCCGCCCTCCTGCTGAAAATAGCGGATGGCGGCGGCATTTTCCACCGAAATCTGCCCGTGACTGTCCATCAGTGTGCCGTCGCAGTCGGTGCAGATCAAAAAGCCGTCAAATTTCCCCATGAGATTCCTCCTGCTCATCCAACCAGGCTGTCAGTGCCTCCTCCAGCCGGTCGCGCGTCGCCCGGTATACCTCGATCGAACCGCCGAACGGATCGGGAATCCCGCCGCCGAGCAAAAAAACGCGGGATTCGTCCGCGCCCGCCGTGAGCAGCACCTGCCGATGGGCGGGCGACATCACGAGGAAGCAGTCGGTCTCATAAAACAGCTCCGCTGTCAGCGGACGGGACACATGCCCGGCAATATCCGTGCCCCATTCCCTCATCACCGCCACGGCGTTTTCCGCCGCGGGGCTGCCGTCCGCCGCCAGTCCCGCGCTCGTCACCGTGATATCCTCACGTCCGCGCCGGCGGCAAAGCTCGGTCAGGATCGCCGCCGCCATCGGGCTGCGACAGGTGTTTCCGGTACAAATACAGGTGATCAGCATATATAGTCTCCTTTTTGGCGCTGCTGCGGTCCAGTCCTCAGTGATCGGCAGTGCTGTCTGTTTCTGATATTTCCGCCGCGTTCCCCGACACATCGCCGCCAAACCGGTCGGGATACAGCGTCTGCGCGAGCTGCAGCACGGCACGCGAAAATGCCGCGCCGCCCCGCAGAGCGAGCTCCCCCGGCGCCGTCACGACAGCTGCGGAGGAAAACCGCTTTTTCGCCGCCTCGGTTCCATCGGCAGGCGTCAGGACGATATCCGGCGCTTTCATTTCCTCCGGCTGCTGCCACGCCATTCCCGACGCGGCGGCATTATTGAGCCGCAACACATCAAACGCCAGTTGCCACAGCGTATCCCCCGTGGCGACCGCGCCGGAATCGTCCGGCAGATACAGCACCGTCTGCGGCGTATCCGTGTGGGGGATCGCCTCCGAGACCGCCGCCAGACCGTCCTCGACCGCGCGATCCGCCGCCTCGGCGTATTCGTCCGAGCCGTTGCCCCAAATCAGCACCGCGACATCGGCATTTAA
>CAKUMQ010000097.1 GCA_934667845.1 uncultured Eubacteriales bacterium | reverse complement strand
AAACGCGAGCAGCTTCAGGAAAGCATCCGCAACGAGGGCGGACTGGAAAAGCACGATTTTTTGGCGATGGTTCTGGCAGGGCTGATCGTACTGGTTCCTGCGGCGCTGATCGTTTTGCTGGTGCTCGTGCTGCTCGGGGGATGGCCCATTCTGTTTGGCTGATCAAAACAGGCGGGGCGCTGGATAGGTTTATTGAGGCCGGGTCGTCCCGGTGGGCCGGCGGGATAATTTTTTCAAAGCCGTTGCCGCGCTTGGCACGGAAAAGGTTTGTTTGGGATGGCAAGGGTTTTGCCGCCGGATAAAAAAGAAAAACCGCCGGGCGACGGCGGTTTTTCTTTTCTGTCTGCAGAATTATTTGTCCTTTTCCCAGGGGATGGCGCACAGCGCCTCCGCTTTCGGCTCCCTCATCCAGACGGACGGCGTGACGCGCAGAGTAAATCCCGTCCCGTCGCTTGTCACCCATTCCCGCATCGGCAGCTCCGGCAGGCCGTAAAGCGCCATCAGCAGCATAATAATGCCGCCGTGGGTGCAGATCACGGCATCGCCGCCGTCACCGCGCATGACCTCCTGCACGATCTGGGCAAAGCTCTCGGTCACACGCTTTTGGAAGGAGGCGGTATCCTCTCCGCCGGGGATAACGGAGGACGACCCCTCGACCCACTGCTGAAAGGCTTCGTCATATTTCAGCTCGGAGACGGCGCGTCCCTCCCAGTCGCCGAAGTCACATTCGGCAAGCCCCGGGATCACTTTCGGCGCACAGCCGGGGTAGAGAACGGACAGCGTCTGACGGCAGCGGAGCAGCGGACTGGTGTAAAACTGCGTGGCTTCCGGATAGGTGAATGTCTGCTTCATATCCAGCAGATGGGCAAAGCCGCGGGGCGACAGGGGCAGATCGGTCCGTCCGATATACTGTCCGTTATCGTTGGCAGCGGTCAGACCGTGTCGTAAAAGATGAATTTTGTAAGTTCTCATGAAAAAACCTCTTAAAATCGCACATTTTGACGCTTTACAAATGGGAATATTTTCGGTATAATAATATACTGCGTGGTATATTTCGGAACCCAAAACCGGTATGATAAGGTGGAGATCAACTATGAACAGCGCCTTTCCCCGTATCCTTTGCCTTCTCCGCAAAGAGAGGGGAATCAGCCAAAAGCAGGCTTCGGAGGATCTGCAGATCTCGCAGGCGCTGCTGTCTCATTATGAGAAGGGAATCCGCGAGTGCGGTCTGGATTTCGTGGTGCGCGTGGCGGATTACTACCATGTCTCCTGCGACTATCTGCTCGGGCGCACGGCGGATAAGACCGGCGCCGTGATCGCCTATGAGGACATTGCGGAGACCGATCCCAACGCCAAGGAGAACAGCTTCCGCGGCAGCCTGCTGCCGGCGCTGAACAAAAAGCTGCTGGTCAATTCGCTGACCGTGGTATACGACCTGCTGCAGCAGTGCGGCAACCGCGCGCTCACCGGCGAGGTGTCCGCCTATCTGTCGATGGCGGTGTATACGGTGTTTCGTCAGCTGTATCAGGCAAACGGGCACAACCCGCAGGCGATGTTCTCGCTGCCGGATTATCTGTTCCTGCCGACAGCGGGCGGAAAAATGGCAATCTGCGCCGCGCGGATCCACGCGCTGACGACGGGCAACGCCGTGAACGGTGAGGAGGGGCTGGCCAAGGAAAAAGCCCCCGCCCTGACGCCCGACCGTCTGTCGGAGCAATACCCGCTGTTCGCCTCATCCCTGATGAATGTGCTGCGCAATGCGGAAAATCGATTGCAGTCGTGATCCTTTGAAGCAAAAAACGGCTGAAAAAGCGCTTTCGGCGCCCCAAAGGGGGCGCCGCTTTTTTATTCGCCCCGGTCGCGAAAGATCGGCTTTTCCTTTGACCAGTCAACCTTGTTTTCTTCCTCCGGCTGAGCTTCTTCGGCATTTTCCAACTGCTCCGCCTCTTCAAGCTCCGCGGCGGCTTCATTGTTGCCGACAAACAACCGCGAGAGCCAGCGCGTGCGGATCGGGAATGCAGCCAGCGAGCATAGCGCGGTCACGGCGCACACGAGGCAGAAAAACACGTTGAAATAGCCGTTGTCGATGCCGAGCGTGAGCATATTGGCATCAATGACATACAGCACGGTAAGCAGCGCCAGAGCGAGCTGCAGGATAGAGAACAGACGAAGCATAAAGATATCGCAACGGCGGCGCTGGACATGGGACTGCACCGCCAGAACGGGGATGGCGCAGAGCAGCGTGGTCTCAAACAGCAGTACCAGCGTCATCGCGGAATAGCGGAGCGCAAGCGAAACCGTCGAGGAGGAGGACAGATCGTTTTGTACCAAAAAGGCGATCAGCGTGACAAGGCTGGCGAGAAACGCCAGTACCGGGATACCGTAGAACACGATCCGCACACTGACGCGCGCGGCCTTGTGCTCCACCTTGGCGGCGAGGATCAGCCCGGCGACAGTCAGTATCCCCAGGATCGCGAGAAAAGTCGGGGAGATGGCAAAAACGATATAGAGTATAGCGGCAAGAACCAGCTGAGCAAAAGCGCCGACCAGCATACATTTGGCGTAGGGGAAGGTATCGGGCTTAACTTTTTTGGCGGGAAGCGCGGGCTTGTCTGTTTTATCGGCAGCCGGTTTTGTTTCATTCTTCGATTTTCTTATGCTAAAAAAGACAACTAACCCGAAGACGATCAATATGCCTAAGACAACGAGAACGATTGGGGAAATGGAAAAAAAGATAGACATGACAACTAGGCCTCCTTAGGAATTACGGCTCGGGTGTTTCGGATGGGGGATTACCGATTGGAGTTTCTTCCATTCGCGCGATTTTGGCGGTATCGTCAGCGGCGGTGCTGCCCGGCTCGGGGGAGAGTGGCGGCAGCCCCAGCTCCTCCCGCGGGATAGACGGTGTCGACGCTGCGGAGCGATACGCGGAGGCGGGCAGCTCCTCGGCCTGTGCCGCCTGCTTTTTCGCGGCTTTACGGCACAGCAGAATATACAGCGTCAGCAGCAGGGCGGCAGCCAGCGTGATGCACAGACCGATGCGCAGACCCGGTGTCATATAGTCAAAGCGGATGGCGACGCTGCCCGCGGGGCAGCGCACCGCCATAAACCCGACCGCCACCTGCACGATCTCCGCCGATTCACCGTTGACGGTGGCTGTCCAGCCCTTTTCATAGGGGACGCTGAAGAACACATAATTCTCGCTGTCGAGCGTGATATCCGCCGAAAAACCGCGGTTATCGCGCGTGAAGCGGTCAGAAGTCGTCTGCCTGCGCGCCTCGCAGTCCTCCAGATAGGCGTCCTCGGTAAACCAGACTTGATCGGTATCGAGAGGCGAAAGCAGGGTCGAGACCGCCGCTTCGTATTCGTCGGGGATGACCAGCGCCTTTAAAAGCGCCAGCTCGCGGTCGCTCTTGCTCAGCGCGTCATAGGCGGCGCGGGTCAGATAGTGATCATAGGTGAAGCCCATCGGGATGTAGTACTGATTTTCATAGATGCGGCAGCCGTTTTGCTTGTCAAAGTAGACCCAGCCCGGCATTTCGGTTATGCCGTTTGACTCAAAGGACTGGGATTTGCTGACCCAGTTTTCATCGTTGGCATATTCAAACAGCCAATGCACCGACGTCAAGCCGCGCAGGGCATAATGCGCCGTGTCGGGGCGGCTTGCCACGCCGCGGTAGATGTCGATGGTGTCGTAGAATTCCGCGATGGAGCCGGGGACGATCGAGTGGAACGCCTGGATCGTGCTGCGGTTCCAGAACATGCCGAGATTGTCCATGTCCTTGAAATCGTTTTTGCTGTTATAGACGTCGATGCGCACCGTGTCGCCGTCGTCGGGCAGGGAGATGCGGTCGCGCCCGCGTATGCCCTGCTCGATCACATAATCGGCGGGGTAGTTGGAGGTGGCTTTGGCAAGCCCGATATAATAGCAGCCATAGGCGGCGCAGACGCAGGCGACGGTCAGGATCGCCGCCGAGGAAAACTGCGGGGAACGGTTTTTGAACAGGGAGACCAGGATCCAGGCGAGCACCAGTCCGATGGCGGCGATGCCGACATAGATCCAGAAGCGGTCGGCATATTTATATAAACCGTAGGTGAGGTTGCCGTTGTCATCCGCCTTCCAGCTTGACGGGGTCAGCCCGATGAACAGGGCAAACGCCGCCGTGATGCCGCCGCTCCAGAGGAAAGCGCGTTTCCAGTCCACCGGCGTTTCCTCCTCCTGCTCAAAGCAGCAGACCGTCGCCGTGACCAGCATCAGCACCATCATGTAAAACCAGCGGGCATAATACTGGCTGTTGAACAGCTGGAACATGGAGTTGAGCACCGGCACGAGCGCGCAGGTCACGCAGAGCAGCAGCATGCGGCGCAGCCAGTCGGTGTGCTTGCGCGACTGGAAATAGGCGATGGCGCCCGTGCAGCCGAATACCGGCAGCCACGCGGACATGGACGCCCATTTGTTGTCGGCGTCGGGGAAGAAGTTCGGGCGAGCGGGGATGTCCTGCGGGAAGAAAAAGCTGTGGATGATGTCATACAGCCGCTGTTCCTTGCCGTAAATGAGCATCCGCCAGCCGCTGATGGTGTTGTTGACCCGTGAATTCTGAACGACCGACAGATAGGACGGCATCAGCAGCACACCGGCGAGCGCCGTTCCCACGACGGCTTCAAACACGAGCAGCCCGAATTTGCGATAGCTGCACTCCCAGTCGGGCGATCCCATGCGGACAAACCAGTAGAGGATCAGGAAGATCGCCTGACCGATAAAGAAATAGTAGTTGTTCAGCGCGGACAGAGCCACCATGATCGCGAACACGCCGCGGCGCCCGTCCTTCATGAACTTCTCCATGCCCCAGAGCATCAGCGGGAAATAGACGATCGCCTCATGGAAGTGGTTGAAAAAGACGTTGTAGAGAGAAAAGCCGGAAAAGGCGTACAAAAGCGCGCCGAGCGAGGCGTGCTCCGGCTTGACGAAGCAGCGCAGATAGAGGTACGCGGTCGCGGCGCTGCAGGCAAATTTCAGGATCAGCAGCGGCGCCATCAGATACGGGACGGCGGCGCTCGGGAAGGGGATGGTCAGCCAGAAAAAGGGGCTGCCGAGCAGATAGAACGAATAGGAGCCGATAAAGTTGGCGCCGAGGTCGGTCGTCCAGCTCCAGAAGATGTTACCGGAGCGCACGGCATCATGGGCTTGCCGGTAAAAAACGATCTGCTGAACATTGAAATCACCGTAGTAGATGAAGTAGCCCTTGTCGAGGATCAGGTAGGGGAGAAAGATGACAAAAGCCGCTGCCAGAGCAATGCCAAATGTCATCAGCCCTTTTTCCCGCCCTTTTTGCAGAGAATGAGACATACAAACATCCTTTCCGCTGTATAATCCTCTTTATTATAGCAGTTTTCCGGCAAAAAGGGAATAGGTTTGCGGGGATTTTTTGGCCGGAGACGCCGAAAAAGACGGCGAGCTGTTTCTCAGCCCGCCGCCTTTTGGAAAGGGTCAGCATAAACCGGTGCTTTTTTGGTGTCTGGACGGATCAGCGCTGTTTGGTCAGCAGATCAAAAGTCGTTTTCAGCGTGAGATCTTCCGCTTTGACGGAGGACGGCGCCTGCGTCAGCAGCGAATGTAAGAGCTTTCCGGATACGGTGCCGTTTTTGTCCGTGCGGAACAGCCCGTCTCCGCCGCCGGGGATATAGTAGCGGCCGGTGGAGTGATCAAGCTGCAGCGCCAGAACGACCTCCTGCCCCTCCTCCAGCAAAAATTCGTCCTTGAGCTGTGCCAGCCGGATGGTCTCGGGGCATTTCCGGTCGGCTTCCTCCACGCGCAGGATCCAACAGCGGCCTACGGCGGATTCGAAGTCGACAGAGACCGGTGTGGCGCGCACGATCAGCTCCGTGACCCCGCGCAGCTCGTCAACGGTGGTATAGCCGCGATCATACAGCGCGTCAATATGCGGGGAATCCCCCGTGCTGAGATCGAGCGAAATAGTCGGCTGGGAGCGCAGGGGCGTGGTCTCGACGGGGGTGGATTCCGTCTGCGCGGGCGGTGTTTTGGCGAGCATGAGCCCCAGAGCCAGCATGGCGGTGAGCGCTGCGCCGCCCGCAGCGGCGCGGGCGATAAATGTTTTTTTCCTTTTTTGCTCGGCGATGTACCGGTCCCG
>CAKUMQ010000096.1 GCA_934667845.1 uncultured Eubacteriales bacterium | reverse complement strand
GTCAGCGTCGACCCGATCCCCGCGGAAAACGCCATGGCGGCGTTGCCGGACGAATAGCCGCCGCCGACATAGGAGGCAGACAGCGTCGCAAAGATCACCGCCGCGCCGTAGCGCTTCGGCGACGCCGTGAAATCGCTGCCGCCCCTGACCTTCCGCCCGCCGAGCAGCGCCGAGCCCGCCAGCAGCGCCACATACGTCGCCACGATCACCGCATCCCACAAAGCGCACCCCTCCCCCTGCTCCTACCATATGGGCGGGCGGGGAAAGATATGCCCGCACCGGCGGCAGAGGAGCGGCATAGGCTGACAGTGAGCAGGAATTTGCCCCTCGCCGGATGCAGGGGCAAATTCCGCCCGTTACCATGGAAAGGAAGCGTACTGCTTATGTATTCACTGATACCGCTTGACCGGCTTTCGGTGGGACAGACCGCCGTTGTGCGCGAGCTGACCGCCGAGGGCGGACTGCGGCGGCGGCTGCAGGATCTCGGGATCACCCGGGGAAAAACCGTCTGCTGTCTGCACCGCAGCCTGTCGGGCGATCCCGTCGCCTACGGGATCTGTCAGACCGTATTTGCCCTGCGCCGCTGCGATGCCGCGCAGATCCGGGTGGAGATCGGAGAGGAACCGCCATGGGACTGACCCGATCCTCGACCGGCCGCGCACTCAAAAAAGCGGCTGACTGCGCCGATTCCGCCGGCGTCGTCGCCCTCGCCGGCAATCCGAATGTCGGCAAAAGCACCGTGTTCAACGCGCTCACCGGCCTGCACCAGCACACCGGCAACTGGGCGGGCAAGACCGTCAGCCAGGCGTTCGGCACCTGTCAGATCGGCGGCAGGCGCCTGACGCTGGTCGATCTGCCGGGCATGTATTCGCTGCGCACCTGCTCCGCCGAGGAGGACTGCGCCGCCGATCTTCTGGCGGACAGTTGCCTGCTCGCCACCGTCGTCATCTGCGATGCCACCTGTCTGGAACGCACGCTGTTTCTGGCACTTCAGATCATGGAGCACACCCCGCGCGTCGTCATCGGGGTCAATCTGATGGATGAAGCCAAACGGAAACATATCCGCCCCGATCTGCCGCTGCTGGCCAGGCGGCTCGGCGTGCCGGTCGTCGGCATCTGCGCCCGGCGCGGCGAGGGGCTGGCAGAGCTGACCGCCGCCGTGCAGCAGCAGCTCGACGATCCGCAGCCGCCCGCACCGCCGCCTTCGCCGCGCAGTGCCGTCATAGAAAACGCCCTTGCCGGGCTCATGCGTACCGGGCTGTCCCGCGGGCAGGCTTCCCGCCTGCTCGACGGCGGAACAAAGCCGCCCGATGCCGAAACAGCCGCCCGGCAAAAGCAAGCCGTCGAGTATTGTCTCGCCCGCGGCGTAACGCCGGAGGAGCTACTGGACAGCGAGGCTGCCGCCATTACCCGCCGTGCGGAAACGCTCTGCCGCGAGGCGCTGCACGGTGCAGAGGATCTGCGCACCGCGCGGGACCGCCGGATCGACCGCATCGTTACGGGCAAAGTCACCGCCGTACCGCTGATGCTGCTGTTGTTCTGCCTGCTGTTCTGGCTCACGGTCAGCGGCGCCAACGCCCCGTCCGCCCTGCTCTCCCGCCTGCTGTTTTCCGCCGAGCCGCCGCTGCACGGGCTGTGTCTGTCCGTCGGACTGCCCGCCGCCGTGGCTGACGCCCTCGTTTTCGGCGCCTATCGGGTGCTCTCCTGGGTCGTGGCGGTCATGCTGCCGCCGATGGCGATATTTTTTCCGCTGTTTACACTGATGGAGGACGTCGGACTGCTGCCGCGCCTCGCGTTTAATCTGGACGGCGTGTTTCAGCGCGCCCGCACCTGCGGCAAACAGGTTTTGTGTATGTGTATGGGGTGCGGGTGCAACGCCGCGGGCGTGACCGGATGCCGCATCATCGACGCCCCGCGCGAACGCGCCATCGCGGTCTGCACCAACAGCTTTATCCCCTGCAACGGCCGCTATCCGCTGCTGATCACGCTGTCTGCCCTGCTGTTCGCGGGCAGCGCGCTCGGCGGATTCACCGCCGCGCTGACGCTGACCGCCGTACTGCTGCTCAGCACCGGCGTCACGCTGCTCTGCTCGTCCCTGCTCTCCCGCACGCTGTTTCGCGGATACCCCTCCTCGTTCACGCTGGAGCTGCCGCCCTATCGCACCCCGCAGGTCGGAAAAGTCCTTGTGCGCTCGCTTTTGGACCGCACACTGTATGTGCTGGGACGCGCCGCCGCCGTGGCGGCTCCCGCCGGACTGCTGATCTGGCTGCTCGCCAATCTGTCGGTCGGCGGACAGAGCCTGCTTGCCTGCCTGTCCGGCGCGCTGGATCCGTTCGGACGCCTGCTCGGCATGGACGGCGTTATTCTGCTCGCCTTTATCCTGGGCTTTCCCGCCAACGAACTGGTCATCCCGCTGATCGCCATGATGTATCTGTCCGGCACGACGCTGTCCGATGCCGGGGACACCGCTGTGCTGGCATCGCTGTTTACCGAAAACGGCTGGAATGCCCTGACGGTGATCAACACCATGCTGTTTTCCGTTTTCCACTGGCCCTGCTCCACCACCTGCCTGACGATCTACCGCGAGACCCGCAGCGTAAAGCAAACGGCGCTTGCCATCCTGCTGCCCACACTGATCGGCGTGCTGCTCTGCCTGCTGACGCACGGTGCGGCGCTTTGCCTCGGCCTTGGCTGAGCGGGCTATTCCTCCTCGCCGCCGTAGACAAAGTAGGCTTCTGTCGGCACATGAGCCAAATACATCGGCACAAAGCCCAATACACAGTATTCCCCGGCAAGCGGCTTCTCCCGGAAGATGCTGGTGATCTCCCCCAGGGTAAACCGTCCCGAATAGCCGGCAGCGTCGTCGTATTCCAGAAGCGCCAGATGATCCCCGACGCTGTACGGCTTTTCTCCGCTCTGCACCGTGAACTGCCGGTGTCCCGCCGCCACCTCCTGAAAATGCGACGGCGCAAGGTCTACTCTGTAAATCATTGTTTTCCTCCTTTTGTTTTTCTCTTATGGCGGTTTTTCCGGTTTTCGACGTTTTCTTTCTTTTTTCACCGCCATCCATAGTTTACCATATTTTCCCAGTTTATGCAACCGCTTTTATCTGCGCCGGTTATGAGATTTTTCAGGTGTATTTTTGGCAAAATATGACAATTTCTTGCATTTATTCGATATATCCCTTATCCTTGTCATCGCGGAAAAGCCTGCCCGTTTTCTGCCGCAGGCGGTATGACGGGGAAAAAGGCGGGGAATCCTCTTGAATATACCGAAAAAGCGTGGTATACTCAAACAAGAATAAGCAATCTCCTTGAAAGGGCAGATGAAGAAGCATGACAGAAACCTCCGCGTCCGTTCTGGACAGCGTTCGCCGCATTCACTTTATCGGCATCGGCGGATCGGGCATGTGCCCGCTCGCCGAGATACTGCATACGCTCGGCTATACGATCACCGGATCGGACAACGCCGGATCCGATAATGTGGTCAGGCTCAGAAAGCTCTCGATTCCCGTGCATATCGGTCACGATCCCCAAAACCTCGGCGACGCCGAGCTGGTCGTCTACACGGCAGCCGTTCCCGCCGACAACCCCGAGCTGACCGAAGCCGCGCGGCGCGGTCTGCCGGTGCTCGAGCGTGCGCAGCTGCTCGGCATGATCAGCCGCCGCTATTCCCGCACGGTCGCGGTCGCGGGCACGCACGGCAAGACCACCACCTCGAGCCTGCTCACCCAGATCCTGCTGGAGGCCGGGCGGGATCCGTCGGCGTTTATCGGCGGACGGCTGCCCGCCATCGACGCCAACGGCCGCGCGGGGCGTTCGCCGCTGTTTGTCTGCGAGGCGTGCGAATTCAAGGACCATTATCTGCAGATGCGCCCCGCCGTCTCCGTCATTCTGGACATCGACGCCGATCATCTCGATTATTTCGGCACTCTCGACAACATCATCCGCTCTTTCCACCGCTTTGCGGAGCTGACAAGCGAGGCGGTCATTTATAACCGCGACGACAAAAACACCTGCCTCGCGGTCGAGGGACTGACCAACGGGCAGAAGCTGATCTCCTGCGGCCGCTCGGAGGGCTGCGAGTGGCAGGCGTGCCATATCCGCTTTGACGAACACGCGTGTGCCGTGTATGAGGCACGGCACAACGGCGCACACTTTGCCGAGATCCATCTCGGCGTGCCGGGAGAACACAATGTGCTCAACTCACTGACAGCCGTCGCCGCCGCCTATCTGTGCGGTCTGTCCGCCGAGGAGATCACGGCGGGCGCGGCGCACTTTGGTGGAGCCGGCCGCCGCTTTGAACGGCTCGGCACCTTTGCGGGCGTCACGCTGATCGACGACTACGCCCATCACCCGACCGAGATCGCGGCGACGCTGCACACCGCCCGCGCCATGAAGCCGAAGCACCTTTGGGCGGTATTTCAGCCGTTCACCTTTTCCCGCACGGCACAGCACCTCGCGGAATTTGCCGAGGCGCTCTCTTTGGCAGATAAAGCGGTGGTCAGCGATATCATGGGCTCGCGCGAGGTCAACACCTACGGCGTTCATGCCGACCAGATCACCGCAAAGATCCCGGGCGGCGTCTATCTGCCCGCCTTTCCGGAGATCGCCGATTATGTCGCCGAAAACGCCGAACCGGGGGATGTCGTCGTCACCATGGGCGGGGGCAATATTTATCTGTGCGCCCGTCAGATCCGTGACCGGCTGAAAGAAAAATGAGCGGCAGACGACCGCTTCAGGAGGAAAACCCTGTGCAGACAGCTCCGCAAAAACGCATTTTAGCCATCAGCGACATCTCCTGTGTCGGCAAATGCTCGCTGACCGTCTCCCTGCCCGTGCTCTCCGCCTGCGGTCACGAATGTGCGGTGCTGCCGACGGCGATCTTGTCCACCCACACCGCCGACCGCTTCGGCGCGTTTCACTGCCGCGACCTGACCGATGAGCTTACTCCCATCGTCCGTCACTGGCAGTCGCTCGCCCTGTCCTTTGATGCCATCTACGTCGGCTATCTCACCTCCGCCGATCAGGCGCGCCTGGTCGGCAGTCTGGTCGACGCGCTGCACGGACCGGACACATTTTTACTTGTCGACCCGATCCTCGGCGACAACGGTGCGCTCTACCGCGGCCTGTCCGATGAAAATATCGACGCCATCCGCGCGCTCTGCGCCGGCGCCGACCTCATCACTCCCAACCTCACCGAGGCGGCGCTGCTGCTCGGCGCGCCGCTTGACACGTCGCCGGAAACACTGGCGGACAGCCTGTCCGCCGTCGGTGCCAAAAAAGCCGTGCTGACCGGCGTGCCGTTTGGCGGCGACCGCATCGGCATTTTCAGCCGTGACTACGCCGACGCGGCCTCGTCGGCACATCACACCCCCCGCGCCGAGGGCATGCTCCACGGCACCGGCGACGTGTTTGCCTCCGCCCTGATCGGGCTGCTGCTCGGCGGTATGCCCTTTCCCGCCGCCGCCGCTGCCGCAGCGGATTTCACCGCCGACTGCATTGAGCGCACGCTTTGCGCGCCCGACCGGCGCTGGTACGGCATCCGGTTTGAACCGGAGCTGCCGCGGCTTGCCGAGCGGCTGTCCGCCGTTTGTCAGCCGTCAGCCGACTGATCCGCCGTCATACTGCACGGCACTGTTATTTGACAGAAACGCCCCCTGCCGCAGGTCAGTTACCCGCGGCAGGGGGCTTGTGCTGTCCGGCGGACAGCGCCGGTTCAGCTGACGATCTCATATGAAAACGGGCCGTCGCTGTCCGCACAGGTCCGCACGTTCCGATCCAGTATTTCGTGCAGCTTATCCAGTGACTGTTCCAGCCCGCGCGGCAGGGTGTTTTCCCCTTTGACGATCACTTTATCCGCATCACACTCGCTCCACAGCAGATCCCAAAAGGCGCTCCAGTTTTTCCCGTACCAGTCCGGAAAATCAAACGCCGTGCGAATCCTCTCGTGAATGTCCCGCGTGTTTTTGCAGCCGGTCAGATCCAGTTCTATTATTTTCATGTCTGCACCCCTCTCCCAACATACCATATTCCGGCAGAAAAGTACAGAAAAACCGTTTTGCCTCCTTTCGACCGCCCGTACCCTTCACCGCAGCACCGGTATACACGGTGCCGATGACCCGTTCAACCCCCTTTTGGAATCTTCCGACCGCAAGATCCACCCGGAAGCAGCGCTTCCGGGTGGATTCAGCCTGTCAAAGAACCCATGCTTTCAAGGAGCGAGAGCAGGGGTTTTCCTGCAACTTTGGAAATAATAAACGAA
>CAKUMQ010000095.1 GCA_934667845.1 uncultured Eubacteriales bacterium | reverse complement strand
CTGCTGCGCAGTCCGCGGTTTTTGCGTCTCCCGCTGCTCCGCTATTCCTGCTGTCTGGATGAAGAGACCCAGACGCAATTTGCCGCCGTGACGATCATGCTCGACGAAGACACCTGCTTTGTCGCCTTTCGCGGTACAGACGGCTCTCTGGTCGGGTGGAAAGAGGATCTGAACATGGCGTTTGTCTCTCCCGTGCCGTCACAGACGATGGCGGTGGAGTATGTCAACGCCTTGGCAGAGGAATTCTCCGGCAGGATCTATCTGGGCGGGCACTCCAAGGGCGGCAATCTCGCGATGTATGCGCTCGGCTTCTGCAGGCCCGAGGTGGCGGAGCGCGTGCAGGGCGTATACAATCTCGACGGTCCCGGCTTTGTCGAGGGCGTGTGGGGCGAGGCACAGGAGGCGCGCCTCGCCGGAAAGCTCAACACCCTTGTCCCGCAGTCCTCTCTGGTCGGCATGCTGCTGGAACACAGCGACGACTACTCGATCGTACATAGCACGCAGAAAACGGGCTTTTTCCAGCATGACACTTTTTCCTGGGAAATACTCCGCGATCGCTTTGTCCGGCTGCGCAACGTGACGCGCTCCGGCCGTGTGATCAGCTCGGCGGTGGAGGATTGGATAGCGGGCATGAGCGCAGAGCAGCGCGAGCGCTTTGCCGATACCGTATACAGCATCCTGACGGTGACAAACGCCCGTTCCGTCCATGAGCTGAGCGCCAATTGGCTGACCAGCGCCGGACGCATCCTGCGCGGCTACCGCGATCTGGACGAAGTCACGCGTCAGGCGGTGTCTGAAACACTGGCAGCGCTGTGCCGCTCGGCGGAAAAAGAAGTGACCCACGAGCTGCGCGGACGTGAAGAAGCCCCTGCTTTAAAATGAACAAAAATACCGCCTCCCGGCTGACGAATCAGCCGGGAGGCGGTTTCGCTTGTGTCAGGATCGGTGCGGTTCGATCTCGGTCACCTTAAAGCCGTAGCCCCATATGGTCTCGACCCGCATACGGGTATTGGTCAGCTTCCTGCGCAGACGCTTGATCGTATCGTCCGCCATGCGGGAGCCGGGATGGTTTTCGTATCCCCACACCGCCGGGATCAGCTCATCGCGCGATACGGCGCGATCCGCACGGTTCAGCAGATAAGTGAGCAGGGCAAACTCCGTCGGGGTAAAGTGAATGTACTTCCCATCCTCGTTGACCGCTGACATGCTCTCCGGATCCATGGAGATGCCGCCGAAAGCCACCTCGCCCGGGGGCACCTCCGGTTTGCAGACAAGGGCAATGTCGGTGCGGACGATGGAACGCGGCATTTCATCGGAAAAATCGGAATAGTCGACCGCAAAGCCGTTTTCTTTCAGAGAGGAGATCAAAATGTCCAGCAGATGGCTGTCCTCTCCGGTAATAAACATCAGCTTTGACATTTACCATTCCCCCTTATACAGAAACTTCTGCCTTAAGTATAGCGGAGGAATGTGTATAATTTATGAAAAATTCGAAAATATTTCCCAAAAACTTACTTTCCGTATCCGGAGAGCAGCTTTTGCTTTTCGTTCCAAAGTGCCTGCGACAGATCGACATAATAGGTGTGCGGATTGTCAAAGCGCAGCACCTCATCCCACAGCGTGGCAAGCTGCTGGCGGCAATAGGTCTGGATGGTCTTGAGGTCGGGGAAGGTGTATACGCACTGCCCCTTGTCAAAGATCTGCTCCTGCAGGGCGAGCGCCGTGAAATTGGTCACGGTCTTGCGCTTCCAGATGTGCTCGGGATCAAAGATCTCATAGGGCTTGGAATCGTCGATCACTTCGTCGTGCAGGGTGATGACATCCGCAATCGCCTTTCCGCTGTCGCGGTCACAAAGCCGCCACACCTTTTTGAAACAGGGATTGGTGATCTTGGCGACGTTTTCGCTGACCTTGATGCGCGGGTCGATCACGCCGTCCTTTTCCACGGCAGCCAGCTTGTATACGCCGCCGAAAACGGGGTCGCTGGAGGCGGTGATGAGACGCTCGCCCACACCGAAGCTGGTGATCTCCGCGCCCTGCTGGATCATATCGCGGATGATATATTCGTCCAGCGAGTTGGACGCGACGATGCCGCAGTCGGCAAAGCCGGCATCATCCAGCATGCGGCGGGCTTTTTTGCTCAGATAGGTGATATCGCCCGAGTCGATGCGGATGCCCTTCGGGCGGAAGCCGCGCGGCAAAAGCTCCTCGTTGAATACGCGGATGGCGTTCGGGATGCCGGATTTGAGCACGCTGTAGGTGTCGACCAGCAGCACGCAGTTGGACGGATACTGGCGGGCATAGGCGCGGAATGCCTCCAGCTCGGAGTCAAACAGCTGCACCCAGCTGTGCGCCATGGTGCCTGCGGCGGGAATACGGAACTCGCGGTCGGCAATGGCGCAGGCAGTCGCCGCGCATCCGCCGATATAAGCGGCACGGGCGCCGTAAACTGCGCCGTCATAGCCCTGTGCGCGGCGGGAACCGAATTCCATGACCATACGGCCGTCCGCAGCGCGGACGATACGGCTGGCTTTGGTGGCGATCAGCGACTGGTGGTTGATCGAGAGCAGCACCATCGTCTCGATAAACTGTGCCTGCATGGCGGGACCGCGCACGGTGACGATCGGCTCGTGCGGGAAGATCGGCGTGCCCTCGGGAACAGCCCATACATCACAGCAGAACCGGAAGTCGGCGAGGTATTGCAGAAAGTCCTCGCTGAACAGATTTTTACCGCGCAGATAGTCGATGTCCGCCGCCGTGAAGTGCAGATGGGAGAGGTAGTGGATCAGCTGTTCCACGCCTGCCATGACCGCATAGCCGCCGTCGTCGGGAATGTGGCGGAAAAACATATCGAAATAGACGATCTGTTCTCCCTTGCCGCTTTCAAAAAAGCCGTTTGCCATGGTCAGCTCATAAAAATCCGTGAGCATGGTCAGGTTATTGCAGGCATATACATCTCGTTTTGACATTCCAAAAACCCCTTCCGGTTTATTCCTTTTGATTATACCTTCTTTTCCTGAAAATTGCAAGCGAATATGTGAGAAACAGCGGGGGAATGCACGGAAAATATGCCGGTCGACCGACAGCGGGCAGCGTGTGGAAAGCCGATCTGTATCGCACCGGAACGGGAGGATATCCGGATAAATTTTCCTGTTTTATCTTCCCGGCCCTTTTTTTGCTGAAAAATGCGGAAAAACGGCTTTTTTGCTTGAATTTTTAGAAATGTGATGCTATACTATAGATGCTATACTATAAAAGATTGTGAGGCAATATAAGAGATAGGATGCCCGAAACGGGCGTGCGGTACACTGCCGACAGATGGAGAACAGGTGCTTTTCCGTTACGGTCGGCGCACTTTGAAAATACGGTTTATCATCCGGTAAAACGACGGATCAAAAAAGCGAGAACGACAGAAGGGCGGTAAGCCTATGACAGAAAAGGAACTGAAAAAGCTAAACCGTGCGGAGCTTCTGGAAATGCTGATCGCACAAAGCAAAAAACTCGCCCGCACGGAGGAAGAGCTGACGGCGGCACAGAGAGAGCTTGAGCGGCGTGAGATCGCCATATCCGCTTCCGGCACGCTTGCGGAGGCGGCGCTGAAGCTGAGCGGGATTTTCGAAAGCGCCGATCAGGCGGCGAAGCAGTACCTGGAAAGCCTTCGGGAGCGCGAGACCCAGGCGGAGGATATTATTGCCGAGGCGCAGGTCAAAGCGGATGATATCGTCAGAGCTGCCGAAGAGCAGCGGCAAATGATCCTTTCGGATGCGGCGGAAGAAGCCAGGCAGCGGCTTGACAGCTTCAATGCCGAGTTTAAGGTGTTTTTAAATACGCACACCTGACTTTGTTCACTTTTTACGGGAGGTGCGGCTGCATGAGATCAACAAACAGAGCGTCCGGCGTCGCCGTCCCCTCCGTTGATGAATTAAGCGGCGAGCTGAAAAGAGAAAAATACCGCAGCCGATACAAAAAGCTGCTCCGCAGTACGGTCGGCACGCTGGTCATTGTGGCGGCCATCAGTGTTCTGGTAGCGACGCTGCTGCTGCCTGTTCTGCAGATCTACGGTTCCTCCATGAACCCGAATCTATACGAGGGAGAAATTGTGGTATCGGTGAAATCCCGGGACTATAAGACCGGGGACATCATCGCGTTTTATTACAATAACCGTGTGCTGGTCAAGCGCATTATCGGCATGCCGGGAGATGTGGTCACGATTGACAAAAACGGCGATGTATATGTCAACGATGCCTTGCTCGACGAGCCGTATCTGACACAGAAATCATACGGCAGCGCGGATATCGAATATCCGTATACCGTGCCGCAAAATGCGCTTTTTGTGCTGGGCGACCACCGGGAGAGCAGTGTGGACTCACGTTCTTCTCTCGTCGGCTGTGTGGAAAAGGAAGAAATTATCGGAAAGATCATATTCCGGGTGTGGCCGCTGAAACGTATGGGCAGCATCGACTGATATGGCTATTTATTGCAGGGAGTTTTTCGATGGACAGAGATATTTGGTCGCAGGCGGAAAAACTGAATAAACAGCACCGCAGAAAACGGATCCGGTACAGAATTTTGTCCATACCGGTCTGTCTTGTCGTTTTCATCACGACATATGCCATGATCCTGCCTGCCATAACGCTGAATTCCACGCCGGATACATATTGCGGCTTTGAGGAACATGAGCACGGCGACGCGTGCTATACAACGCCGGGGAAGCCCGCGTATAAAAGGATAAGCTGCGCCGTGCAGGAAGAACTCGGCGACGGTGAGTATGTGATCCACCGGCACGACAGCTTTTGTTTTGACGACAGCGGCGAGCTGATCTGTACGCTGCCCGAGCAGGAGGAGCATACGCACACGGCGGAATGCTTTAAAGATGAAGAGCTCGTGTGTGACCGGAAAACGGGCGTGGTCCATCGGCATACCGCGGACTGCGTGGAGACCGTTCCGGCGACAGAGCCTAAAGGACTTATCTGCAAAAAAACGGAGCACAAGCATACGGAAGCGTGCTTTGCCGAAAGCGGAGAGGACGTTTCCGGAATACAGCGGCTCCCCGTGCGCGCTCAAACGGCGACCGGTGCGGAAAATATACGCATCGAGGTGGTCGACGACGTACCCGATTCCGGCTGCTATAAAGCGCGCGTGGCAAGCGGCAGTGAGCTGACGGAAGAAAAAGACGTGCGGTTTTTGTGGTATAAGAGCATCGACGGCGGAAAAACCTATGAAGCGGTCGAGAAAAAGCTCTTTTCCATAAACGGCACGGTCATGTCCAATGTCAGCGATGACGGGGAAACGGCGCTCAATCTTGCCCTGGACGGCAGAACCATTACCGAAACGCAGACATCCGTAAAATACAGGGTCACGCTGGTGCTTGACGGTGTTGAGTATGAAAATGTGTCCGCAGAGATCGAGAACAGCACCTACCACTTCTCCGTGCTCAACGGCAGCTTTGAATCGCCGGATCTGACCGATCACCAGTATCAGGAGTTTGTTCCCGAAGAAACAGCGGGGTTGTATTGGAAAACAACGGCCGAAAACGAAGAGGGCTTTACCAGCGGAGAAAAACAGCACATATACGGCGGTGCCGAAGCTGTGGAGGGTGCGCACTATATCGAGATCGTCAATACGGGCACTGATGAACACAAGACCAATGCAGCCAATTGGCACGGGCAGGGGACGGCATCCGACGGGAAGCAGTACGCCGAGATCAACGCCGGTGCGCAGGGCGCGCTGTACCAAACGATCATCACCGTGCCGGGAACCACCATGAACTGGTCTGTCGATCACAACGGGAGACAGGGAACAGACACCATGGCTGTGGTCATGATGCCGGAAAAAACAGCGAAAAATATACGCACGCAGACGCAGCTGAATGCGGTGCTGAAATCGCCGGATACCTACCAGGCGACGGTCATCAATAATCTGACCGCTGATAAGGGAGCATGGACTACCCATTCCGGGCAATACACCGTGCCGGAGGGGCAGCATGAGACGCGGTTCTTCTTTGTTTCCGTGTCTGCGGCGGGAAATAACGCCTACATCGGAAACCATATCGACAATGTCTGGTTCAGTCAGAAGATACCGCCTGCCTCGACGACCAAGCCGTATTTCACTGTTACCAAAACGGTCAGGGGCGATCTGTCCGAAGCAGAGCTGCAGACGCTTTCGGATCAGTTGACGTTTGAGCTGCAGAGATCGTCCGGACGCAATGCGGCGAGCGGCTTCACCACGCAGAAGACTTTTAAAGCCGGTGAGATCGGAGACTGGGAAAAGAACGACGACGGCACATGGGTGCTTTCCACAAGGATCTCGATGGAGAGCTATACCACAGGATATTACTACCGGATCGTGGAGAGCAATGCAGAGCTTTCGGGCTATGTGCTGTCGGCAAGCGATACCAATACCGCCGTGAAGCTGACCAGCAGTACGGCGGGAGAGTTTACGTTTACCAATGTCTATACCGGCACGGGATGTGAACTGGAACTGAAAAAAGTCGTGAATTCCTCGGATACGACCGGGCAGTTCACGTTTAC
>CAKUMQ010000094.1 GCA_934667845.1 uncultured Eubacteriales bacterium | reverse complement strand
CCCATCATATCACCGGCAGCCTTCTTCTGCAAGGCGGAATGGAAGCCCATCATCCACACCAAAGCGGCAAACATCCGGGATCTGGAGGGACCGCGCCCCAAAAAGGCAAAACCGGATCTGACCGAAGCCGGAAGCCGCTGATCCCCCCTTTTTGATCGGAACTTTCCGGATATAGTATACTTTTTATTACAGCACAACGCCTCCTGCCGTTTTGTGGCAGGAGGCGTTGTTTTGGTTTGCGCAAAAAATCGGCCTGTGGCTCTAAAGCGAATGCTGTGCGCGAAAGCTCCGGATGCTCATACCGTTATAGCGGCGGAACAGCCGACTGAAATATTTCGGATCGTCGATCCCCACCTGCTCCGCCGCACAGCGTGCCGATATGCCTTTTGCCAGCATCATCTGCCCTGCACGCGACACACGCAGGGCGTTGACATACCGGACAAATGTTGTACCGTGTGCGCGGAACAGAGACTCCAGATACCCTTTTGACACAGAGACCGCGCGGGCAGCCCCGTCCGGTGTCGCCTCCGCCAAATGCTCATGAATATAGCGAACCGCTTTCAGATAATGCGGATTATCCACCTTTTGAAGCCGACGTTCGCAAGTGTCGAGCGCATTGAGAAGCACCATAGCCATCGTCTTGGCACACAGGGAATCGGGATCGGCATCCGCCAGCGCGATCAGCGCTTTCAGCCCCTCCGGGCATTTGGCCGTGTTCACCCGTTCCGGCAGATGTGCCGTCAACCGCCCCGCAGGCTGACGGCGCAGAGCAACCGTAACATGGGTATGTCCCTCCGAGGTGGCAATATCGTATGTCCGGCAGTGATCGGTCACATACAGTTCTCCTGCCAGAAAACGTTCCTCCCCCTCCTCACTGCGGCGGTATATCTCGCCGGACAGGCAGGCGGATATTTCCAGCATATTTTCGTCCTTCGGCAACCGCCACGACCCGTTGTCACAGGAAAAACGGTGGGCAAAAAAGATCTCCGGCAGCCTATCGACCGACAGTTCCACGGGTATCCCCCCTTTTGCTCATTCTAACATATTATATGCGTTTTGTCCACCTTTATTTTTTCCGTAGGTTGTATTATTATCCGGCAAGCGGTAAACTGGAGGCAGAAAAAGAGGGCATCCCCCCAAAACCTTCACCTGATCGGAAAGGAAGCGATCTGTCATGTTGGAAGAACTGAAGCGGGAATGCCGCGCCCCGGCTGAGGGACAGCTGCTGCGCGATCTGCTTTTCGCTAAAGGATACCTTACCCCCTTAGATGACGAAAATACTCTGGCGGCAATCCCGATGCGTCGCGCCGGTGCCTTTGCCGCCCTGCTGACCGCCCCCTGCCATGTCTATCCGCACGATCGCATTGTCGGCTCTCTGCGCGGACTGTTCGGCCAAGCCGACCCCGACAAGGCGGCATATGCCGCCTCTGTGTGTACCGCGGCCGGCAGCCGCTCCTTCTCCACCAACCTTGACCACTTCGCCCCGGACTATGCCTATCTCCTGCGCGAGGGCATCGGCGGGATCATTTCCCGCCTGCGCGACGGCATCCGGCACTTTTCCGGTCGCCGCGCCGCATTTTCCGCCGCGGCACTGCACAGCATGAACGCCTTCTCTGCTTTTATCCTCCGCTATGCCGACGCGGCAGAAGCCGCCGGACTTTCGGACGCTGCCGACTGCTGCCGCAGCATTGCCCTTGACCCGCCGAAAACCTTCCGCGAGGCCCTGCAGCTGGTATGGCTCACGCATCTGGCGCTCGTCACGGAGGGGCGCATGGCCATGGCGCTCGGGAGACTTGATCAGTATTTATATCCGTTCTACCGGGACGATATAGCCGCCGGGCGGCTGACCCGTGCGGATGCGCTCGACCTGATGGGCTGCTGCCTGATCAAGATCGGCGAAGTGCGTACTTTTTTCGGCGGTGATGATTTTGTCAACATCGCCATCGGCGGCGTGACCCGCTCCGGCGAAGACGCGGTCAATGAGCTGTCCTCCGTCATTCTGGAAGCCGTTCGGGATTGTCACATTCCCGGTCCGAATCTGTCCGCGCGCATCGGTCACACCACCTCACAGCAGTTTATCGTGGATTGTCTGCGCGTGATCGGCACCGGGATCGGTTACCCCGCGCTCATGAACGATGATGTCAACATCGCCTCGCTGATCCGCCGCGGTACAGACCCCGGGGATGCCAGAGATTACTGCATGGTCGGTTGCATAGAAAATTTCCTGCCGGGAAAGCAGCCGCCGTGGAGCGACGGACGCTTCAATACACCGAAATTTCTCGAGCTCGCGCTGAACGGCGGCGTCTGCATGCTGACCGGAAAACGTATCGGCGCCAAAACGCCGCCGCCCGAGGAGATATGCTCCATGGAGGAGCTGCTGCACGCCTTTTCCCTCCAGCTTAACTTTGCTGCACAGGATTATGTACTGCGGTTTGCCAACGATAACGCCCGGCTCAATCCGTGGCACTACACACAGCCGTTTCTCTCCTGTCTCTGTAAGGGATGCGTCACAAGCGGACGGGATGTCAACGACGGCGGTACGCCGTACCCGTCCGTACACGGTGTGGGGCTGATGGGAATTGCCACCGTAGCCGATTCTCTCGCGGCGATCGAAAAAACGGTGTTTGAGGAAAAGATCTGCACGCTTTCCGAGCTTTGCTGCGCTCTGCGCACCGATTTCGCGCAGAACGAATCTCTACGTGCCCGTCTGCTGTCCGCCCCGAAATACGGCAACAACGACGAATACGCCGATAAATACGCACGCTTTTTCGTGGATGAGCAGTACGCCATATTCAGCCGCTACCGGACACCGGACGGCGGTCCGTATTCCATTGGGATCGCCTCCAACATATCCAACATTCCCGCCGGAGCCGAGGTTGCCGCTACACCGGACGGACGGCACGCCCGTCAGCCGCTTTCCGACGCTGCCAGCGTCACGCCGGGACGGGATCACTGCGGTCCGGGCGCCGCGCTTCTGTCCCTGAGCAAGCCCGACTATGCCAAAAGTGCCGTCGGAACGGTCGTCAACCAGAAATACACACCTCATGCCTTCCGTGAGGAAAATCTCGACCGCCTTGCCGCCATGATCCGGGTATATTTTTCCCGCGGCGGGCAGGAACTGCAGATCAACGCCGTCTCCCGCGACACACTGATCGACGCCATGGAGCACCCCGACAATTACGCTTCGCTTATCGTCCGCGTCTCCGGCTTCTCTGCCTATTACACCTGCCTGCCCCGCGATATTCAGCAGGATATTCTGAGGAGGACAGAACACGATGCCTGAGCCGAGCACCGCGCACGGAACGCCTGTGCAGCCTTATGCCGCCGTTTCCGACATTCAGCGCTGCAGCTTTGACGACGGGGACGGTCTGCGCACAACGGTTTTTCTCAAGAGCTGCCCGCTGCACTGTCCCTGGTGTCACAACCCCGAAACCATTTCCGCAAAGCCTGTCCTGCTGTACAACGCCTCCCGCTGCATCGGATGCAAAACCTGCGCCGCCGATTGCCCCGACGGTCTTTTGCTGCCCATTGCCGGAGAAATCTCCTGCGCAGCCCTGTCCGGCTGCCGGGGGTGCACCTGCCCGCAGGACGCACTGCGTGTCAGCGGCCGATATATGCCGCTTGACAAGATCATGGCCGTTATCCGGGAGGACGCTCCCTTTTATGCCGCATCCGGCGGCGGCGTCACCCTTTCGGGTGGCGAACCGCTCATGCAGCCGGAACTTTGTCTGGCGCTTGCCGAATCCTGCCGCAATGAGGGGATCCCGGTGCTGCTGGACACCTCCGGCTGCGTTGACTGTGCCCCCTTTGACTCCGTGCTTGCGGCGGTCGACGAGATCTATCTGGACCTGAAGCTCCCGCCCGCGCGTTATCCCGGCGTGTGCGGGGCATTGAGGGATTTTGAGCAAAATCTTCATACCGTCGTCCGCAGCGGCAAACCGTATGCGCTCCGTGTTCCGCTGATCCCCGGCTTTTCCGCCGAGAGAGATACGGCACGCGAAATGGCGCAGTATGCCGCCGATCACGGGGTGAACCGGGTGCATCTCCTCCCCTACAATCCGCTGGCAGCGTCAAAATATGCCCAGCTTTGCCGGCCGTGGTCTTTCCCCAAAACGTGGTTAAGCCATGACCGTCTGACGGAGCTTCTGAATGTCTGGCAGGCCGTTATACCGCACACGGTACTGAAATAAATCTATCGAAAAGGATGCCCCCCCCGCAAGGGGGCAGAAAGGTGGTCAACTATGGAAAAAGCAACTGCAGCCGTATTTATGGGACCTGAAAAACCGTTTGAGGTACGGGAATTTCCCGTTGTAGCCGCATCCGCGGGAAAGGTACGCCTTTCGCTGCTTGCCAGCGGCGTATGCGGAACCGATATCCACATTCACAAGGGTCGGCTTTATTCCCCCGCCGGACGCATTATCGGTCACGAATTTGTGGGCACCGTGGAGGAGATTGCCGAGGAGGACAGCCGCAAAAGCGGACTGAAGCCGGGGGATCGCGCCATTGTGGATATTGCCTGTCCCTGCGGAAAATGCAAGCTCTGCCGCACCGGCGACGACGCCAACTGCGTCCATATGGGCGTGACCAACGGGGGCGATCCCGCGCTTCCGCCCTATCTGCACGGCGGCTATGCCCGAAAGACCTTTGCCCCGCCGGAAAATCTGATCAAGATCCCGGAGGGGCTGGATCCCGTTGCCGTATGCGTATACGCCTGCGTCGGCTCCACGGTCATGCATGCCGTCTCACTGGCAAAGCAAGCCGGATGGGCTCCCGCCCCCGGCGACACCGCCGTTGTGCAGGGCTTGGGACCGATGGGCACCTTCTCCGTCGCCCTGCTCTCTGCCATGGGTCTGCGCGTTATTGCCGTCAACGCCTGTCGGGATCAAAAGCGTGAGGATGCTGCACAAAAGCTCGGCGCGTCACGCGTGCTCTCTCTGGCAGACGACGCGGTTAAGGAGCAGATCGATCAGCTGACCGACGGATTGGGCGCCGATATCTGTCTGGAAGCCAGCGGCGCTCCCGCCGCGTTCCCGATGGGGCTCGATCTGCTGCGCAACCGCGGAATGTATATTGTCCCCGGTCAGTATTCCATAAGCGGCGGCGTTCCCGTCAGCCCCGAGATCATCACCTTCAAGGCGCTGCGCATCATCGGCTCTTCCCAGTACAGTGTATGCGACGTCCGCACTTATCTGGAATTTCTCGAATCCCATCCCGACCTCTGCCGGATCTTCCGCAGCTTTGCCGCCACATATCCGGTTGAAGAAGTCAATCGCGCCATTGCCGACGCCGAGGCAGGCAAAAATATCAAGACCGTTCTGATCTGAATCGTTCTGATCTGATGCAAAAAACAGTCCCGGGGAGCTTCCCGGGACTGTTTTTTGTCTCCGCCCGCATATTTTCTTCCGCCAAGTGCCATCTGCTGCTGCGGATGCGGCAAATCCTTATGTGCGCTGCCTTGACTGTTCGGGGAGAAAGTGGTACAATACCCATGTCCTTCCGGCAAAACACATTTGCCGGAAGATGAACATTACGGCAGAAAGGGCGAATGTTATGTCACAGAAAACCGCACTGTCCAAAGGGCAGAAGGCAGGCCGGGTCATCCTTATCCTTCTTTGCTGCCTTATCGGACTGGCACTCCTTTTGCTGCTCGGGATCCGCGTGTATTTCCGCTTTCCCGCAAGAGAATACTACAAAAACTCGGAAAGATCCTTTGTCATCCCCG
Organism: uncultured Eubacteriales bacterium; assembly: GCA_934667845.1. GTDB lineage: Bacteria > Bacillota > Clostridia > Oscillospirales > Acutalibacteraceae > HGM12789. The sequence continues at coordinate 1,018 of CAKUMQ010000094.1, read as the reverse complement.
GGCTTTCCGACGGCATGATCCATCAGGGACTCGCCTATGACAGCGAAAACGACACCTTCCTGATCACGGGATACAGAACGGACGACAAGGCGTCACAGGTGTCGGTCGTCTCAAAGGCAGACGGCAAAGAGGTCAAGCGGCTGAACCTGCAAAATGAAGACGGAAGCGCCTTCACAGGGCATGTCGGCGGGATCACCGTGTACGGCAATTATGTCTATGTTGCGGACAGTGAAGGGCTGGTTGCTTTCAACCGGGCGGACATCGTTGCCGCGGCAAACGGCGACGGCATCCGGTCTGTCGGACTTTTCAAAACATCGACAGAGGACGACGCGCTCCATGTCGCCTTTACCCATGTCGAGGGCAACATGATCTATGTCGGCGAATTCTACCGCGAGGCCAATTACCCGACGCCGGATTCGCACAAATACAAAACGGCTGCCGGAGACGAGAATACTGCGCTTATTCTTGCCTATGCGCTCGACAGCAGCGCGCCTCTCGGCATTTCCGACAAGATCGAGCGTGCCTATTCCATCCCCGGTCTTGTGCAGGGCATGTGCTTTGATGCGGACGGGAAGATGTATCTTTCCACCTCTTATGCGGTGGCATTCTCCCATATCTACAGCTATGATGTTACCAAGGAGGAGGGCAGCATCACTGTTCTCGGACAGACCGTTCCGCGCTATGTGCTCGACAGCTCAACGCAAACCGGTGATATGCAGCTGCCCCCCATGGCAGAGGAGATCGTCATTGTGGACGGAAAGCTCTATACCATGTGCGAATCGGCGACAAACAAGTACATATTCGGCAAGTTCACCTCTGCCAAGTACTGCTATGCCACAGATATCGCGAAGTACACGCAGGAATAATGGGGTTTACCGTTCAGAATAACGGGTACGGCAGGATCAAAACAGCCGGGAGCAGTCTGTAAAAGACTGCTCCCGGCGCAGCCTGTCAAAGAACCCATGCTTTCAAGGAGCGAGAGCATGGGTTTTCCTCGAAAATTGGGGAAACAGGGAGA
>CAKUMQ010000093.1 GCA_934667845.1 uncultured Eubacteriales bacterium | reverse complement strand
CCTCTAAGCTGCCGTCAACTGCCAGTGCCGCCGTGTTGGCGGCATCGTTGCCCGATTCGAGCAGCAGCCCGGTCAGCAGATCCCGCACCGTCAGTCTGTCCCCGCCGCGCAGCCCGAGCGACGAGCCTTCGACCCGCACCGCCTCGGGCGGCACAGTGATCTCGGCGTCAAGCGGCAGCTCCTCCGCCGCCAAAAGCGCCGTCATGAGCTTTGTCGTCGATGCCATCGGCCGCTTGGTATCCGCATCCTTTTCCCACAGCACCTCCTGCGTCTCCGGCAGATACAGCACGGCAGACAGCGAAGACACGGCGGGCTCCGCCGCCGCACTGCCGATCAGACAGACAAATCCCACTCCGCACAACCACTTTTTCCACATAGACATTCCTCCCTCGGAAGCCTATGCCGAAAAAGCGGCAAACATGAGCAGCGCGGTTATTTTTCCTCCCCGTCTTTGCGGGACTGGATCAGATCCGCCACCCTGTCGACCACGCCGGGGATCATACTGACGAGGTTATCCTGCGAATCCGGCCGCGACAGCAGCGGCGTGACCGATACCTTGCCGTCGTTTACCACGAGAAAAGCGATCGGCGTGACCGAAATGCCCGCGCCGCTTCCGCCACCGAACAGCTGGCGATCGCTCTTGGAGGGCAGATCGCTGCCGCCTCCCGCAACTCCGTAGGTCACGCGCGAAACGGGAATCAGCGTGACCGCGCCGACGGTGATCGGCGTGCCGACTACGGTATCCACGTCCACCATCTCTTTGATGCGGTCCATGGACACGCCGAGCAGCTCATTGACGTCCTTTGCCATATCATCAACCTCCCTGAGCGGAGGGCTTTGCCTCCGCGAGTTTGTGTTTAGTATACCCCCAGATCCGGAAAAATCCTCCTGCCGCCGCAGAGAGCGCCCAAAGCGGACAGATGCGCACTACGGCATAGAGCGTGACGGACGGGGCATCCGCCAAAAAGTCCGGTGTGACCCGCACATCGCTTTTTTTCAGCTTCACTGTCTGCGAAAGAAGCGTCTGCGTCGATGCCAGCGCGGCGGACACACGCCCGAACCGCAGCGCAGTCCCGTCGGACTCCTCCGCCGCAACCGCCGCATGTAAAACCAGCTTGCGCACCGATACGGCGCGGCCGATCCTGACGAGCGTGTGACCGATCTCGGCGAGCAGTCGGCGGGCAAAGCGGATATATCCGCCGACACCCTCCGCTCGGAGCGCACGGTTCAGCTCCTCGAGCTTGTCCCGCACCGCAGAATCGGCTGCCTGTTCTTTTTTCGGCAGCTGTTTTTCTTTTTTTTCGGGCGTTTTTTTCGGCTCTGCCGCGGGGGAAAAAATGCGAAAGCGGATGCCGAACAGCCGGAGACTCACGGTCAGCACCCCGTCAAACGCCACATAAACGCGCACGGGAATCGCCAGAAGGAGCAGCGGCAGAAGCAGAAGCCCGAGCAGCACCGCCAGCACGATCAAAAGCACCTTCATGTGTGCGGCTCCGTCTCGCGGGGTGTTCCTGCTTCATTCGCTTCGATCATCTCCTCAAGCGTCGGCTCGACCAGTACGCCGTTGGTATCCTTCTGCGGCAGCGGCGGCAGCTCCGCAAGCGAGCTGATCCCGAAGCAGCGGAGAAAGTCCGGCGTGGTGCCGTAAAGCAGCGGCCGTCCCGGCAGCTCAAGTCTGCCGCGTTCCTCGATCAGTCCTTTGGCGGACAGCCCCTGCATCACCGCGCCGCAGTCCACACCGCGCACCTGATCCACAAAGGCGCGCGTGACCGGCTGATTATAGGCGACGATCGCCAGCACCTCCATCGCTGCCTGTGACAGCGGCGTGTTGCGGCGCAGATCCAGTGCACGGCGCACCGGCTGGGCATAGGCGGGAGCGGTGCTCATCTGGTAGCTGTTGTCCAGCTTCAGGATGCGCAGCCCGCCGCCGCGCATGGCGTACTCATTGGCGAGATCCTCCAACAGCCGCAGCGTCGTCTCGGCATCCAGCTCCAGCGCCTCCGCCATACGGGACAGTGCGACCGGCTCGCCGCTGGCAAAAAGGACAGCCTCGATCGCCGCTTTATATTCCTTGATTTCCATGTCATCCCCCGTTTTCAGTCGAAGTCGCTGACCAGCTCTTCCTCAGCCGCGCTGCCGCCAAGAGGGGTCACCGTCTGGCCCTCCCCCTCGCCGTTTACGGCGACGCGCTTGGCTTTGACCAGCTCGAGCAGCGCAAGAAAGGTCGCAACAAGCTCTGAGCGGCTGCCCGCATCCGAAAAGAATTCATCATACACCACCGCGTCGCGGCCGCGCAGCCGCCGCAGCACACGGATGATGCGCGACGAGACCGAGACGACCGTCCGGGCAACGATCCCCTGAAACGCCTGCACGGGCGGCGGCAAACGGCGTTTGCCCCGCCCCGCCGCGGCGAGGTAGGCATCTGTCAGCTCCAATGCGGCATGGCGCCGCCGATAGCGGTGATCCGGCTCGATCTCCGTCGGCTCGCGGACAAAGACCAGACCGCCGAGATAGCGTTCGGCAAGCCGCTGTGCCGTTTCGCGGCACAGCTGATATTCGATCAGCTCGCCGGACAGCTCCTTTTTCAGCTGCTCTGTCTCCTCTTCATGGCGCGGCAGCAGCATAGCCGACTTGATCTGCACCAGCCGCGCCGCCATGTCGAGAAATTCGGTCGCCACCTCGAGATCTGTCTCCTGCATCTGCCGGATGGCATCCATATACTGATCGAGTATCTCGGCGATCGGGATATCACAGATATTCAGTTTGTTTTTCTGCACGAGAAAGAGCAGCAGATCCAGCGGCCCTTCAAAAACCGGCAGCTTGTAGGAGATCACATCCATGCTTTTCCGCCTTAAAACAGATTCGGCAGCCCGAACATCCGGCAGATGACCCCGCCGAGACCGTGGTGCAGCCAGTACAGCGGCGTATCCATCACGCCGGAGAACACGATCACCATGAAGACGATACCGATAATGCGCTCATACTGCTGGATCCGCCAGAAAAAGCGGTCGGGCAGAACGGCGCTGAATATCCGCGAGCCGTCGAGCGGCGGCACGGGAATCAGGTTGAATACCGCGAGGGATAAGTTGACGGATGCGCACACCTCGATCAGGAAAATATACAGATAGAGGATGACGGGCGAGCTGTAATAGACCGTCCCGTTGCTCACCTGAAGCTGGTTCGGGAACAGCAGGGCGCACAGCGCAAACAAGCCGACCGAGATGATCGCCATCAGCAGGTTGGACACTGGTCCCGCCAGAGCGGTCAGCGCCATGTCGCGCTTCGGGCTGCGGAAATTGCGCGGATCGACCGGAACAGGCTTCGCGTAGCCGATCCCCACCGTGAGCAGCATAATCGTGCCGACGGTATCCAGATGGGCAAAGGGGTTGAGCGTCAGCCGCCCCGCCCATTTTGCCGTCGGGTCGCCGAGCCGGTTGGCTGCCCAGCCGTGTGCCAGCTCATGTGCCGGCAGCATCAGCAGAATCAGCACGGTATAGCTGATAATGATCATCGCGGCTCCGGCAAAGCCGTGGCTATTGCTCAGTAAAGCACGCAGCATGGCGTTGCTCCTTTCTGCTAACGGGAATTCCTATTATTATAGCGGATTTTTCGCCGAATTACAAGACTTTCCCGCCAAATTTCCAGCCTATGTCAGTCAATCGGTTATTCCCGCACCACATTGACCGGCGTTCCGCGCAGATATTGCCGCAGATTTTCCGCCACAATACCCAAAAGGCGCTGGCGGGTCGTCAGCGGCGCCCAGGCGACATGCGGCGTGATTACGCAGTTTTTCGCGCCGAACAGCGGGCAGTCCTTGGCCATCGGCTCCGTTTCCAGCACATCCAGCGCTGCGCCGGACAGCTGTCCGGCGGAAAGCGCCTGCAGCAGCGCTTTTTCATCCACAACGGCGCCGCGCGAGGTATTGACCAGAAATGCGCCGGGCTTGCAGAGCGAAAGCGTCTCTGCATTGATGAGCGCGTGCGTCTGCGGCGTAAGCGGACAGTGCAGCGACACGATATCCGCACGTGTCAAAAGCTCTGGCAGCGTAACAAACTCAACATCGGTATCCGCCCCCTTTGTGCGGGTGTGCACCAGCACCGTCAGCCCGAACGCCCGCGCGATACGCGCCACGGCACGACCGATATGCCCGTAGCCGATCAGGCCGATCGTCTTGCCGCAAAGCTCGTCCGTGGCATAGACAAACGGGGAAAATGTGGCGCTGCCGATCCACCCGCCGCCGCGCACAAAGGTGTCATATTCCGCCACGCAGCTAAAACGATTCAGAATCAGTGCCCACACATGCTGCGCCACCGCCTCGGTAGAATAGCTGCCGGCGTTGCACACCGTGATGCCGGCCGCCGTTGTATACGCAAGATCAATATTGTTATAGCCCGTGGCAAACAGGCCGATATACCGCAGATGAGATGCAAAACGCAGGCTGCGCTTGTCCATCACCGCCTTGTTGCACAGCACCGCATCGGCATCCGCAAGCCGCTGCGGCAGCTCCTCCGCGGTCGTTTGGGGATATAATACCAGCTCGCCGAATTCGCGCAGAGGGTCAAGCGAGAGATCGCCGTTTGTCACCGTAGCCGCGTCGGGAATCACGATCCGCATTTTTCTCACCTCGTCGTGCTGCCGAAGCCGCCGTTGCGCACGGCGGTGGCGTCATCGTCCACCGTGATGCCGTATTCGCAGAAGATGCCCTGCGCGAACGCCTCGCCCGCGGCGACTGTCACGGTCTTTCCGTCATAGGAATCATTGGATATTTTTATGAAAATATGCCCCTCGTTATCCGAATAATAATAGTCGCTGTCGATAATGCCGACCGTATTGTTGAGCTGAAGCCGGTATTTAAACCCGAGACCGCTGCGGGGATAGAGCTTCAGCACCCAGCCCTCCTCCATCCACACACGGACACCGGTCGGCACCGTGACCGTTTCGCCGGGATGTACAGTCAGGTCAAACGGCGCAAAAAAATCATAGCCCGCCGAGCCGGAGGTGGCGCGCCGCGGCAGGATAAACCGGTCGTTTCCCGGGCGGCTTTCCTCCGAAAAAGCGCGGTCAAGCTGTGCGTCGGACACATGTTCAAATCGGGCGATACGTTTCATACGGCAGTCTCTCCTGTCTGATTCGTTTTCCTCATTATGGTATCACATTTTCCCTCTAAATGCAAGCCGCTGTGCGGAAATCACACCCGGCAAAACATCCGGAAACCGACAAAACCGCACAAATTTTCAGCCGTTTTTCGGCAAAACGGGAGAAGCAATTGACGGCAGAAAAAAATTATGGTATACTATATCCTATATTATACTATGTATGTTGGTACAGGATATTTTCCGGACGGCAGGGCGAAGCCGTCCGCTGAACAAAAAACTGTCTTTTGTGATACGGAGGTTTTTATGCGCAGACGTATTTTTGCTCTTTTGATCGTCCTCTCTCTTTGCCTTGCCGGACTTGCCGGATGCCAGCGGTCAAAGCCGTATCTTTCCGTGGGGATCACCGCCGGTGCGCAGGTGTTCAGTCCGTTTTTTGCCGCCGCCGAGGGCGATCTCGCCGTAGTGGATCTGCTGTTTGACAATCTGCTGACCACCGAGCGCGGCGGGCAGATCATCTATTCCGGCACAGACGGCGAGACGTTCCCCTATCACGGAAAAAGCTACACCTATTACAGCCCCGCAGATATCCGCGTCACCCGCTCGGACAGTGATGTTACCGTGCAGATCACGCTGAAAAGCGGCATGACGTTCAGCGACGGCGAGCCGATCACCGCCGATGACCTGATCTTCACCTATTACGTCCTCTGCGACAGCGCCTACGAGGGCTATTCCGCCGTCGGGTCGCTGCCGATCACCGGCCTTAAAGACTACCAGACGCAGACACCCGTTTCCGTCTTTGACAAATACAAAAAGGCGGCACAGGCCATTTATAAAAAGGGCTGGCCCGAGGCTGTCGGCGAGGATCTCTCTGATCAGACGGACTGGTTCTGGACAACGCTGCGGCAAAACTGGGAAAAGGATATTTTGCAGACGATAGATTACTGCAATGAAAAATACCGCCAGTTTTCTGAAAAATACATCCACTTCCCCCCCGCGGCGGTCGCCGGATCCGAAGGACTGCGCACCGCACTGGCAATGGTCATATGGGGCTATGCCAGCGTCGAAAACGGTGTGCTGACCACGAATGTGTCCGAGCGGAAGTTTGAACTCAATAAGGGCTTTTACCCCTCCCCGACCACGTTTTTTGAAGAAACATTCAAAAAATACAAGGGCGATGCCGTAAGCTACGCCAAAGAGGAATCGGCGGCGTCCGCAGACATACTCACGGCGACGACGGAGGAGTTCATCCGCACATTCGGCGCGCTTGACCCCGACAGCGCCGGAGTGGACTGCAGTACGATCAGCGGCATCCGCCGTCTGGATGAACGCAGCATCTCCGTCACGCTTGACTCCCTGACCGAACAGGAGCTGTACACGCTGCTGAATGTCTATATCGCCCCGCTGCACTACTACGGCAGCACCGAGGCGTTTGATCTGACGCAGAACCGGATGGGCTTCACCCGCGGCGCACTGGACACCATCCACGAAAAGGATACCGCCCCGCTCGGCAGCGGCGCCTACACCTTTGCCGAATATAAAAACAACACCGTCGAGCTGATCGCCAACGCCGGCTACCGCCAGGGCGCCCCGGCGATCTCCTCCCTCCGTATGACGGAGGTTTCGGAGATCGACCGCGTCAAGGACATCGCCGGGGGAATTCTCGACATCACGACCGTATCCGGAGCCAACGACCTGCTGGCGGAGATCCCCACCTATAATATCGCGGAAAAATTCTCCGGCAGCACGGTTTCCGCCGCAGCCACTGCGGGTGACTCGCTCGAATATATCGGCTTTA
>CAKUMQ010000092.1 GCA_934667845.1 uncultured Eubacteriales bacterium | reverse complement strand
TACCATTACACAATTCCGCAATGTCTTTGGAACAAGACTATTATACCCGCTTTTTTGAAAAAGTCAAGGGCTTTTTCGGAAAAAATCTGCTTGAACGGAAAACTTTTCATCCGCAAAGGGCGGGCGATGGGTCTGCGGCGGGGATGCCGACGGATCAAAGCGCCGAAACGCCGCTTTCAGACGGCGTTTCGGCGCCCGGGAAATGCCGACGGTCATGCGGGTCATTCCACAAGACCGTATTTCACCTTGATCCGGTCGAGCTTTTCCAGCAGAGGATCGGCAAACAGTGCCAGAAAAATAAACGTGGCTACTGCCTGGATCAGATCCATCGGAAAGCCGGAAAGGTAGGAAGCGAGCACCGTTTCTGCACTGAAGGATGCCGGTGTCCACATCAGCACGGAGGCGGGGTTCATGATGCCGCCGTAGATCAGCACGGCGGAAAGTGCGCCGAACAGGCAAAGGGGGAGGGTCGTGCGCCGGAGGAGTCCCTTGCGGAACAGGATCCCGGCGAGGAAGCCGACGATGCCCATCGCGAACATCTGATAAGGCGTCCACGGTCCCTGAGAAAACAGGACGTTGGAGGCGAGCATGGAGACAGCCCCGACCATAAATCCCGATTCGCCGCCGAACGCAACCCCGGCGATAATGGTGAGTGCCATGACGGGCTTGAATTGCGGCAGCATAAAAAATGCGGCGCGGCCGGCGACGCCGAGCCCACATAAAACGGAGATGACGACGATCTCTCTGGCTTTCGGTCTGCGGCCCTCAAAGACCAGAAAGAACGGCAGCATACACTCCAGAAGCACGGCGACGGATACGGGGCCGTAGCTGTTGCTGCCGAAGTAGAACACGCCCGAAAAGACGGTCAGAGGAATCAGCAGGAGAATGACAAAGCAGGCAAAAGCGGTCCTTTTGGTGAGCTTCCTTTTTTTCTCCGGCATTTGCTGCAAGGCTTCCGTTTTACTTTTTCTGCCGATACAGAGAATGAAGCCAAGCAGGGATAGGATCAGTATGCCGTATATGGTAAGCTCGGTCTTTCCGCTTTGGGTTATGCCGGATGACGAGATAAGACCGGTCAGATCCGTTACGGATGCGGCATACAGAAAAACGGCAATGCTGCACACGGCAAAAAAGGCTGCCGCGATCTTTCGGAAAGGCGAAAGCGGTTTCGCCTCCGCCGCCTTACGGGGCGCAGGCTTTCGGTCGACAGCGGGCAATACGCTTTCCGGCGCGGTACCGTCCTCCGTTTCCCTCCCGAACGAACGCAAAACGCCGTTTACGGTTACGGTATGCGGCAGAAGCGGCTTGACCATGCGGTTTACGGCGGTGGTATAGAAATGATTGTCCGACAAAATGTCGCACGGCGCACCGGCAGCGGTCACGGAGCCGTCAAAAAGCAGCCCGAGCGTGTCGGCGTATTCCGCGCAGAATTCGACGTCGTGACTGACCATCAATACCGCATGACCATTATTCAAAAGCTGACGGAGAATGGCGGCAAACCGACGCTTGAAGGCGGCGTCCATCCCCTTTGTCGGCTCATCCAGCAGAAGGACAGAGGGATCCGTCAGCAGGATCTTTGCCAAAGCGGCGCGCTGCATTTCTCCGCCGGACAGGTCAAACGGGTGCCGGTCCTGCAGATGGGCAATGCCGCACAGTGCGCAGACCGAGCGGAGCCGATCCGCCATTTCGTTCCGGGGCGTGTGCGGCGGAAAAACCGAGGACAGATCCTCGGCGACGGTTTTTTTGACAAAAAGCGACTGCGGATCCTGTACAAGAACGCCGATCTTTTCGTCACAGGATATCGTTCCCCGCTGGGGTGTGCAGATGCCGGACAACAGCTTGAGCACCGTGCTTTTTCCTGCGCCGTTTCCGCCGAGAAGGGCATAGAATTCACCGGAATGCAGTGTAAAGGAGAGATCCTTTACAACGTCGTTTTCCTCTCTTTCATACCGGAACCATACCTTTTCGGCGGATAAAACGGACGCGCCAAATGCCGGGGGAGCTTTGCGGTACTCGGTAAAGGCGTGGACGGCGGCATAATGCAGGAAAAAGTCTTTGCCGTCCCTGACCGTGACAGGACAGGGGGTGCTTTCGCCGTCCAGAGCTGCCCAGAGCCGAACGGAGGCGGGCATGGCGGCGAGCATGGGGTGGCGGCTTTCCGCCAGTCGCTGCCCGATCCCGCCGGGTGTATCGACGCAGAGCAGGCGTCCTTTGTCTATTACGGCGGCTTGGGAGGCGTAGGGGATCACCTCCTCCAAACGGTGCTCGGCAAGAATGACCGTGGTGCCGAGCTCGCGGTTGATCCTGGCGAGCATACCGGCAAATTCGGAGGCGGCGATCGGATCCAGCTGAGAAGTCGGCTCGTCCAGAATCAGCACATCGGGGTTCATCACCATCACGGAAGCGAGAACAAGAAGCTGTTTTTGCCCGCCGGACAGTTCTTTGACATCGCGGGAAAACCATTCCTCGATTCCGAAAAATGCGGAGATCTCGGCGACACGCGACCGTATGGTGCTTTGCGGAGCGCCGAGGCTTTCGAGCCCGAATGCCAGCTCGTGCCAGACCTTATCGCAAACGATCTGGTTGTCGGGAGACTGGCTGACAAAGCCGATTTTTTCCGCCTGCGTCCTGCTGTCGATCTGCGCCAGCTCCTGCCCGAAAAAGTCGATCTGACCCGACAGCAGGCCGTGGGGGGCGAGTGCGGTCTTCAAAAGCCGGAGCAGGGTGGACTTGCCGCCGCCGGAGGTGCCGAACAGCACCAGAAAGCCGCCCGCTTCTACAGAGAGCGTGATCCCGTCAAGCGCTTTTTCGGTCGCTTCCGGATAGGAAAAGCTCACATTTTTGAGCGAATAGCTTTCCATGCAGCCGCCTCCTTTCGGTTGAGTATGACAGGGATCAGGCATAAGACGCCGAAAGCGGCCTGTAAAAGGATATTCAGCGGGGTCAGGGCAGCCGACCGCAGACGCGGATAAAACCGGAATGCCGTTCCGCCGGCGACCGAGCCGAAAAACACAAATAAGCCGACAGCCAGCACGGTGATCAGGAGCGTGCGGTCACGTTCCTCAAAGCGGTAGAGGGCATAGGCTGTCCGTCTGCCGGTACCGTAGCCGCGGCTTTTCATGCTGTCGGAGGTTTCAATGGCGTTTTCCAGTGACCAGGTGACCACAACGGAAAAAACGCGGAGAGCGCTTTTGATCCTCTGCAAAAGAGAGCCGTTTTCGGTATCGACGCCGAGGCTTTTCTGCGCCTCCCGCACGGTTTCGATCTGTGTGTGAAAACGCGGAATAAATCGCAGCGTCATGCTGAGCAGAAGAGACAGAGACGGCAGCACCCTGCCGAACAGATAGACGAGCTTATCGGAGGACAGCACGCGGTTTACATGGGAAAACCAGATCAGCGCCGAGGCAAGCATCAGACCGGCGGAAATGCCGTAGAGAATGCTTTCCAGCGTCAGAGGGTTGCCGAGCGGGAGATAGGCGAGAACGGTCACGCCCTCATGATTGAACGCGGGATTGATCAGCGCGGTCAGTATGATCAGAGGGAAAGCGTATTTCAGGCCGAAAAGCGCGCCGCTTTTTCCCTCGCACTGCACGCTGTATACGATGCCGCAGGCGAGGGAGATGAGCTGGAATACCGGATGGCGCAGGCACATGGTGAACCCGAGGACAAAGGCAAAATACAGCAGATTCACCGTCGGATGGACGCGAATAAATTCATCTGTCCGCTTCGCTGCTGAGCTAGTCACGTCCGACATCCTTTCCGAGATCACAGGTATAGCGCCATTCGACGGTGTCTCCGTCGGCAAGCGCATAGCGCGAGCAGCCGTAGTTCGGATACCATCCGTTCACACGGTACATCCAGCCCGAGAGACTGCCGCAGTCAAATTCATACAGATTGTGTATCCCCTCCACATAGGCGCTGTTGTAGAGAGGGGTAAAGGAGGCTTCCATGTGTATGCCGTTTTCACGGCACACCCGCTGTAAAACGTCGTAGACCGATTCGCCCTCGAAGAAGGTGACGGTCTGTTTGGGGAGAATAATGCCGTTTTTCGGGAGCACCTCCAGCTTTTCCGACTTAAGCTGAGAGAGGTTGTTCAGTATCGTCGTGCATTCGATAGAAAATGTACAGGTGAGCGGCTTGTCTTCGTTTACCGACCGATCCTCCGGCTCTGCCGGCATCGGCTTGCCCTCCGGGACGGGATCGGTCTGATATTTGTCGCGGCCGGTGGTTTTGCCGTCGGAATACGGGCGGTCGGTCGTCGTCCGGTCTGCGGCGCTCTCCGGTTCGCCGTCAGTGTTCTGCGCCCCGGCTTTGACCGTATAGACACCCTGCAGATCCGATACCGAGAAGTTGATCACCGACACATCGGTTCCGGTGATGGTGGCGGAGGCGCAGACTGTACCCTCTCTGTATACGGTCGCGTTTTGTGCATTCCAGACCGTTTTTTGCCGCACCGACAGGACGGCGGAGCTGACGGTATCGGCAGTGTTGAAAAGACGCACTGTGAAGGAGAGCTCCCCCTCCGGTCGGATCTCCGCCTTTAAGTTGAGGGGCTGCACGGTGAAAATATCGCTTCCGAACAGTGTCCACTCATAGTGATAGCCGTTGGATTCCCCGGCAAAGACCGCGACGGCGTTGTTTGCTTTCAGATCGTCAAGCAGATCTGCGGAGATGATGCCGTCCTCGGGAATGTCTGTGCTGCCCTGAAGGTCCACGGTCTGAAAGGGCGTGCAGCCGCAAAGCGTGAGCAGCAGGAGCAGGCAAAGGAGCCGGCTTATCATTTTTTTCATGGTTATTTTACCGCGCTCCTTCCGTTTACGGGTTTGTGGAACCGTTTGCCGGGATGTCTTTTTTACCGCTTGCGGCAAAAAAGGTGCCCTGCCTGACCACCGAAATCACCGCCGTACAAAAATACTCTTCCGAAAAAAGGCTCGGAAGAGTACGGCAATCGGGCTAAGGCGCACGCAAAAGCAGTTGTTCCGGACCAAACCGGATCTACCTGACCCTTCGCTTTGGGTAGTATAGCATAGTTTTGCTTTTCCGTCAATCGCCAGGGCGGAAAATCGCGTCAGCCCGTATCGGTAAGCGAAAGACCTGTACCGGAGCAGCGCTCCGGTACAGGTCTTTTGACGGACGGCATCTGTTTGCCTGTGTTTACGCCATCAGGGCGGTCATGTCATACAGCCCCGGCGCCTGTCCCGCGAGGAAGCGGGCGGCATTGACGGCGCCGACGGCAAAAATTTCCTTCGACTGGGCGGAGTGGGAGAGGGTGATGACCTCGTCGTGACCCGCAAAGATCACATCGTGCTCGCCGACAATGGTGCCGCCGCGCACGGAGGAAATGCCGATCTCCTCCGTGCGGCGCTTCTGCCGCACGGAATGGCGCTCAAAGACATACTCGGTCTGCCCCTCGCGCACGCTTTTCAGCGCATCCGCCAGCATCATAGCGGTGCCGGAGGGGGCATCCAGCTTCTGATTGTGGTGCTTTTCCACGATCTCAATGTCAAAATCGGTGCCAAGCACAGCCGCCGCCTTTTTGGCGAGCGCGGTCAGCATGGCGATGCCGATGGACATGTTAGCGCTGAAGAAGATCGGGATAGCCGTCGCCGCGGCATGGATGGCGGTCACCTGCTCGGGAGAAAAACCGGTCGTGGCGATCACGGCGGGCAGATGGTGAGCGCGGCAGTATTCCAGAAGCGGCGAGAGACAGGACGGATGGGAAAAATCAATCACGACATCCGCCTCGGCTGTGCAGTCGGCAAAGGAGGAAAACACGGGAAAAGCCGCCGTGCCGGTCGAAATGTCAATACCGGCGACGATCGTGCAGTCGTCGCGTCCCTGCACGCAGTCGGCGATGACGCGGCCCATTTTGCCGAAGCAGCCGGAGAGTAGAATTTTTGTCATGGAAAAGGACTCCTTATCGCAGATGGTGAGCCTCCAGAACAGAGGCGAGAGCGGCGCGGGCGCGTTCCTCCATGGGATACAGCGGCAGGCGGCAGTTGCCGACCGCTTTGCCCATCAGGTTCAGCGCCTCCTTGGCCGGAATGGGGTTGACGTCGGAGAACAGCGCGTTCGCAAGATCCAGCCACTCAAGCTGCAGGCGGCGGCTCCTGTCCGGATCGCCTGCAAACCAGGCGGCGCAGATGTCGTGCGTCTCGCGCGGCGCTACATTGGACAGCACGGACAGCACGCCCTTGCCGCCGAGCGACAGAATGGGGACGATCTGATCGTCATTGCCCGAGTAGATGTCGATGTCGCACAGCGCGGCGATCTGCGCCACGGAGGACAAATCACCGTTGGCCTGCTTGATGCCGACCACGTTGGGCAGCTCGCGGTAGAGCGCCGCCACCGTTTCCGGCTTGATGTTGACGCCGGTGCGGGAGGGGACGTTGTACAGAATGATCGGCGTATGGGGGATCGCCTCGGAAATGGCGCGATAGTGCGCCATCAGACCGCGCTGAGAGGTCTTATTGTAATAGGGCGTCACCACCAAAACGGCGTCCGCGCCCATAGCCTCTGCCTCGCGGCTGGTGTTGATGGCAAATGCGGTGTCGTTCGAGCCGGTACCGGCGATCAGCGGCACGCGGTGTGCGGTCGCGTCAATGGCGGTGCGCAGCGCCGCCAGATGCTCCTCGATGGACAGGGTGGCATTTTCGCCTGTCGTGCCGCAGGAGAGAATGGCGTCGGTGCCTTCGGCGATCTGCCAGTCGATCAGCTCAGCCATTTTTTCGTGGTTGACCTGACCGTTTGGGTGCATCGGCGTGACCAGTGCCACGCCCGCGCCGGTGAATACGGTCGGTTTTGACATAACGGCAGCCTCCTTTTTCTTCGCGGATCAATCCATATAGCCTTCGGCGCAGAGCAGCTCGGCGAGCAGCACGCCGCCGCCCGCGGCTCCGCGCAGGGTGTTGTGGGAAAGACCGACAAACTTGTAGTCATACTGGCTGTCCTCGCGCAGACGGCCGAGCGAGATCGCCATGCCGCCCTCAAGGTCGCGGTGCAGCCGCGTCTGCGGCATATCCGGCTCCTCGAAATAGTGGAGGAACTGCTTGGGCGCGCTCGGCAGGTCAAGCTCCTGCGCTCTGCCTTTGAACGATGCCCAGGTGTCGAGGATTTCCTGCTTGGTCGGCTTGTCGGTAAAGCGGCAGAATACGGCGGCAAAATGACCGTCGCTGACCGGTACGCGCAGTCACTGTGCCGTAAAAGCGGGGGAGTCGGCCTCGACGATCACGCCGTTTTCCACATGTCCCCAGATCTTCAGCGGCT
>CAKUMQ010000091.1 GCA_934667845.1 uncultured Eubacteriales bacterium | reverse complement strand
GTGAAGCCGCGGTTCTTCCAGGGGACAAACTATGTCAAGGATGATATGCCGCGCACGCTGCGGCAAATGTTCCCGCGCGAGAGATACGTATATTACAACAAGGTGATGGTCATTCTCTTCGGCCTTTCGGATGATGCCCCGGCGCTTGCGGAGGAGGATATGAGCAAGCTTCTGTCACTGTGCGAGCATGAGCATCTTATCTGCGGCGTGAGCAACCCGTTCTCCACGGTGACATCTATGAGGTATTACTATGAGCAGGCGGTGAAAGCCATAGAATTGAACAGCCTGCTGAACCTGCCGGAGAACCTGTATGAATACAAAAGCGTGGCGCTCTACGACCTTATAAACAATGTGGCGCAAAGCCGCAAGGTCGGTTTTTACTGCCACCCGGCACTTCTCCAGCTCATGGAGTATGACAAGCAGAACGGCAGCCAACTGTACGAAACTCTCGGCTGCCTTGCGAAGAACGGCTTCAACAGTGCCGCGACGGCGTCGGAAATGTTTCTGCACCGCAACACGCTTTCCTACCGCAAGCAGAAGATCGCGGCGATGACCGGCATTGACCTGGATGATTTCAACACGCAGTTCATGCTTAAATATTCTTATATGATCGAAGAATATATCGGCAAGCAGTCCGGCACAAAGCTGTAAGACTACATAACCGGCCAAGCAAATCTTATCCTATTCATAAAGCTCAACAAACTAACGTTGGTGCTGTCCGTCCTGTGGAACGCTCTGATCTTTGTCGTCACGCCGCTGATCGTCCGATATTCCGCCATCTCACCAGAGGCAAAGGAGCTTGTGATCTGGCTGGTGCTGATCAATAATATCTTTAACGGGTTAGCATCCCCCTTCGCCGGTTCGCTTGGAAATGGACTGCGTGCCGCCGGGGATGTGAAGTTTACTATGATCGTATCCATCACACTGACCATTGCTGCGCGGCTGTTCTTCTCAGCGCTGTTCGGCATGTGGCTCGGCTGGGGCGTCATAGGCGTTGCGGTAGGTATGAGTATTGACCTTGTTTTCCGCGGCGCGATTTTCATCTGGCGGCTGAAGTCACAGAAATGGACCCGATTTCAGGTGATTTGAAATAGAAACTCTTAGATGTTGCCATGCGAGTAGCCATTGTAACGCGCCAAGAAAGCTCTGCTCTATCCGCTTGAGCAGATCGTGAACTACAAAAAATAGTCAAAGCCCGGCACTTGCACAGTGCCGGGCTTTGGCTTCTGAGATGATCCCAAGCTATTATATCATTTAGCGCACAAGGAAATTTTGCGCACTAAATATCTGCTAATACAAAGATTTTGTCTCCGTGTGATTTTGGCATGGAAACGGTCAAAAACTCGATTTCCGTATCGGAGCAGTTACACATCTGGTGCGCCTGACCCGGTTCAATCTCCACACCATCGCCTGTGTTCAGCAGTAGAGAGCCATCGGAAAACTGCATCGTTGCCTGCCCGGAGAGAATGTAGAAAAACTGTCTTGCTTTTCTATGGTAGTGCATATCCTCCGAGGTATTTGGCGGCATTTTCTCTGCGATAATACTCAGGTCATCCCGTTCCAGCAAATGCCATCCATCACAGATTTCCTGCCAAAAGTAGTGTTTGGCTGATTGGCGGTCAACTTTCTTAATAATACCTCATTCCTCAAACATAAATTTCCGACTCGGCGAACAATGCCGCTTTCCCGCGAAGCACGGTACGCTCACCGGCATAGCTGCAATACAGTACACCGCCGCGGGCAGATGACTGATACGCCGTAAACTCTGTTTTTCCTGTCTTACCCGCCCAGTAAGGAATGACATGGCAATGTCCTCGCCCGCAGACGGGGTCTTCTGCTACATTGCATTTCGGTGCAAAGCTGCGGGTCACGCAATCATACTTGCTGCCCTGTGCGGTAATGTGGAAGCACACACCATCCATCTGCCGGATCAGCTCTTGGTTTGGATGTACATTCCGTACCTGCTCCTCATTTTCCAGAACGCAGACCATATCTGCGCCGTAGTAAGCCTCAACAGGTTTGACACCCAGCGCCTCTATCATTTGTTCCGTCACCGGGACAGCCTTTAACTGAAAGGACGGAAAATCCATCTTCAACAGATCATCCTGCTTTTCTACCGTCAGGCGACCGCTCAGCGTGTCAAATGCCACGGATTTCAGTTCTGGTTCTACAAAGTGTGTAATGACATAGGCAGTCGCCAGCGTTGCATGACCGCATAGCTCCACCTCGCCGCCCGGTGTGAACCAGCGTAGATGGTAAGCGCTGCCCTCCTTAACAGCAAAAGCCGTTTCGGATAAATTGTTTTCAATGGCAATATTCTGCATGGTGCGGTCATCCAGCCACTTGTCCATCACACAGACAGCGGCGGGATTGCCCGCAAAAACTCTGTCGGTGAAAGCATCTACAACATATTGCTTCATAAATCATACCAGCCTTTCTAAAAAATCAAATATAGTACGCAGTTCACAGCAACGGCTGCGAGGACGCAGACAATGAGTGAACACTTTTTCAGCGCCAGTACTGCCGCAATTGCAGCGCCTGCAGCACCAAACAACGGATGTTCTGCATCTACGGAGAACACGCCGGGAAAAATCAGGGCAGATAATGCCGTATAGGGCAGCAGTGAAAGGAAATTTTCGCCCCGCTTACTCAGCGTCAGCTTATCCATCAGAAAAGCAGGCAGGGCGCGGGGAATGTATGTGACAACCGCCATACCGAAAATCAGTAGGAATATATCAAGCCTGCTCATCATTCGCTGCCTCCACAAAAAATGTCCCAATCGCGGCACTGATCACCATAGACAGGATCACCGCCCAGCTGACGGGCAGAAAAAGCTGCAGCACCGTGTTCATCCCAGCGGCCAGCAGTACCAACAGAGCGACCCTGCGGGACTTCTGCACATTTGGCATCAGCAGTGCAATGAACGAGGCGTAAAACGCCACGCCAAAGCTCTTAGCTACCACCTCCGGCAAGAATTGTCCAATCACAACACCCAGCACGGATGCCAGTACCCATGTGCCGTACAGCGCGGTGTTGGCTCCCAGCAGATAGGCGGCGCTGCGGTTGCTGGATAGGGAGAACAGGGCGAACAGGGCGAAGGACTCATCACAGAGGGAAAAGGCACTCAGCAGTTTCATGCCCAGCGGCGTGGGCTCCATGCGGCTCATAACAGCACTGCTCATCACCAAATGCCGTAGATTCACAAAGAACACGGCTGCAATCATAGCAAGTACCGTGGCTTTGCCAATCATACCTACGACCATTAGCTGGGAAGAACCGGCCATCACTAATACCGACATTAACACGGTTTCAAGCTGCGTTAATCCTGCCTGCATTGCCAGCAGACCGTAGGAAATGCCGATAGGAATTAAACCCAAACAAATAGGAAGGGCGCTTTTTGCCCCATCAAAAAACAGCTTTGTTTTCATAATCTGTTGCCTCTTGTATCTTGTTGGGTTTCATTATATACTAAATAGCTGAATAAGAAAAATTGATGTTTTTTATCCAAATATGCAGAAAGGTTATTTGAAAAAATGGAAAGGTACATCGCACTTCTGAAAGTCATAGAGGTCGGCAGCTTTACAAAAGCGGCAGAGCTGCTGGGCTATACGCAGCCTGCCCTCAGTCAGATGGTTGCGTCATTAGAAAGAGAGTTATCCATCAAGATTTTGTACCGCTCTCGTTATGGAATACGCTTGACGCCGGAGGGCGAACGGCTGTATCCATCCATTCAAAACTCTGTACTGCAATACAAAGCCATGCGCTGTACAGCAGACGAAATTCGAGGACTGGACTCAGGTATTGTGAGGATCGGGACGGTTTCCAGTGTGTCCTGCCACTGGCTGCCGGGGGTCATTCGTGCATTCTGGCAGGAACATCCGAATATTCAAATTGTGTTGCATCAGGGAGATTACACGACCATCCCGGAGTGGGTGCGGATCGGAGCCGTCGATTTCGGTTTTGTCAATCCGAACGCAGTAAAAGGCATGGAAACGACAACAATCAAATCCGACGAATTCCGTGCGGTGCTGCCGAAGCATCATCCGCTGGCCGAGAAAAAGTCAATGGTACTTGAGGACTTAGCAGAGGAACCGTTTTTGATGCTGGAGGAAGGGGCGTACAGCGAACCGCTGGAAGCATTTCGAGCGGCGGGCATTACCCCTAATGTTAAGCTGCGTGTCCATGACGATTATTCCATCTTATCTATGGTGGAACAGGGATTGGGCGTTTCCATCTTGGCGGAACTTGTGCTGAATAAGACGAACTATGATGTGGTGATGCTGCCTATTGAACCGGCTATCATCCGTACGATGGGCATTGTCACAAAGGACAAGAACACACTGCCGCTGGCGAGTAGAGAGTTTATCAGGTGCCTGATGGAATATCGGGAAACACTTATAGCCTGATTTTTCAAGTGCAGCAAAAAGACGTTTGGGGATTTCCCTCTGGGAATCTCTTGCCGGACGTCTTGCACTGGCCACATGGCATATCAAGCGGCATGAGGAAGAACCGCTGCAGATCGCCGAAAGGTAAAAAGTTATCCGAAAATGGAGGCACTGCATGAAACTACATGAATTTCCTAAAGAATATAATGAATTGATTTCTCTGGTCGCTTATGAGAAACACATATCCGAGCATTATTCTCTTGTGACTGTGTGAGAAGCATGGTAAAATACATAGAGCCGATAGACTGCCAAAGGAGGTGTGCCTGTGAACTATATTCTCATGAATAAAGATTCCGCATGGCTTGCGTTCTCGTGCAGACGCAATGAGTTTGACGAAGTCGAGTGCAGCGAGCATGAATGGTATACCGAGCTGCGCCCGTGCGGATATTATAATCTTACAGACTACCTGACGGGCAGACAAGCACCGAAGCACCGCAAGCACATCACAGAGCTTCTTGAGAGATATAACTGCAACGACCTTGAGGGCTTTTTGAATGTCACCCACGCGCTTTCACTCAATGATACGTTCTGGGTGAAGCCGGAGACTTCTCCACTCGAATGGGAGGATGTTTCACTGTACCAAAACGAGTTCGACGAGCTTGTTGCTGCGGCAGCTTTCGATGGACGCATTGGGAGTACAAGCTTTTCGACGACATCTCCCGAGTTTGGGACGGATGGATATTTTGCGAAATGCTGGGTACGGGAAAACGGGCGGATCATGCTTTACAAAAGCGGAAGTGCGACGTTTGAGATAGAGCCGCTGTCGGAATATCTTTCGTGCCAGCTTGCAGAGAAGCTGCACATGGACTATGTGCCTTATGACATCGCGTACTATCACGATAAGCTGATAAGCAAGTGCGCACTGTTCACGAGCGAGAAAGCCGGGCTTGCTAAAGCACATGACCTTCTGCCAAAGGGTGAGCGCTCTGTCTCCGCCATGCTCAATTATTTTACATCGATAGGCTCCGGTGACAGCTTCCGCAGAATGTGCGTGCTCGACGCGTTGATACTCAACACTGACAGGCACCTCGGCAATTTCGGAGCGCTCATAGATAATGACACAATGTCTGTAATACGGATGGCACCGGTGTTTGACAACAACCGCAGCCTGCTGTTTGATATGGATATTGACCAACTGAAAAATACAGACTGGTGCATTGGCACATGCGCTCCGCGTTTTGGTGCTGACTTCAATTCAACCGCGAGAGGAATGCTGACAGATGATATACATCAGGATGTTGAGGCACTGCGCGATTTCAGCTTTGAGCAGCACCCAAAGATAAAAGCAGAAGAGGCACGGATCGAGGCGCTGTCGACGATAGTGCGTGAACAGGTGAAGAGAATACTGGATTAACTGTTCCGGCTTGATTTGACAACTTGCTCTTTGACAAGCTGAAAAAACCTCGGTCTGCAAATGCAGATCGAGGTTTTTTGTTCAATTGTTTTCAACGCTGTCAGACGGCTCTGAGCCGTCTTCCAATTTGGCATACTGAAACTCTATATTGACGGATTTGCCGAGCGCTTCGGAGGTATATCCGTATTTGATGACGCTCTCGCCGAGATCGCCATGTGAGCGCTTTATGGCATCGGGCGGGCACTCGTGATTTGCAAGGACGCCACAGTCGCGCATATACAGAATGACAGGAATGAGCAGACGGCCTTCCTCTGTCAGCGAATATTCCACGCGCTTGGGCTTCTCATCGTACTCGGTGCGCTTGATAACGTTGTAGGACTCAAGCTCCTGAAGCTGCTGGGTGAATATCTTGTGTGAGATGTCATACGGCACAAGGCGCTTGAGCTCACCGTACCAGCAAACACCGTTGGGAGTACTGTGAAGGTACCAGAGAATATATGGCTTTCACTTTCCGCTTATCGCGGAGAAGGCAAAGTTGAGCGTGCATGACTCCAGAGTATGAACGTAATTATCCACCGTATCCCTCACTTCCTGAACGGCATAAAAGAGCTTATTGATTTTTACTATATTAACATCTGCACCAGCAAAAAGCAAGCGCGCAAACCGTCAAAGACGACGGTATGATGTTTTTGTGCAGCATATATGAAAGCTACCTCCGAGAAGTATCGGAGGCAGTAATACGGTTCTGGCTTGAGCGGGGATCAGAACGCGGACTTGTAGAGGCAGGTCGGGTTGTACGGATAGAGAATGTTGTTCTTCTCAACCGTATCGCAGCCGTCGAGAGCCTTCAGCAGCTGCTCGGTAGTCATGGTGACGCGGACATCGCCATATGCGAGAGCACCGGTGGCACGGTCACCGCGGCAGCCGAGGGACAGACCGATCTTGCCTTCCTTCATGGTGCGCATCCAAGTGTCTGCGCAGTTGGACTCACCGCTGAACGGGAACTCGAGCTTCTGCCAATCGGTCTCAACATAGCAGGCCAGCAAATGGAACGCGGCCTGAGTGGGAAGCTGGAGGCAGATGACATCGGGTTCTTCGATGGGGCAGTTGCACAGAGATGAGCAGACAATGCCGACGTACGGAGTTTCGGGGAGCACTTCGAGGTTGGACTTGATGTGCTTTATCGCGTCCTCCTGCTTGTGATGCCACGGGGTGGGCTGTTTGTAGAGGATAGCGCCGTCAAGAAATTCCTGATTGACTTCCATGCAGCCGTTGTTCATTGCACAGTAGTAGCCTGAGAAGTGGTCGGGCGTGAGGCCAAAGGTACCCTGAAAGTGAGCGGCCATGCCGATCAGCTTGCAGGTTGAGGCCTTATTCTGGCAGAACTCAATGCCGGGGATCGCGTCGAACTCTTCCGGCGTCTTGATGAACTTCATCGCGACAGGATGCTGGGTAGGACGGAGAGTAAGGAATATGCGATCGCTGAGCTGTTTCCACTCTTCTTTGGTAAGGCATCCTCGTTCTCTACGGGAATGACCTCATCGTAGATCTTGGTGTCCAGTACATCAGAAACAAATCCGGCACCGATACCCTGAATTTTATGGCTGCCGGCAATTCCTTTACTCAGCACCGGAGAGGTCGCGGG
>CAKUMQ010000090.1 GCA_934667845.1 uncultured Eubacteriales bacterium | reverse complement strand
GAGCCGTTTCTGCAAATGGGAAATGAGGTGGGCTATGATATCCGCGTCTGGCGGGATATTCTGGACGATCCCACGGAGGCACGGCTTGACGAGGGGGCAACAGAACTGCTTGACTTTACACGGAACATGCTGAAAAAGCACGGAATGATCGAAAAACCGTAAGCAAAAACCGCCGTGATTTTCATCACGGCGGTTTTGTATGGTGGACGCTGAGGAACTCGAATCCCCGACCTTCCGCACGTCAAGCGGAAGCTCTACCAGCTGAGCTAAGCGTCCATAGCGGCAACGTAGGTTAGTATACCAAACCACCGTGCATTTGTCAAGGGGTTTTGCGGCTTTTTTTCACTTTTCCCTCCCCGGCGGCGGGAAATATGCCCGCCGCCGGGGGATGTATTCGTTTACAGCAGCGCGATCTGCTTCATCAGCAGCCGATCCGGCCCGGCGTAGGACTGATACACCGTTTCGGTATCCGACAGGCGCAGCGCCGACAGCACCTCAGAGAGCTTGGCGCTCATCGTGATCCCGGTCAGCGGCTTGACCTGCCCGCCCTCGTGCAGATAGGCGAGCCGGATCTCTCCGCCGATGTAGTCGTTGTACAGATCCACCTGCAGCCCGGACAGGGAGACGCACTCGACATACGGCTTTTTGGCAAGCTCCGCCGCGGTCAGCGAGCCGGTGCCGAGCCGGACACAGGGCAGGTCGCCCGTCTCCGGCTCATGCAGATAGGAGGCAAAGCGATGCGAGCCGAAATAGCCGACAACCTCGCCGTCGCGGATCAGCGTCGTATCGGTCAGCGTGACGCCGTCGGCGTCAAACAGCGACGACGCCGTGCTGCCGCGCAGCGCACCGCAGCGCGTCACCTGCAGCCGGTCGCCGCCCTCCTGCAGCCGGTCGCCCTTATGGTGCAGCGCCGACTGCATATAGACGGCGCCGTAGGTCAGATCATTGGTCAGCACGTTCATCAGGTCGAGGATCTCATGCGGGCGCAGCACGACATCCGCCGTCATCGGCGTCTGCGGCTTTTGCGCGCGGTGGCGCAGCACGACCTCTTCCACACGGCTGCCGATCTCCGCCGTGACGGCGGCGGGGTCAAAATCGGTAAACCGGTATGCCTCATACAGCTCGACCGACTCGCCGTTTTCGGTGAACGTCGGGATCGCCTCGATCATGCCGCGGCAGCGCACCTGCGTTTTATCCACGCCGCGGCTGTTGATCACATGCACGGTCTCGCGGGTCAGGAAGATCTCGGTCGCATTGATCGACACGCCCTCCCCCGTCTCCGCCGCAAAGACCGCATCCGCAATGCGGGCAGCCAGCGCTTTCGGATCCTCGTCCGCCAGATCGGAGGGGATCGCCTCGTTGAGCACGCCGCCCTCGGGCAGCGTATACGGCTCGTTGTTCACGAGCCGCGCCCGCGAAGCCGCCGTGCGGATGCCCGCGCGGATCTCCTCCGGCGTCATGGACGCATACACGGTAAACGTCGAGTCGCCGGTCTTGCCGTCGTGGTCGATATAGACCGTCACCGCCGTCTGCACCGTATCGGTGGCACGCACCGTCTCCAGCTTCTGCCGGACGAAAAACAGCTCATAGGTCGTGACCTTTGTCTCCGCCACGCGGTAGCCGGTCAGCTCGGTATTCTCTTTAAGCAGTCGGATCAGTGTGTTCATCCCAGCTTCACCCTCACTTTCAGATTCGGGCCGCCGTCGGACACGCGCACCCACTCCTTATAGCCCTTGCCGCAGAAGCCGGAGCCGATGACCTCGGAGCAGTCGGAGACCATCGAGATCGACTTGAGCAGATCCGGCACAAAGCCGCTCATGACGACCGGCGAGACATAGTGATCGGTCAGCTTGCCGTCGCGGATCTCAATGCCGTATTCCGCCGTGCACTGGATCTGCCAGTTTTTCGGATCCTCCATGCCGTTGTTCGTCTCAAACAGCATATAGCCGTGCTTGACCGAGCGGATCATATCCTCGAGCTTGTCCTTTCCCGCCTCAAAAAACGTGTTGGTCATGCGGGCATATGCCTTGTGGCTGAACGACTGCCGCCGTCCGTTTCCGGTGGGCGGCGTGCCGAGCTGCGCCGCAGACGCCAGATCCGACAGACCCGCGACCAGAATGCCGTCGCGGATGATCTGCGTATCCTGCGCCGGAATGCCGTCGTCGTCAAAGAAGTAGGAGGCGGCACTGAGCGTGGCTGCCGCGCCGTCATGCATGTTGGCGATCGGCGACGCCACATACTGCCCCACGCAGTACTTGGCAAGCGCGCGGTCCTTGACAAACTGATCCATCTCGACGCCGTGACCGAACGCCTCGTGGGCGATCAGTCCGGTGATGGAGCTGTCGGTGATGACATCGTATACGCCCGGCTCGATCGGCGTCGCCTTCAGCAGATGCCGCGCCTTGTCGGCGAGCCGGTCAAGGCGCAGCGGCAAATCGCGCACGAGATCCGCCATCAGATGGGAGTTGACATCCTCCCGCGCCTGCACCATGCGCCCGTCCTGACACAGCACCACCGCAAAGCCGTTAACCCATCCGTAATGCTGGGACAACTCGCGGTTGCGGCTGATGAACAGCTTCGACACCGTATAGGGCCGTATGATCATGACGGCATTGACAAAGCGCTCGTCCATTTCGAGCAGACGATCCCGCAGACCGGTGCAGAAATCCAGCACCGCCGCATCGCTGTACTTATCAAAATCCGATTCGCGCAGATAGTCCTCCCTGTGCGCCGGATCCTCCGGCACGGGACAGCGGATCGCCCGGTCCGCCAGCGCAGGGTCCGTCTGCACTGCGGTCAGAATGTGCGCCGCAAGCGCCTCGGGGTCATCCAGAGCGTCAAAGGCGTATTCATAAAACGCGCCGCCGTCGTGCAGCCGCACGACAAACCCGCACTCTCCCTCGCCGTCGCGGATACTCGAAGAGCGGCGGTCAACGCGATAGGCGGTCTCCTTTACGTCGGTGCCGAGCACGCTGACATAGGGGAACGTCTTGCCGAGCGCTTCGACAAGCGCACGGCAGGCGGCACGCTTGCCGTCAAGATAGGCGGAAAAAGGCATACTGTCAACCTCCCTGTATACATTACTTATCCTTATTATACTGCGGCGGCAGGCAAATTTCAAGCCCCGAAAGCGTCCCGCCCCTGTTCGCCAAAAATGACGGGCAGGGGATGTTTTTTGTCAGCTTGACATAGCCGCTGACAAAGCGTATGCTTATGTTTAGCAATAGAGAATCGGCTGCCGGCAGGGGCGATCCTGCGAAAAACGAACGGCTGCATCAGCGCGATAACCGCTGCGGACAATATTGCCCGCAGCAGTGCAGTGCCCATAGGGGAGGATAACATGGGAACGTGGGGAGCCGGTATATTCGACAATGATTTGTCGGGTGATGTAAAAACGGCATATTTGGATCTGCTGAGAGAGGGATACACAACGGAGCAGGCGACCCGGCGACTTTTGGCAGACTATGCAGATTTGCTTGCCGCTGACAGCCAAGATGACGCAGAGGATTTTTGGCTGGGGTTGGCGGCGATACAGTGGACATACGGACGGCTGGTCGAATCGGTAAAGGAAAAGGCGTGCCGCATATTGACCGCTCCCTCTGCATATTTTGAGGATCCGGCGGAAGCAAAAAAGCGGAAGCAAATCGAGCGGGAGTGGCTGCAAAGGCTGCAGGGGGATATGCCGTCCCCGAAAAGGATCAAGGTGCGGAAGCCGTTTGCCTGTCCGTGGTCGATCGGGGATATTTTTGCCCTGCCCGTTTCTGCGGAAAAATGCAGGGAGCTGGGCTTGTTAAAAGCCTATATGGCGTTTCAGAAGGTGGGCACGGAGGAGGCGCATCCTAAGCTCACCGTACCGGTACTGCATGTTTCCAAAAGGCTTTTTGAGACATGCCCCACTGTGGAGGAATATATGCACACCCCGCTCCTGCCGCAGTTTTTCGGACCGGAGAGCGTGGGGAAATGGTGGAACGGCGGGCTGATTCATTTGGATGAGCCGCGGTATGAGCTATCTGTTCGTGTATCCTCGCTGCGCAGCTACCCAAAAGAATTGATTCATATTGGCAATGCGGGCATAGCAGAAATTTCGGGAGCCGCCCACCAGATCGAATGGAAAGATTTTGAATACGTTTTCTTTATGATGTATACCGCCTGGAAGGATATTGACGCGGAAGACCTGTAACCGCCCAGTCACACGCTCATGTAGGAAAAGGGCGGCAGGAACGTTCGTGCGGCGGGTATGACCTCACGCCGCCATCACATAAACGGCATCGCGAACCGGGGGAGTACAATGGAAAATTGCATTTTCAATTTCAAGTGGCTTCTGTTATTACTGGTTCCTGTTCTGGGGATAGCGGTCTCCGTTTGCTTTTTGGTGTTTTCCCAAAAAGCAGGAATCCATATGGGACTCGCGCTTTTGCTGATTTCCCTCTCGCTATCGCAGCTTGGCTGCTTATTGAGCCGGTGATTTTTATTGTGGATGCGCAGGCATGACATCCGTTGGCGTTTTCAGGCGCTGCTTTACGTCATGGACACAGATCACCGGCATTCAGGCAGGCTATGATCCCGTATTTTACGCCCTATTTATTAAGGATTATGTATTCAGTACAGACGGCTCATGTGTCTGTCCCTACAGATTTTTGCGTATCGTAAGCTGTTGTAAGACACGGGCGCTGCTCAGGCGGTATGCCCCTGTCCGTCTGACGGATGGGAATCAGCCTTAATCTGCTACGGCAGGGAGACAGCCAAAGAGGAAAACGCATAGGGAAATTGCTTTCCGGATCAACACCCGTTTATCGAACAGCCGCTCCCGTCCGTCAAAAGTGACGGGCAGGGGCGGCTGTTTTTGGCGGCACATTCGCCGGGTTCCCCGGGTGGAAGAGCCGTATTCTCACTGTGTGACCGAAAACTCGGCATAGACAGTCTGATCGCCGCCTGTCCGCGCACAGGAAACGAAACCGAGAGAAGCGGCAAGTGCAAAATTGTCAAGCCCCGATAAAATGACCGGCACAGCACCGCAAAAGCGATCCTGTGCCGGTCTGAAGCTCTGCTTTACGGCGTCTTTTCCGCCCGTTACTTCGCGGCGCGGATATGGTAGGTGCCGCTTTTCGCCGGGCAGTAGGGGCGCCCGTCGTCAAAGGTGAAGCCGTTCTCCAGCTGAATGCGGCCGGGCAGCCCCTCGGGCAGCTCGACAGTCAGCGTGATCCCGCCGTCGTCCTCCCGCCGCCACGCCGAGGAGATCTTTCCGGCGGGGGCGATGTGGAAGCCCTCCGCATGGGTCAGCTGCGGGATAAACGACGGGCGGATCTCCACCTCCATTTTGCCGATGTGGTGGGGATCGAGCCGGATGCCGGCAAGCGCCTGAATAAACCAGCTGCTGATATCGCCCCAGAAATGGTGGTTCTGCGAATTGCCGAACGCGCCCTTCGGCTGGTGCTCCTCCCACAGCGTCGTCGCGCCGCACTCGATCCAGTTGCCGTAGGACGGGTAATCCGGTCGCACGATCATCGTGAATGCCAGATCGCTGCGTCCGAACGCGGTCAGCACATGGAACAGCACCCGCGCGCCCAGCACGCCGACGTCGAGATGCCCCTGCCTGTCCTCGATCATGGCGATCAGGCGGTCAAACGCCGCCTGACGCTCGCCCGGCTCAAAGATGCCGTAATACAGCGCCATCGCCTGCGTCGTCTGGCAGTGACCCGCCGCGATCAGCGTGTCAGGGTCGATCAGCCGCGCCCGCACTGCCGCGCGGAAGCGCACGGAAAGCGCACGGGCAAACGCCGCCTGCTCCGTCATGCCGATCGCGTCAAAAATGAACGCCGCCTTGTCCGCAAGGCTTTTAGCGACCACGGTATCGGTAAATTCCAGCGGCGCAACAGGGTCGCCCGTTCCTCTCCCCGCCGGGCACCAGTCGCCGAGCCCGATCGCGAGCAGCCCGTTTTCGTCCGTCCGCGTGGTCAGGTAGTGCAGATACCGCAGGATTGAGGCGGCGCAGTCCTTCAAAACCGCCTTGTCGCCGCGATAGCGGTACAGCTGATAGGGCAGCTCGATCAGCACGCTGTCCCACGCGGGGCCGCAGCCCCAATCCAGCCCCCAGCCGCCGGTCGGCACGATGCCGGGCAGCGCGCCGAGGTCGGTCTGCGCCTTGACGATGTTGCGCAGCCATTCGCGGTAGCTGTTTTCCGGCGCCAGATTCAGCAGCACATGCTCAGACGACAGGCTGGCATCCGCCGTCCAGCCGTTTTTCTCGCGCTGAGGGCAGTCGGTCGGGAAATAGTAGAAGTTGGACAGATCCGAGCGGCGGGTCATCTCCTGCAGCTTGTTCGCCGTCTCATCCGAGCAGGAAAAGCCGCCGCGCTCCCCGAGCAGCGAGTGCATCTCGAGCAGGGTCAGCAGCCCGGGCGTCGCCTGCTCCGCCGTAATGCCGGTCACGAGCACATAACGGAAGCCGTGGTAGGTAAACGTCGGGACATAGGTCTCCTCGCCGTCGCCCCTGGCGGTGTAAACATCCTTGTGGACGAGCGCCAGATCGCGCGCCCAGTGCTCGCGGGGGAACCAGATGTTCATCATATCCGGCACGCCGTCTACAAGCCGTTCGCCGTGCGCCAGCGTGACGCACTGCCCCGCCGTGCCCTTCAGCTTTAAGCGGCAGACGCCCGCCGTGTTGACGCCGAAATCATACAGAAAGCCGTCGCCCGCCTTGGTGACGGACACCGGTGCGATCTCCTGCGCCACGTCGATCGGCTCCGCCTCGCACAGGCGGCGTTCGCCGCGCGGCGGCGGCGCCAGCCGCACCGGCTGCCAGCCGCTGTCGTCAAAGCCCGGCGCGCACCAACCCGGCTGCTCCCGCCGGGCGTCATAATGCTCGCCGAAACGGTAATCGTCAAACGTGATCGGCGAGGGCGCGGTGCGCCACTGCGTGTCGCTTTCCAGCACGCAGACCTCGCCCGCGTCGGCGTATTCGAGCCGCAGCGCCATCTGCGGCGCGGCGCGGAAACGCGCCTTGTCAAAATCCCAGATATGCCCGCCGGGGTTGTTCGTGAACCCGTTGCCGAGCCACACGCCGATGACGTTTTCGCCCTCGGTCAGCTCCACCTCATAGCGGTCAAAATACACGATGTCGTCGGGGTTGCTGATATAGGGTGCCAGCCGCCCCTTCGTGATGCGGCTGCCGTTTAGATACAGCTCATAAAAGCCCAGCCCGCAGATCAGCAGGCTCGCCTTGCCGCCCTGCCTGACCGCAAAGCTGCGGCGCAGATAGGGCGCCGGTACGAAATGTTCAAAGGTGGTATATTCCTCGGTCGCGCGGATATATTGCTCGGGAAAATTCATGCGGATCACTCCCATTGACGGATTTCACCGACAGTATAGCACAGCTCCGCCCCTATTGCAAGCCCGTCGGCAGATAAATCATGAGCGTGTAAATTTTAAGGGGATTTAGTCATTTATGTGACGATTTTTCTGCCTCGACGCGCAGATGGCCTGTCCCAGCTCGATCTCGCCGATAATATCCA
>CAKUMQ010000089.1 GCA_934667845.1 uncultured Eubacteriales bacterium | reverse complement strand
TTCGCACATTTCAGCGCATAGGCATCGGTCAGCAGCTGGGTCTTGTTCACATGCTTGAACAGCCGTGAGCAATCCTTAATATTGACGATGCCGTCCAGATTGACATCCCCCAGCAGATGGATCTGTGCGTTTTGGGTCTTCGTGCCGGTGGTCACACTCACCGTATACTCCCGTGTGACATGATTTTTCTTCGACACCTTCATGGTGTAGGTGCCGGAAGCAACGCCGGAAATGGTGTAGGAGGCGGTATTCCCTTTGACGGTGGTGGTGTACGCCGCCGCAGAGGAGCCGCTTTTGAACAGCTGCACCGTCACCGGGTCGGTGGTGGAATTAAAGCTCTTCACCGTGCCGCTGAGCGTCCCGACGGTGCTCTCTGTCCCTTGGAGAGTATAAATAAACTCTCTGCCGAGCGTGACATAGCTGCATTGGATGCTTTCGGTGTAGCCCAGCGCTTGTGCCAGCGCACGGACATTCGCCTCGTCTACAAGCGCCGCGGCAAACGCCTTGCAATCGCCGGTGCAATACAGTCTCGCCGTGCCGTCGCCGGCTCGCAGCCGATCGGCAACTTTCTCTACCGAAAACGCCGGCAGTCTGCCGCCGTTCACCACAAAATAGTCGGCAGCCTCGCTGGTGCAGACGGGCAGGGCATAGGCGGTTTCCTCAATTGCATGATCCTCTCGAACCGCCGCTGTGGATTTATTGAAATACGCATAGAAGAGATGTTCGCCCTGATCGTCCCATGTGACATCCACATGGTAATATTTGCCGTCGATGCGCACCGCATTCCATGCGTGCCCTTCGGATTTGCCGGTGGAGGGGTTTACGCTGGAGCCGGTGATGAGGAAGGACTGAATCCCGACCCGGCGCAACACCACCTGAAATGCCTTGGCGTAGCCCTCGCAGACCGCCTTGCCCTGAACAAGAGCACCATAGGCGCTGTGGGCATGAGTATCGGAGTCGTCATAGACGACCTTTTCCGCCAAGCGGTCATGCAGCAGCTTTTCCCGGTCGTATTCCCTCATAGATCCGGTAATACCGCGCACCATATCCGATACCGCAGCGTTGAAGGCGGTTTTGGCTTTTTCCAATGCAGAACCGGACATAATATAGTTCGGCATGACATCGATCACATTTCCTGTGCCGGAATCATAGCTGTATCTGTAATTGTTTCCTATCCAGAAATGCTCGGGATAATCCCGCCGATATGCGTCAAATACGGTTTTTATCTCCGTATCGGTGATCCGGTCTGTGCCGTTATACACAGAGATATCTGTTTTGCTGCTTTCCACACCCGCCGCAATCCGGTCATAGGCATACAGCAGCGCCGTCGAATTGTGCAGTCTCGACAGAGCGCCCCTGCCGTAATATTCCGGCGAAGCGCCCTCTGCCGTCAATACCGGGGAGAGCGCGGCCGCGGCAGTCGTGCCGAACGGCAGAGCACCCAGCAGCCACAATACCGCCAACGCAAGACTCAGCAGCCGCACAGACAAGCGCATTTTCCGTTGCTTCATAAAAACAGCCTCCGTCTATATTTCAGCCTCGATGTCCGAGGTGAGGACAGCGGTAACGTCCTCGCCCCCGGTATGCCTTTCCGAAAGCCGGTGATCCTCTGATCGCCGGTTTTCGGAAAGGGGCTCATGGCGAGCCCTTTTCCGAGCGGTAACCGCACCGCCCCTGCAGCGTCCTTTGTCTCCCCCGGTCGGGGCCGCCGTCTGTCTTTGTGCCGGACGGCAGCCCCGACAACTGCTTCATAGACTATGCAGCGCAGGGAGCCGGATATTCATTCGTTTACCACAGGAGTTGGGTTTTGTTCACATGCTTGAACAGCCGGGAGCAGTCCTTGATGTTGACGGCGGAATCCCTGTTCGTGTTCGCACATTTCAGCGCATAGGCATCGGTCAGCAGCTGGGTCTTGTTCACATGCTTGAACAGCCGTGAGCAATCCTTAATATTGACGATGCCGTCCAGATTGACATCCCCCAGCAGATGGATCTGTGCGTTTTGGGTCTTCGTGCCGGTGGTCACACTCACCGTATACTCCCGCGTGACATGATTTTTCTTCGACACCTTCATGGTGTAGGTGCCGGAAGCAACGCCGGAAATGGTGTAGGAGGCGGAATTCCCCTTGACGGTGGTGCTGTACGCCGCCGAAGAGGAGCCGCTTTTGAACAGCTGCACCGTCACCGGGTCGGTGGTGGAATTATAGCTCTTCACCGTGCCGCTGAGCGTCCCGCTGGCGTTGGGGTCAACCAGCATATAGGGGTGATACACGTGCCAGACATGCCCGTCTGTAAAGTCCAGATTATCCATCCATGCGTTTACGCTCTTACCGTTCACCTTGAAATCTCTATTATTTTTCGGGTATACATGACCCAATTCTTCGCCGCCCTCAAATCCGATCCGAAGATCAAGGGTATAATACTTTCCGACCTCAAATTTGTCATATGTCCTCATTGGTTCGTTATCGGGTCCCAGCCATTGCATCGACAGCACCTTCATATTAGACGGCAGGCTCGTCGGCTTATCATAGCCGACAAAGGCAGCGGGGCGGTCTCCCGCCTTAGGCTCCTTTATAAGGATATTGGTATTGTATGCCTTCATCTCGCTGGTTGCCTCCATCGAGTACCTGGTCCGGTATTTCCGGAGTATATCTGAGTAGCTGTACCAATCGCCCTTATAGAGCGTGCTGTATGTCAACGGATCGTGCTCTGTTCCGCTGCCGTAGCCCGCGGGCCGTATCACCTTTACCGAAGCGTTCTCGGGGAGATAATAGCCAAAACCGGGCTCTAAATCGAAGTAGATATAATACAAACTTCGATCGTCGATATACCCTGCCTCCACGCCGTATTTGCCAAAGCCGGAATCGTATACCACCATATCTTTGAAGGTATACTTTTTCGGCTCATTCGATACGAGCTCCGTAAAAACGGAGTTGGCGCCGTAGCGGAAGTTTTTGAGCGTGCCGCGCACATCGGTCAGCCTTCGCTTTGCCACAAGGTCGATATATAGGTTTACTGAGCCTTTGGGGATTGATTTGTATGAAACCTTTGTGTTCTGCACATTCAGCTTAATTCCTTCGGATGACAACACAGACGACTGGCTGAATTCGTATCCGTGCCTTGCTCTTATACAGAAATC
Source organism: uncultured Eubacteriales bacterium (assembly GCA_934667845.1). Lineage (GTDB taxonomy): Bacteria > Bacillota > Clostridia > Oscillospirales > Acutalibacteraceae > HGM12789. Next base: position 4,409 of record CAKUMQ010000089.1, on the reverse strand, counting down.
CATAATATACGCATCCGAACCGGACGAATACGTCCACTCGGAGGGGATACCATCCCAATGCAATGCGTGATAGCATTGCGCCAATGTATCCGAACGCATGGAAATCTTGTGGGTGGCGCTGGTCGCTTCGGTAAATTCGCCGTTCGCCTGCAGAAGATTTACTTTATATATGTAGCGTGTACCGCCGACCTTTTTGTCCATCTGCAGATAGCAGAAGATACTTGTATAATAAAGGACTTGCGAACGTATGAGTTCATAATCCTTCAGCAGATCCGTAAATCTGAAAGTATTGTTGTCCGGATCGGTCGCCGACTTGCAGACCCAGAAGAAATCCGCACTGTGTTTTCCGATGCGGTCCACATAAAAGTCATACAAATAGGCGGCTTCATAGCCCTCTTCCAGACCCGGTTTATCAAGGCAGGCGTAGAAAAAGAATTTGATTCTTCCTGCATCCTTCAGCTTTTGCATCCACTGGGGCATATACAGGATATCCGCGGACATCTCATAGCCCAGACCCGCCTCCAGATCCCTTATCGTCTGACCCGACGTCACCTCTTTGAGGTTGAGATTGAAGCGTATCCGCGGTTTATCGCTGCCGTGATCCAGGGTCAGAATATAGCGGCCTGCACTGTTGGTTTTTCCGGATATATTCCATTCGCTGCCGATCTTGCCGATGCTCTTGTAATACTTAAACATCTTCACCGGGTCGGATTCGCCGTTGGTGCCGAAAAATTTCAATCCGCCGACTCCCCGCTTCGCGTAGACGTTCAGCTCCTTCGCGTTGAGGATCTTGAAGTTATTCATATGGCAGTTCCACGGGGCGGCGCTAAAATTGGGGTTTGTGATATCAAGGTTAACCTCTTTGGTGGTGTCGATGGTGAATGAGAGCGTCGCGATCAGGATATTCACATCTCTGTGGCTGTTGCCGCAGGAAATAGTCAGCGCGGTATCCTCCAGAACCGATGTGTTTTTCGCCACGATGGCATAGTCGGGGCTGGTTTTCTTGGGGGAATCCTTCGTGAGGATACCGAGCTCCCCGTTTCCAATCAGCTCAAAGGTACCGCAGCCGCCCAAGCTTCCCTCCGACTGCGCCAGATCGATGACCGCGCCGGTCACACCGTTTTGGGGACAGTAGGCGGTCTTGTTCTTATGCTGGGTGCTGTGGCGGAAAGTGACATAGGCGCCGTCGGTCAGCATCAGCTTCAGATCGACGCCGGGGGCAAACAGGGCGGACAGCTTCAGATGGTCGAACAGAACCAGCGTCAGAGACCGACCCTCAAGCCCCGAAAGATCCAGAAAATCATTCTCGGTACGCGTCCAATACATAAGAATGCCGTTATCGTATGACACAACCCGCTGAAGATTTGTATCGCTCTTATAGCCTTCGAGTAAGCTCTTGTTATTCCTGCAATTCTCCGGGTCTATATAGACCGAACGGCTCACCACCCTGCCGTTTTTATAGAAAAAATAGACATAATTGTGGAGTATCTCCGTCCCCTCGACCAAATTGGTCAGCGCGGGATAGGCCTCTGCGGAGACGTTCTGGGTCGGCAGCAGCGGCGTCAGCGGCAGCATAGCGACCAGCATGATCAATGCCAGTAAAAAGCTGAGCCCTCGATTTCGTTTACATGTTTTCATCTCATTTCCTCCTTCACAAAAATACAGATGGTTTTTTAAAGCCGAGTACCTTCGCGGGTCACTGCATAATATTGCCTTTCCAAAGAAAACCAACTGCTTGATCTTCTTGATTTTCTTTGGAAAAGCAAAAGGGCGATGGCGGATGGCTTCCGCCCCGCCCTTTGCTTAACTCCTTCTGATCCGCCGTCCGATATTATCGGTTATCGGCGCTCTTTTTGCGGGAATACAGGGTTGTTCCCATCAGCGCAGCACCGGATACAAACAGCAGCGCGAGCCAAAGAACCGTCATGCCGTTTTCACCGGTCTTGGGAGACTCGGGCTGCGGTGCGGGCGGAGTTACCGGCTTCTTCGCGTTGTAGCTGTTGGTGAAGCTGATCTCCTCCATCGGGTCGTCCATGTCGGGCATTTCGTCCTCTTTAAGCCCGTAGAACTCCCAGACGGACAACCCGTTGTCGGTGAACCGAGGCACGGCATAGTACGCCGTCTCATCGTAGGTCCAGCCGGCAGCGTCACCCTTGACCTGACGGAAGACAAAGCCCTCGGACAGATTACCTGTCATACCCTCGCGGATGTCGAAGATAAACTTGCCGTCATAGGTCTTTTCGCCTTCGGTCATGATGCTGTCCTGCACCGTCGAATAGTCGGAGGGAGCGCCGAATTTCTCGATAACGAACTTAAAGCTCTCCTTGCCGGGATCCATCTCGCCGGTTTTCTTCACAATGAGCTTATAGGGCAGCTCGATGCGGACGGTTTTCTCCACGTTGACCGTGCACTCGGCGGTGTGATTGCCCACCGTAGCCTTGATAATCGCCGTACCGGAGGAGACTGCAGTGACCTTGCCGGTGTTATCGACCTTGGCGATCTCGGGCTTGTCGGAGCTCCACTTCACCGTGTCGGTCGTGTCCGCCGGCTCCGGCTTGGCGGTGAGCTTCTCGTTGGTACCGATGACCATAGACAGCTGATCCTTGTTGAGGGTGATGCCTGTTGCCGGCTTCGGCGCCGCCGTCACGGTAACCTTGCAGACAGCGGTCTTATTGCCCGCCTTCGCGGTGATGTTTGCCGTGCCGGGGGCAACTGCAGTGACCTTGCCGGTGCTGTCGACCTTGGCGATCGCGGGCTTGTCGGAGCTCCACTTCACCGTATCGGTCGTGTCCGCCGGCTGCACCGTAGCATTCAGCTGCTCCGAGCCGCCGACAGTGAGAGACAGCGCGGCCTTGTTGAGAGAGATGCCGGTTGCCGGCTTCGGTGCGGCAGCGATGGTGACCATAGAGCTGTTGGGATCGAAATGCAGCTCATAGTCGCCATCGTCCGAATCGGCAAAGACGAGGTCTTCTACACCATCAACAACCGTAACGACAGGTTTCTTCCCGGCTGCCACGCCCTCCTTCACCTTGCAGGTGAAGTCGACCAGCACGGTATCGCCGGTGCTGGTATACTCACCATCGCCATAGCTGCCATATACCTTGGTGGAGGGCGTAAATGATGCCTTTTCGGCCCCCAGTTTAGCCTCCAGCCCGTCCGGGCAGCTGCCACCGATGAACTCCAGCTCCTCCGGGATTACCAGTTGAAATTGCACAGACTGCAATTTTTTTACCGGGCCGAGAATCGCCTGATAGGCAATGGTGTCGCCGGGTTTCGCGGTGGTTTTGTCCGGTTTGATTGTAAAGGTGATCGCCGGATGCACCGACGGCTCAGCAAATACGGGTACTGCAGATACCAGCATTGCTACAACCATAACGAGACAAAGGAATAGGGTTGGAATTCGCTTGTTCATGACCAAGCTCCTTTTCTTTTATTTGCGGGGCAGTTGATACACACCCTGCCGCAGCCTCGCTTAGTTACGGTCGGGGTAGGGAGATTACTCTCCGGTTTATTTCTTAAACCGTGTGCCTCTCTCATAAGGCATATGAAACAGACATTTCGGCGTTAAGACAGAGCAGGTAACGGTCACCACAACAGCTGGGTCTTGTTCACGTGCTTGAACAGCCGGGAGCAGTCCTTGATGTTGACGGCGGAATCCCTGTTCGTGTTCGCACATTTCAGCGCATAGGCATCGGTCAGCAGCTGGGTCTTGTTCACATGCTTGAACAGCCGTGAGCAATCCTTGATATTGACAATGCCGTCCCCGTTCACATCCCCCAGCAGGTAAATCCGGGTATCCAGCGTCTTCGTATCGCCGCCCACCGTTACGGTATACTCCCGGGTGACGTGGTTATTCTTCGACACCTGCACGGTATAGGTACCGGCGGCAACCTCGGGGATGTCGTAAACTGCGGTATATTTCCCGCCGCTCTTTTCCCCGGCGGGCACCGTTGTGGTGTATTGGGGCTGCGCGCTGCCGTCGGCAAACAGGGCGACGGTCACATCGCTGTCATCGTGGAAGCTCACCACCTGTCCGCGTAGGCCGGAGGAAACGGCAACGGAATATTCAACCGTAAGGGCAACCCCGCCGCCCGCCGCTTCTGTGACCAGTGCCTTATTTCCGTTTACATAGGCATCCAGCTCCTCGGGGTCGGCTAAATAATAGCCCTCCTCGCAATCCAGAATCACCTTGAAGCGGTACGACCTGCCCGCCGCAAAGGGCGTATTCTTTCCCAGCTGTGCTCCGCTTTCGACATCAAACCAGGAATAATTCCGGACAGTGACGCCGCCGGGCACCCCCGTGATCCAGTTGTTGTTGAATCCAGGGCAGGAACCCGCCCAGGGATAGGGTGCGCCCAGGGACAGATAATCGTATTCGAAGACATCCGGCTCCGGCGTCAGCTCTATGG
>CAKUMQ010000088.1 GCA_934667845.1 uncultured Eubacteriales bacterium | reverse complement strand
ACATGCCCATGATGTTCTTCTGATAGCGGTTGTAGCCCACGCCGCCCTCGTTGGAGTAATTGGCGGCGCGGCTGGCCTCGTCCGTGATGGGCTTCGGCGTTTTGACGCCCAAAAGCGACCATGTACCGGAGGAAATGTAGGGCTGATTTCCTTCCATAGGAATGCCCTCCACCGCCGAGGCCGTGTCGTGGGTGGCGCAGAGGATGCACTTTATACCCTCGTATTCGCCCAGCACCGTACCCGGCTTTTGGAGCTTCGGGAAGATGGGCGGCAGACCCAGAGCTGAGATAATCTCGGGGTCAAATTCGCCGGTTTCGGCACTGACCATGCCGGTGGTGGTGGCGTTGGTGTACTCCTTGGCCTTGACCCCGCAGAGCCTCCACAGCAGGTATTCCGGGATCATGAGGAAGTCTGTCACGCCCTCCAGCCGCCCCATGCACTTATCCGCACAGAGCTGATAAACGCTGTTGAAGGGCTGAAACTGGCAGCCGGTTTTGGCGTACAGCACCGAAAACGGCAGAATTCCGTGGGCCTTGGGAATGACCGCCTCCGGGCGGCTGTCCCGGTAAGCGTACACGGGGCGCACTTCCTTATTTCCCCGCAGCAGCACATAGTCCACGCCCCAAGTGTCGATGGAGAGGCTGACGATGCCGGGGAACTCGGCTTTTGCCGCCGCAATGCCCGCCTGTACATGGGCAAGCAGGGTATCAACGTCCCAAATGAGATGGCCGTTCTGCTCCTGCACGCCGTTGGGGAAGCGGTAGACCTCTTTTGTTCTCAATTCGCCGTCCTCCCGCCAGCCTACGATGTGCCGCCCGGAGGAGGCACCGATGTCGATCGCAAGATAGCGTTTCATACTCTTCACCTCCGGAGATTTGTTCCAAAGCCGCATCTCCTTTGCCGCATTTGCAGCGTACCATTCTGCGCGGTGTTCATGATGCGGTCTCCTCAAGAAAACGGTAGATCTCCTTCGCAGCCAGCACCTTGTACTTTCCGATGAAAACATGGGGCTGCCCCTCGTAAATAATCAGTTCCGCATGGCCGTCCCGGAGGGTGTTGTAGTGGTCGGCAAGATTTTCTGACATCTCCATGGGCACGATCACATCCTTTGTGCCCTGAAAAATCAGCACCGGTCCGGTGTAGCCGTTAACGTCCAAGGGTGCACCGCTCACCATAGCGTCCGGATTCAGATTGATGGCGGGGTACTCCAGCACAATTGCGCGAATGTCATCGCTGTGGGTCACGGCGGCAGTAGCTACCGTCGCGCCGCCCATGGAGCTGCCCAGAAGATAGAGGCGGCTCGTGTCCACGAAGTCCCAGCCCTTTGCCGCTTCGATGACGGCGTTCAGATCCTCTACCTGCTGCAAGGCCTTTTTCTCATAGGAGTCGTCAACGCCGCGGGGAACATCATGGAACCAATGCACGCCCTGCGGCCCGGTGCTGCGGTTCGTCCAGCCGTAGAAATCAAAGGTGTAGCAGGCGACACCGCTCATGGCAAGGCTTTTCAGCGTGGTCATATCCGCTTTGTAATCGCTCTCCGCACCGTGGGCATAGATAACGGTGGGAAACGGTCCGTTCCCATCCGGGATCAACGCCTTTCCGTACAAGCTGATGCCGTCATATTCCACAGAGAGAGTTTCTGTTCGGTAGCCGGTCTTTTCCTCACCGGCAGGCTCGGGAAATCCTACATAGTGGCCGACGCAGACAATTGCCGCAGTGCCGGCAAGCACCGTAAAGGCAGCCACGCCGATAAGCGTTCGTTTGACCCATGTTTTCATATCGATCCCTCCAATCTATCGGTGCGCTTGCCAGAAGGCAATGGCCTCGTCCATCCATCCGGCAGCCTGAGTACCAACGCCGAGACCGCCGCCGTGCGGATAGTCGGAATATTTATGGTAGACGACATGGTCATCTCCGAGTACAGCCCGCATTTCCGGGATTTTTCGGTCGAGTACCCAGTCTCCGCCGTAGGCATCGCCCTCTCCGACGATGGCAAACACGTTCAGTCCCTTGTCTGCATCGTCAAATTGCAGATCCGCAGAGCCGTCCTCGTTATAGAGCAGGAAACGGTCTGTGTAGATCAAATTTATGGTCGCTGGTCTGGGGAGCGCGGCGTTTTCCGCATTGCGGCGGGCGTATTCGTCGAAGCTCACCAGCGTGATCAAACCGCCGCCCGCCGAGCTGCCGAACATGGTGTAGCCGTCCATGGAAATGCCCAGTGCATCCTGCTGCTGAACCAGATAGGAAATTGCGCGCGTCAGATCCTTTGACGCCTCCATGCGCATGGCGGCCTTGTCGGATGTACCGAGCTCCTCGCCGACGCGATAGCGCAGCACAGCCACGCTGTACCCCTGACGGTATAGCTCTGCCGCGTAGGGATAGCCCTCCATGATGGAAACGACTTGCTTATAGCCTCCGCCGGCTGCCACGATCGCAAGCGGCTTTCCGGGCTGACCCCGATAAAGCGCGAGCCGTGCGTGGCGCAGGTCGGGATCGGCGGCGATCTCATCCTGCGAATACAAACCGTGCACGGAAAAGTCACCGCGATTCGCCGCCAACAGCAACGCGTTAAAACTGTCCACGATCTCATGCGCATCCCAGCCGCACCATTGGCACAGCGCGCGAATGCTCATAAAGGAGGTCAAATTGCTTGCGCTGCCGTTGCCCCAAACGGAGAACATCTCCTTGCCGTTTCCGTCCCAGACAGGGTGATTATAAATGTGTGCCCAGGAATCGGACTCGGTCACAAGCTTGTAAGTGCCGTCCGCGTCCGTATAGCGTCCGTCTCGCCCGGTTTGCAGCAGCACAGCGGCAAGCAGGACCGCCAGCACGCCGAGTATGACACCTTTGCAGATACGTTTTTTCTTCATGACTGCCGTCCTTTCCGAATGTCGATATTCCCCATGTCACCCCGTTATCATCGTCCAAATGCCGCGGAAGAAGTGACCGTTGGCGATCTCCAGCATTCCGGGCAGCACGCCGCCCTTTATGCCGCCGGATATCTGCATACTGCGCAGCGGCGCTCCCGCCGAGGACGCAAGCTGCATTCTGAAATCCGGGTTTTCATAGTCTGCTTTGCCGCCGTAGCCCTTGGCGATAACGCGCTCGGTCGCCTTGAACATTATCTTCATGACAAGGCTGTGATCCTTCATCTCCATGACGGTGTTTTCCATGGTGAAGCTGCCCTTTTTGAGGACAGGCGGCGTGTATTTTCGACCGAGTGCGGCTTCAAAGGACGCCATATCGGGCTTTCCTGCGCAGTGCTCGTACCAGCTGCCGCGCTGCCACACGGGAACGGACAGCTCCTCGCCGCTTTTTTCGATCTGCGCGCTCAATCCGCCGATGCTGACGCAATAGCTTCCTGCGGACACTCTCCAGCCGTCCTGCCAAACCGCAAAGCTGCGGTCGGTCAAAATGAAGGTGACAGTTTGGGCTTCGCCCGGCTGCAAAAACACCTTTCGGAAGCCGCGCAGCTCACGCAGCGGGCGGTGCAGTCCGTCCTGCGGCGCGGCGACATAAAGCTGCACGACCTCCGCACCGGCGCATTTGCCGATGTTTTTGACGGTGACGGACACAGCATCGCCGTCCACCGTTAAATCGGAGTAGGAAAACTCCGTGTAGCTCAGACCGTAGCCGAAGGGCCAGCGGACGGGGACGTTCGCCTTGTCGTAATAGCGATAGCCGACATAGAGCCCCTCCTCATAAAGAGCGTCCGCGCTCTTGCAGTAGATCTCCGCCGAGGGCACGTCGGCATAACTGTACGGCCAGCTCTCCGCGAGCTTGCCGCAGGGGTTTGCGTTGCCGTACAGAAGCTCCGCTATCGCTTCGCCGCCCGCCTGACCGGGAAGTCCCATGTAAAGTATTGCTTTAACATCATCCGCCCACGGGCACTCTACAACGCTGCCGCTCAGGAGTACGACAACTGTGTTGCTGTTAGCCTTCGTAACGGTCTCAAGCAGCTTGAGATGCCCCTCGGGCAGCTTCATATCGTCGCGGTCAAAGCCCTCGGACTCATAGCGGTCGGGCAGCCCCGCGAACACGACGGCGATCTCTGCGTTTTCCGCCGCAGTGCGCGCCTCGGCAAGAAGCGCCTCGTTCGTGTCGCCGCGCTCGTCGCAGCCGGAGGCATAGACGGCGTCGGGCAGATAGTCCAGCGCTCTCGTCAGCCTCACGGGATTTATGTGGCTCGAGCCCGCGCCCTGATAGCGCAGCTTATCCGCCATCGCACCGATTACGGCGAGCTTCGCGTTTTTCTTCAGCGGCAGGATGCCGTCCTCGTTTTTGAGCAGCACCGCGCCCTCAATGGCGGCGCGCTTTGCAAGGGCGTGGTGGGCATCGTAGTCGCAGCTTGATTTTTCGCTCAGCGTCTCGGCCGCGCGGGAGATGAGCCTCAGGACACGGCGGGCGCTGTCATCCACGCAGCTCTCGGGGAGAGTCCCGTCCTTGACCGCCTGCGCGACCTCTTTTTCCATGTACTCGCTGCCGCCGGGCATATTGAGGTCGCAGCCGGCGCGAAAGCCCTCAATGCGGTCGTTCATTGCACCCCAGTCGGTCACCACCATGCCGTCAAAGCCCCACTCGGAGCGCAGGATATCCGTCAAAAGCGTCTTGTTATCCGAGCAGTGCACACCGTTGAGCTTGGGATAGGCACACATGACCGTGGAGGGCTTGCCCTCCTTCACGGCAATTTCAAACGCCGTGAGATACGTCTCGCGCAGCGTTCTCTCGTCCATCACGCTGTCGGAGGTGAAGCGGCAATATTCCTGAGAGTTTGCGGCAAAATGCTTTAGGCTCGTGCCGATGCCCTGCGCTTCCATGCCGCGGATAAAGCCCGCAGCGAGCTTGCCCGAAAGATAGGGGTCCTCGCTGAAGTATTCGAAATTACGTCCGCACAGAGGGTTGCGCTTGAGGTTTGCGCAGGGGCCGAGGACGAGCCCGACGCGCTGCTCACACGCCTCCTCGCCTATTGCCGCGCCTATCTCCAGCACGAGCTCGGGATCCCAGCTCCCCGCCGTTGTCACCTCTGCCGGGAAGCAGGTGGCGGGGCGTGAGTCGTTTACGCCGAGCATATCAGCAAGATTTTCCTGCTTGCGCAGTCCGTGCGGGCCGTCGCACATAAACATGGCGTCGATGCCGTATTTTTCAAAGCCCTTCGTCTCCCAGAAGTTCTTTCCGGAGCACAGCGCTATTTTATCCTCAAGTGTCATTTGCTTTAAAACGTTTTCAATATCCATGTTTTCACCTCAAAAGCAGTATGTTCCGCTATTTAGCGTAACGGTTTCCTTATCGGGCAGGCACAGTGCCGCCGTGCAGTTTACGGGAACGGTCACGGTGTACTTCCAACCGCTCTTCGTTTTTTCCCAGCCGCTTTCCACAGCGCCGTACACGCTGTTGTAGACGGCCTTGGCGTGGGTAAAGTGTCCGCCGGGGTGCGGCGATATCACGAAATGGTTTTCGCTGTCCACGCGGATGCCGCACATGGTCTTGAAGAGCCATTCGCAGACAGCCCCCTTGGAGTAGTGGTTCAGCGAGCCGATGCCGCCGTTTTTGCTGTTCGGTCCTTCCCAAGCCTCCCAAATGGTCGTTGCGCCGTTTTTCGGCATACTCAGCCAACCGGGGATATCCTCGTTTTCCAAGAGCCGATAGGCAGCGCCGATGTCAATTTCCGAAAGAACGCTCAAAATCAGCGGCGTTGACAAAAAGCCCGTGCCGACGCGCCAATCAAAGTGCTCCAACGCAATCAGCAGGCGCTTTTTCGCGTACTCGGTCTGCTCCTTATCGAGAAGCTTAAACGCAAGCGGGCGCACGAGCCGTGCCTGACGGTCGGTGTCAAGCGAATATTCCTCGGTGCGGCACAGCGCCCGGTAGCTCTTGCGGCAGCCTGCGGCGAAGTCGCGGAAGGCGCTCGCCTCTTTTTCGTTTCCGAGCGCTTCTTCTATCTCGCCCATGCAGTCCATGACGTGGGCGGTGTAGGCGGTGGCGACCTCGGGGTGCGGTACGGCGCAGTCACGCCACGTCATGTGGTGGACGCTCTCGGGCTCTGCCCACTCGCCGTATGCCTGACCATAGTTGGAAAGGAATTTTTTCTCCTCACCGTGCAGCCCCGTGTGCTTTGCGGTGGGGTACCATTTGCCGCAGCGGTTCTGCATGAACCCTGCGTAGCGTCTCATGCCGGGGAGGAATTTTCTCAAGACCTCCGTGTCGCCGTACTGCTTCCACAGCGCGTACGGCATCAGAACGCCCGCGTCCGCCCAGCCGACGGAGCCGTTCATGGCGCGCATATAAAAGTCCGTGCCGCCCTCCGGTGCGATCTGCGGCAGGCAGCCGTTTTTCGTCTGCCAGTCATACAGATCGGTGAGATATTTTTCGGCAAAGGGCAGATAGTCAAACAGCCAGCTCGCCGTGGGGCAGAATATCTGCGCGTCGCCCGACCAGCCGTGGCGCTCCCTTGTGGGGCAGTCGGTGGGCAGGTCGGCGTGATTGTTCTTCGCGCTCCATACGGTGTTTTCTACGAACTTATCAAGAAGCGCGTTGGAGCTTTCAAAAAAGCCCGTGCGTTCCATGTCGGAATAAACAGCGATGGCGGTGAAGTCCTCCGGCCGAAACGCCGCATCAGTTTCCACCAGCACATACTGAAAGCCAAAGATGGCAAAGGTGGTTTTGTAGTGGTTTTCGCCCTCCTTGCAGGTGTAAATGACCTGCTGCAGGGGCGTCGTGATTTTCTTGTTGGAGCACTGGATATTCTTCTGCGTGAACTCGCCGTTTTCGTCCAAAAGCTCCCCAAAGCGCAGCTTTATCTTCTGTCCTGCGTGGGCGCTGACGGTAAACTCCGCATAGCCTGCGATGTTCTGCCCGAAGTCCAGAACGGTTTTGCCCGAGGGCGTGGTGATAAGCTTTGCTTTAAGCCGCTCATGCTCCGTGACGGGGACATTATTCGATGCGGAGGGCGTGACAGGGTGGCTTGTGACCTTGGCCTTGCCGCAATAAGTCGGCTCTTTCCGTGCATCTGCGATCTCGCCGTCCTTATTATCGGCAAAGCGAACGGAGCCGCCATTGCTCCACTCCCAGCTTTCATCGGTGACAACGGTCTGCACGCTGCCGTCGGCGCGGGTAAGCTCCAGCTGCGCCAAGAGCTTCGTCACCGTGCCGTACTGATTTTTCAGCCCCCACGCGCCGCAGGAGCCGCGATACCAACCGTCAGCAAGCTGCACCGTCAGGGCATTTTCGCCGTCTTGCAGCAGTGCGGTCACGTCGTAGGTCTGGTACTGCACGCGCTTGCGGTAGTCCGTGATACCGGGGGCGAGGATGATATTTCCGACACGCTGCCCGTTAAGCCTTGCCTCATAAAGTCCGCAGGCAGTGATATACAGCCGCGCTTTTTTTACGCTCTCGGCGCGAAAGCTTTTGCGGAAGCAGTCCGCGGGATAGCGCTCTTTTTTGTTGACCTTATAATCGCCGCATATCCACTCTGCACTCCACGTGCCGATGCCGGTCTCAAAAGACGCCTCGCTCCAATCGCCAACGGAGTCCGTTTCATCCCAGAGACGCACCTTCCAGATAACCTTCGTTTTCGGCGGTACGGGAGCGCCGCCCCATTTTACGCACATGGCGGCGCTTGCCACCCTGCCGCTGTCCCAAAGTACGCTGCCGC
>CAKUMQ010000087.1 GCA_934667845.1 uncultured Eubacteriales bacterium | reverse complement strand
CCAGATCGGTCGGCACGTCAAAAACGGCGACCGGCACCTTTTGCGCCTTTTGCCATGCCGCCAGCTCCGGCGTCATCGTCAGCGTCAGCACAAGGTCAAGGTCGAGCGCCGTCAGTCGGTCGGTATCCAGTGCATACTGATCCCCGATATCCGTCACCCCGTCGGGTGAAGCGGTCAGGCAGGCGGAGGCGGCGCCGCACAGGCGCGATTCCGCCGAAAGCGCCCACAGCGTATCCGCAAGGCACGGCGCAAGCACGGCGACGCGCATCGGCGCTGCGGTCACGGTGGCTCCCGCCGCTGTGGCGGGGAAAGCCGGAACCGTGTCGGAGGACTCCCCCGGCGCTGACGATGCCGGCTGCCCGGCACAGGCGGTCAACAGGCACAGCGCCGCACAGACCGCCGCAATCATGATCCGCAGTTTCACCGAATTCCCCCTCAGCGGTAGTATTTGTAATAGGCGACCAGCGTATCCTCCCCGCCGGTCACGCGGTTTTTGCCTTTAACAACCACGCCGTCGCCGCTGAGCAGTTCGCTGCACTGCGTCTCCATGATCGGCGCGCGGTAGACCTCCGTCACGCCGACCAGCACGGAAATATCCGTTTCAAGCGCAGTGATCCGCCCATCCTTGCCGAGGATCTGCTCCTCGGGGCTGCCCTGGGCATTGAGGCTGCGGCGTGTCACATATTTCACCTGTCTGCCGTCCAGTTTTTTCAGCACCTGCTTATAGTCTGCGTCCGGTTTTTTGCGAAACAGTCCCACGGCGTTCTCTCCTTTTTGCTTTTTTACTATTTTACCCTTATCTGCCCCGCTTGTCAATGTTTACACCGGCAGAGATCTGTGGTAAAATAAAAAAAGCAATTGCCGAGGAGGGGGAACCTATGGAGCTTGACCCGCTGAAGACCTGCTGCTTTTCCGGACACCGGCCGGACAAGCTGCCGTCCGGCTACCGCGAGGAAGCGGCGGCACTGATGCCCCTGCGCCGTGCGCTGGCGCAGGCGGTCGATGAAGCGATCGGCGCAGGGTGCACCGCTTTTCTGTGCGGTATGGCGCAGGGCGCCGACCGTCTGGCGGCAGAGGATATCCTGCGCCGTATACAGCGCGGCGCACCGCTGCGGCTTGTCGCCGCGCTGCCCTGCCCGCAGCAGGACGCCCGCTGGCCCCGCCCGCAGCGGGAGCAGTACCGCCGCCTGCTGGCGCAGATCCCGCCGGAGGACCGCTTTGTTGCCTGCGACAGCTACACCCCCTACTGCATGAACGGCCGCAACCTCTGGATGACGGAGCACGCCTCCCGGCTCATCGCCGTGTTTGACGGCAGCACGGGCGGCACCGCCAACACGGTGCGCTATGCCGAGGAACGCGGGCTGACCGTCGTCCGCATCCATCCCCAAACGGGAGAAAGATGGTGAGAGTGCCATGCTGAATTTATATATCGGCAGAGCCGGGACCGGAAAAACCACACGCATCCACGAAGAACTTTCCGCACTGGCGGAGACCTGCCCCGCCGTTCTGCCCATCCTGCTCGTGCCGGAGCAGGCGTCGTTTGAAACCGAACGTGCCCTGCTCCTCCGCATGGGGGCGGAAAAGGCGGCTTATGTCCGTGTGCTGAGTTTTACGCGCCTTGCCGAGACCGTCGCCAAGGAGCTGGGCGGACTGGCGGGGAAGCGGCTCGACGATGCCGCACGGACACTGCTGGTCAGTCAGGCGCTCGAGACCGTCGCCGATCATCTGCAGCTGTATCGCCGCCAGGTCGGCAGCGGCGCATTTACGGATACGCTGTGCCGCCTGCTTGCGGAATGCCGCCAATGCGCCGTCAGTCCGGCGGCGCTCGGGCGCGCCGGTGCGCAGTCCGGCAACCGCCTGCTCGGGCAGAAGGCGCAGGAGCTGTCGCTGATCTTTGAAGCCTATGACACCCTGCAAAAGGGCAGCTATCTCGACCCGCTCGAGGCACTCGACCTGCTGGCACAGCAGCTGCCGCGCTCGTCGCTTGTCAAGGGCGCCGCCGTATATGCGGACGGCTTTAAGGGCTTTACGCCGCAGGAGATGGCGGTGCTGAAAGCGCTGATGCCGCATGCCGCCTCTGTCACCGTCGCCCTCTGCACCCCCGCACTCCATGACGAGACCGGCGGCTTCGGGCTGTTTTCCCCCGTCATCCGCACCGCGGAGCGCCTGCTGCGCGCGGCAGGCGAAGCCGGTGTGCGCTGTGCCGCACCGCGCCGGTTTACCGAAAATTACCGCTCAGCCGCACCCGCGCTCCGCCAACTGGAATCGGAGGCGTTTTCCCCGCTCCCCGTGCCGACGACCGAGACGGCGGGCGTCGTGCTGACGCCCTGCGCGGACATCTATGCCGAATGTGCCGCCGTCGCCCGCGAGCTGCGCCGTCAGCTGCGCGAGACCGGCCGCCGCGCCCGCGAGCTTGCCGTGGTCATGCGGCAGCCGGAGAGCTATCGCGGCGCGCTGGAGACTGCCCTGCGCCGCGAAAATATCCCGTTTTACTGGGATGAGCGGGCGGACATCTCCGCCGAACCGCTGTCCGTCCTGCTGCTGACCGCCGTACAGATCGCTGCGGAGGGCTATCGCACCGACCGGCTGCTCACCCTCATGAAAACCGGTCTGTGCGGATTTTCCGTTCATTCGGCGGCGCTGCTTGAAAACTATGCGGCACTGTGGAACATCCGCGGCGAGCAGTGGGAACAGACCTGGACGATGAATCCCGCCGGACTGACCGTGCGGGCGGATGAGGAGACCGACCGGCAGCTTTCGTACCTGAACCTGCTGCGCGGCAGGCTCATCAAGCCGCTCAAAGCCCTGCGCCGCGCACTGCGCGAGCCTGCCCCGGGCGAGACGCTTGCCCGGGCGCTGTGGGACTATCTCAGCGCCGTGCGGGCAGGGCTGCAGTTCCGGCTGCGCCTGCGGCAGCTGCAGCAGATCGGCGAATGGGACGCCGCCGACCGGCAGAGCCAGCTCTGGGACAGCTGGATGTCGCTTCTGGACACCTTGGCCTCCGCCGCCTGTACCATGCGCATCAGCGGGCGGCGGCTGTATGAGCTGCTCCGCCAGATGGCAGCCGTCACTGACATTGCCACGCTGCCGGCAGGACTGGACAGCGTGCAGATCGGCGCAGTGGATCGCGTGCGGCTCGGCGCGCCGCGTGTCGTCTTTATCCTCGGCGCCAACGAGGGCGTATTTCCCGCCTATCCCCCGTCCGACGGGCTGTTCACCGACCGCGAGCGGCAGGAACTGATCGCGCTCGGACTGCCGATGGCGGAACCGGCGGACGGGCAGGCGATGGAGGAGCGCTTCTTTGCCTATACGGCGCTGTCCGCCCCGTCGGAGGAGCTGCACATCAGCTGGGTCTGCAGCAATTCCGCAGGCGAGGCGCAGGCGCCGTCGGTTTTGGTCTCCACCGTGCGGCAGATCCTGCCGCACCTGACCGAATCCGCCGCCCGCCCGACTGCCGCTGTCATCCAGTCGGCGGGAGAGGCACTGGAAGCCGTCGCCATGCACTACCGCCACCCCACCGCCGAGACCGCCGCGCTGGAGGAGGCGCTGCGCCGCCTGCCGGACACACAAAATTCACTGCAGCAAATTGCCGATGCTGCCGTCTGCCGCCCCGCCGCCTTCCGCGACCCTGCCGCCGCCAAAGCGCTGTTCGGGCGGGATATGCGGCTGTCGCCCTCGCAGGTAGACAGCTTTTACCGCTGCCGTTTCTCCTACTTCTGCCGCTACGGCATGAAAGTTATCCCGCCGCGCCCCGCCGCCCTCGGCAAGGCGGAATTCGGCACGCTTGCCCATGCGCTGATGCAGCAGGCACTGCCCACCTATGTAAGCGAGGGGATCGGCACCGTGACGCGCGCGCGGGTTAATGCCGACGCCCGCGAGATCCTCACCCGCTATGTGGAGACGGAGATGGGCGGTGCAGCCGACAAAGGCGTGCGCTTTGCCGAGCTGATGGAGCGGCTGATCCGCACCTCATCGGAGCTTTTGTGGCATGTGGTGGAGGAGCTGTGCCAAAGCCGTTTTGTGCCCGTGGATTATGAGCTGCCCATCGGCATGGGCGGTGAGGACTCGCTGCCCGCCGAGGTGCTGACCCTGCCCGACGGCAGCAGGATCCGTGTGCGCGGCGTGGTTGACCGCGTGGATGTATTTCACCGCGACGGAAAGGCATATGTCCGCGTGGTGGACTATAAGACCGGCGACAAAAAATTCAGCCTGTCGGATATTGTCGAGGGGCTTGACCTGCAAATGCTGATCTACCTGTTCACCATCTGGCAAAACGGCGGGCCGCGCTACGGCAGCGTCACGCCCGCCGGCGTGCTGTATCTGCCCGCGACACTGCCGGTCGTGCGTGCCGAGCGCGACACCCCGCCCGACGAGCTGACCCGAAAAAAGCAGCGCACCATGCGCATGGACGGGCTGATCCTCGACGATCCGGAGATCATTCAGGCGATGGAGGCGGACGCGGGCGGCGTGTTTATCCCTGCCAAGCTCAACCGTCAGGGACAGGTGGACGCCCGCTCGTCCGAGGTCGCGGATCTCGGACGGCTCGGGCGGCTGAAAAAGCGCACGGAGGCGCTGCTGCTCTCCATGGCGGAGTGCCTGCAAAAGGGCGATATCGCCGCCGTGCCGATCGCCGGAACGCACGACCCCTGTGCTTACTGCAATTACCGCTCCGTCTGCCGCCACGAGGCGGACGACCCCGTGCGGTTCCTTGTTGACCGCCCCTCCGCCGATGTGTGGGAAGAGCTGGACGGGGCGGACGAATAAAGCGGCTGTACGCAGGGGTTACGGACAGCTGCTCCGCGAATAGACGGATAAGGATGACTGCATATGAAAACCTATACCATCATCGGCGGGGTCAACGGCGTGGGCAAGAGCAGTCTGCTCGGCGTGCTGCGCACCGAGAAGCATGACCTCGGACACATCATCGACACGAATCAGGCGGCTGCCCGCTCCGACGGCGGTGCCCTCGCCGAGCAGATTGACGAGAGTCTGAGCAGCGGCATTTGCTTCACGCAGGAAACCACGCTGTCCGGGCATCACGTCTTGCAGACCGTCCGCCGTGCGCTGGACGCCGGGTATTATATCCGGCTCTACTACGTCGGGCTGGATTCCGTGGACGAGAGCCTTGTACGCATCCGCGGCCGCGTCGCCAAAGGCGGGCACGATGTCCCCGCTGAGCATGTACGGCAGTGCTTTGCCACCCGATTCTTTGATGCGGCGCGGATTCTCCCCTACTGCAGCGAAGCTACTTTCTATGACAACGGCAACGGCTTTGCCGCCGTGGCTTTGTACAGAAACGGCGAATTATTGCCGAACGGGCGCTGTTCGCCGCAGTGGCTGCGCGAGCTTGAAGCCATATTGGCGAAATAAGGAGGTTTTTTATCAAAAAAATTTTCTTTACCCCCTTTTCCTTTTCCTGCTTTTGGTGTATACTATTGGTGAAAAAATTAACAGGAGGTCTGTCTCATGCCCCTCGTCAACACAACGGAAATGTTTAAGAAAGCCTATGAAGGCGGATACGCCATCGGCGCGTTCAACGTCAACGACATGGAGATCATGCAGGGCATCGTCGAAGCCTGCAAGGAGATGAATTCCCCCGTCATCCTGCAGGTGTCCGGCGGCGCGCGTAAATATGCCCACCACGCCTATCTGTACCACATGGTGCAGGCGGCGGAGGAGGAGACCGGTCTGCCCATCGCCCTGCACCTTGACCACGGCAGCAGCTTTGAGCTGTGCAAGGACTGCATTGACGGCGGCTTCACATCGGTCATGATCGACGGCTCTCACCTGCCCTATGAGGAGAATGTTGCGCTGACGAAAAAGGTCGTGGAATATGCCCACGCCCGCAACGTCACGGTCGAGGGCGAGCTCGGTCAGCTCGCCGGTATCGAGGACGATGTCAACGTGGACGCCGACAAAGCCAACTACACCGATCCCGATCAGGTGCAGGATTTCGTCACCCGCACCGGCGTGGATTCCCTCGCCATTGCCATCGGCACGAGCCACGGCGCGTTCAAATTCAAGCCCGGTCAGAAGCCGCAGCTCCGCTTTGACATTCTGCAGGAGGTCATGGATCGTCTGCCCGGCTTCCCGATCGTGCTGCACGGCGCTTCCTCCGTTTCGCCGGAGTATGTGAAGATCATCAACGAGAACGGCGGACAAATGGCGGACGCCATCGGTATCCCCGAGGATATGCTGCGCAAAGCCGCTTCGATGGCGGTCTGCAAGATCAACGTGGACTCCGATCTGCGTCTGGCTATGACCGCCGGTATCCGCAAGCACCTCGCCGAGAACCCGACCCACTTCGATCCCCGTCAGTATCTGGGCGACGGCCGCGCCTGCATCACCGATGTCGTGCGTCACAAGATCCGCGACGTCATGGGCAGCGAGAACAAAGCCTGATCTTTGACTGACCTGCGATACAGCGCCGGCCATTTCGGTCGGCGCTTTTCGCAGAATGTTTACCGGCTGTGCGGTTTTGCACAGCCGGATAAGGAGCGTGTAAAAAGTATGGAGCTGGTCGTGATCATTCTGAACAAGACCGAGTGTCTGGAGGCGCTGCTCAAGCGTTTTCAGGAATCCGACATCCACGGCGCGACCATCGTGGACAGCAAGGGCATGGCGCACAGCCTTTGCGACGACTACGACGATACGCACATTTTCGGTACGCTGCGCCGTCTGCTTGATCCCGAACATAAGGAAAGCAAGACCATTTTCACCGTGAGCGACCGGGAGCAGATCCCGGTCATCGCCCGCCTGCTCGATGAAGTGACCGGCGGGCTGGATCATCCCGACACCGGCGTTATGTTTACGCTGCCGGTCAACTTCATGAAAGGATTCGGCGAGTGAACATGGCAAATCTGGATTCCTATTTACATCTGACCACTTTTGTTCAGCTTGCCCTGATGATCTTTGCGGGGATGGCGTGCGGACGGCTTGCCAAGCACCTCCGTCTACCCAACGTCACCGGCTACCTGACCGCCGGACTGCTGCTCGGGCCGAGCGTTTTGGGACTGATCCCGCAGGACGCGCTCAGCGGGCTGGATCTGATCTCCAATGTTGCACTGGGATTCATCGCCTTTTCCGTCGGCAATGAATTCAAGGTCTCCTATTTCAAGCGCGTCGGTGCCACGCCGATCGTCATCGCCGTGTTTGAATCGCTGTTTGCCGTGCTGTTTGTGCTGGCCGGGCTGCTGATCGCCGGGCAGGAGCTGCCGTTTTCGCTTGTTCTCGCCTCTATCGCCGCCGCGACGGCACCGGCTGCCACGATCATGGTCATCCGTCAGTATAAAGCCAAGGGACCGGTCACGGAAACGCTGCTGTCGGTCGTGGCGCTCGACGACGCCACGGCACTGATCCTGTTCGGCATCTGCGTGGCGATCGCCCAGGCGCTCAAGGACCCCGCCAAGGTGTCTATCGCGTCCTCGATCCTTTCGCCGGTCAAGGAGATCGGCGGCGCGCTGCTGCTCGGCGCTGTTTTGGGGCTGATCTTTCTTCTCCCGCTGCGTTTTTTCAAAAAGGACGGCAACCGGCTGGCGCTCTCCATCGGCTTTATTTTTGCGGGCGTCGGTCTGGCGGACATGCTCGGGCTGTCCTCGCTGATGCTGTGCATGATGATGGGCGCAACCATTGCCAACCTGTCCTCGCAGACCACCCATATCATGAAGCTGGTCGACGGATTTACGCCGCCGCTGTTCATGCTGTTTTTCGTCGCCTCGGGCGCAGAGCTGCAGCTGTCCGTGCTGCCGACGGTCGGTCTGGCGGGCGCACTGTATGTGCTGCTGCGTGTCGCCGGAAAAATGTCCGGCTCTGCCTTTGGCGCATGGCTCTGCCATGCGGACAGCCGCATCGCCAAATATCTCGGCCCCGCGCTGATCCCGCAGGCGGGTGTCGCCATCGGTCTGTCGCTGATCGCCACGCGGGTCGTACCGGAGCATGGCGCCACCATCCGGGCGATCATCCTCTGCGGCACGCTGCTGTATGAGATGGTCGGCCCCGTCGTCAGCAAGCTGTGCCTGAAAGCGGCGGGCGAGATCACCGAGCCTGACAAGGCCAAGCCTGCCGACAAGCCC
>CAKUMQ010000086.1 GCA_934667845.1 uncultured Eubacteriales bacterium | reverse complement strand
ATTTTCGCTTGCTTTTTCTCCCTGTTTCCCCAATTTTCGAAGAAAACCCATGCTCTCGCTCCTTGAAAGCATGGGTTCTTTGACAGGCTGAAAAGTGGGCAATTCCGATCGGAATTGCCCACTTTTTGAATGGAATGAACATACAAATGCAATTTTAGAGAGAAGTGCCGTATACATGGAAATTGACGGGGCGATTGTCTGTGATTTTGCAATAAACAGATAATCGTATCCGCCCGGATCTACCGCGCGGAATTCCCAGCGTTTTGCATGGCAATTAAACGGCTCCTGATTCTGTTCAGTGCCTCTGTTGGCTTTGCCGCATCCGCAACCGCCTCTTCCATCGGGCAGATACCCGTACCGGCGCGGTTGATGATCTGCTCGACCGCCTGACCGCAGTGCGCCTGTATGCCGTTTTCCTCCAGCACACTGATCGCGGCTTTGCTCATGACGGGGGCGTATACCGCTGCCGCCCCGAGCAGCACATACAGGAACGCCGCAGCTTTGCCTACCACCCTGTCCGCTGCCGAGAAGCCGTTTAAGTCAACCCCGCCGTCCAGCCAGCCAAGCAGCGGCTTGACCCCGCGCTCCGTGCCGGTGAAAACGGCGTCTCCCCGGCACAAAACGCAGGTGTATGCCCCGCTGTTCAGCAGTGCAGCGGCTTTGGTCAGATCACTGTTCATGGCTTTTCCGATTCTCCACGCGGTAGACAAGCAGCGGCAGCAGTGTCCACTGGAGCACGATGCCGAAAGCGCCGGTCGCAATACTCGTCCAGATCACCGCCACGGGCAGGCTCCGGCTGCCGAAAGCATATACGGCAAGCAGAATTGCCGCCGCCCGCACGGCGCGTCCCGCGACCTGCGTGATGACCACCTTGGCGATGGTCGGCAACTTCACATTGCGGAGCAGACCGGCGGTCAGTCCGTAAACGCCAAGCTCGATCATCATAAACGGCAGCATGGCGATCCCGGGCATCCCGGAAAGGGCAAAGCTGCAAAGCGGACCGAGCAGCCCGGCGGCAGCGCCGGCATACGGCCCGGCAAGCAGACCGACCAGCATAATGGGCAGATGCATGGGCAGAAAGATCTCGCCGAGGGAGGTGCCCAGCCCCGATACCGCGCCGAGCACATGGAAGAGCTGCGGCACGGCGACGGCGCCGGCAACGGCGGCGAGAGCGGCAAACGTCTGTACCTTGACGGACAGGCGGGGCTTTGCGGCTGTTCTCATCATAACTGTAGTGGACATAGCAAATTCTCCTTTACACAACGGTTTTCGGAATGTATGGGTCGATCGGGCGTTAGCCGCCCGTGTATATGTGTGCTGCCCGGATCATCTCCCGCCGAAGTAGTCGGCGATGGCTTTCATCCGCTCCTGCTGGCGGACGCCGAACGGGCAGCGCCGGTTACAGTGTCCGCAGGACAGGCAGGCGTCGGCTTTGACCGACAGCTTGTCGTAGTGGCTCGCCGCCAGCTTGTCGCCGGCCTGCGCTAAGTCGTAGTATTTATTCACCAGACCGATATCAATTCCGGCGGGGCAGGGCTGACAGTGATTGCAGTAAACACAGCTGCCCGCGACCTTTTCGGCGGTAAAGGAGCCGATCACCGCGTAGTCCTTTTCTGCGGCGGGCGCATCGGCAAATCCGAGCAGCTCGTCAAGATCGGAGAGACCGCGCACCCCGGGCACGGCTGTCAGCACGCCGGGACGGTCAAGGGCATACTGCAGGCATTGAAAGCGGCTCAGCGCCACGCCGAAGGGGGAGGTGCTGCCGCTCAGGAGCTTGCCCGCATGAAACGGCTTCATGACCGAAATGCCGACGCCCTCGGCTTCACAGCGGCGAAACAGGGCGAAGCGTTCGGACACCGTGCCGATGCCGTATTCGTCGCCCTTTTCAAAGTCATAGGCGGGGTTGATGCTGAACATCATCATATCGACTGCGCCGGTGTCCAAAATCCGCTCCGCCACCGACGGCGTGTGGGAGGAAAACCCGATGTGGCGGACAACTCCGCTTTGCTTCAGCTCCTTGAGGTGATCCCATACGCCGACCGCAGTCAGCTTGTCAAAATCCTCGTCCTCGTCCACGCAGTGCAGAAAGCCGAAGTCTATATAGTCTGTTCCGAGCGCCTGCATTTCCCGGGAAACGGTGGCTTTGATCTCGTCAAGGTCCCGCGACCAGCCGTATTCGCCTTTAGCGTTGTACACCGCGCCGAAATGCATCTGCACATACACGCTTTCGCGCTGCCCCGCGATCGCCCTGCCGAAAGGCGCATACACATGCGCCGCACCGGCGCACAGGTCAAAGAAATTGATCCCGTGGGCGATCGCCTTGCGGATGACTTGCTCGATCTCCGCGTCAGAGCTTTTCTGGATGCCGCCCATGCCGAGCCCGAGGACGCTGATCCGCTCCTCTCCGTGCGGGAGCTTTCTGTATTCCATGGCTGTTCTCCTTATTTGTCAAACTCGTTTGCCACCTCGGTCAGCAGCTGACGGATCTTCAGATGCTGCGGGCAGATC
This sequence comes from uncultured Eubacteriales bacterium, assembly GCA_934667845.1. Lineage (GTDB taxonomy): Bacteria > Bacillota > Clostridia > Oscillospirales > Acutalibacteraceae > HGM12789. The sequence goes on along the minus strand of CAKUMQ010000086.1, from coordinate 5,627 downwards.
TGCTCGCACCGGCCGCACTTAATGCAGTCGCTGGCTTTGCCGCCGTTTTTCGTGTGGATATTGTTGTAATAATAATCGGAATTCCAGCTTTTGAACTTTTTCTTGGCGTTCAGGCAGGCGAACAGATCCGGGATCGCGATATGCTGCGGGCACCGCTCCATGCAGTACCGACAGGCGGTACAGGGGATCAGATCCTGCGAACGGAAAATGGTGCAGACCTGCCCGACCGCTTTCCTCTCCGCGTCGTTCAGCGGCATAAACGCCTTCATAAACCCGATGTTTTCCGACATCATCTCCATGTTTCCCATGCCGGACAGCACCATCATCACCTGCGGGAAGCTCGCCGCAAAGCGGATGGCATAGCTCGCATTGCTGCCGCCGTTTAAGCTGCGCAGGATCCGGTCCGCCTCCTCCGGAAGGTTGACAAGGCTCCCGCCCTTGACAGGCTCCATGACAATGACCGGCTTGCCGTGCTTTTCACAGACCTCGTAGCATTTCCGGCTCTCCACCGACGCGTCCTCATAGTCCACATAGTTAAACTGGATCTGGACGACCTCGACCTGCGGGTATTCGGTCAGGATCTGATCCAGCACCGCCGCCTTGTCGTGGAAGGAAATGCCGAAGTGTCGGATCCTGCCCTCTTTTTTGAATTCCAGCGCCGTTTCATAGGCGTGCAGCCTTTTGTATTTGGCATAGATGTCCGCGTCCTGCGCGTGCATCAGATAAAAGTCAAAATAGTCCACCCCGCAGGCGGCAAGCTGACTCTCAAACAGCGGGCGGATCTCCTCCTGCCGCGTAAAATGATGGGTAGACAGCTTATCCGTCAGGATGTAGGCATCCCGCGAATACCGGCCGGTCAGACAGGTGCGGATCGCCGTTTCGCTTTTTCCGCCCAAATAGCCGTGCGCCGTATCAAAGTAGTTGAATCCGTTTTGGATAAACGTGTCGACCATCCTTGCGAATTCCTCACAGTCCACCTCGTCGCCCTTCATCGGCAGGCGCATACACCCGAATCCGAAGTTCTTTTTGACTTCACTGAAAAACCGATTCATACCGCTGTCCTCCTTATTTTACTGCCTGCCTCGCCAGAGCCGATACCTCCCGCTCCGACTCAGCGGCTTTTGCTCCCCAAACGGCGATTCCCCTGCCGAAAGAAGCGCCCCGACAGATCTTTTTCAGATCCGCCTCGCTGTGTCCCAGCCCGCTGCCCTCATGCGTCATAACCGCAATCACTTTTTTGCCGGTAAAATCCAGCCGCTCGAGCTGTGAGAACACTGCGCAGGGGAATGTGCCCCACCAGCACGGCCCGCAGACAAATACCGTGTCGTAGCCGTCAAGGCTGTGCAGATATTGTTTAAGCTCCGGCCGCGCGCCTTCGGAAAGCTCCTTTTTGGCCTCCTCCGTGCAGGTGCGGTAGTCCCCGGCATAGGGCTTTACCGTCTCAATCTCAAACAGATCGCCGCCGACAGCAGCGGCAATATACTCCGCCACCGTCTCCGTGTTTCCCTTGGCGAGACGGACAATGCTCCCGTTTTTGTAATTTTCTCCCCTGCGTGAGTAATAGAGGATCAGACACTTAGCCATACCCACCCGTCTCCTTTTTAACCGTATCCGCCGACACAGCCGATCTTCCGTCTGCCAGCGCGTATACCTATATTATACAGGTCTCAAAAACCGGAAACAATTCGGATTTTCGCTCTGTTGCATAAGAAAAACTTATGTAAAAAGGCGTTTTCGCCTCCCAAACGCCGTCAGGAGCGCTTTTTGCCTTATTCCCACGCAGAAAACCGCGCTCTCAATATATCCGCAAATTCTTCCACATACCGACCCGAATTATCGGCTTTCCAGAAAGCACAGTAATTGCGCTTGATCGGTTTGCCGCCCCTGCACAGCAGAACGCGGCGAACCGCCGGGCAAAACCACGGCGTTTTTCCTCCGCCGTCGATCGGCATAAAGCCTCTTCCGCCGACCACCATCAGCCCGGCTTCCTCCGGATCCTCGGCAAACAGAAATTCCCCGGTAAACCCGACGACCTCCCGATAATAATGCACTTCATTGTCCTGCTGATCCTGCGACGCGATCAGAATACAGGAGGTATTTTTCAGCTCGGAAATATCGACGCATTTAAGCTGTGCGATCGGATTCCGGTCGGAGATCGCAATGGTACAATCGCTTGTGATCAGAGGAAAATTCACATACTCATCCGAAAATGCGCGCCGCTGATCGTTCAGCACCAGATCTGCGCCGCCGGTGCGGAGAAGATCATACAGCTCCTCATGGTTTCCGCCTGCAACATCGACCGGCACATCGGGATGATTTGCCGAAAATTCCGCGACAGCCTCAGCAAGCGCCTGACCGCCGCAGCATTTCAGATAGCCGATACGAAGCTGCCGGTCCTCTCCCCTCGCGATACGCAGGGTCTCCCGGCGCAGGCTTTCAAAATCGGCAGTGAGGATCAGGCTCTTTTTATAGAAATGCTCACCGGCAGGAGTAAGTGAAAATTTCCGTCCCTCCCGTTTCAGCAGCTCCGCACCGAGCTCATGCTCCAAAGCCCGGAGCTGCTGGGATATGGCGGATTGGGAGATATAGCATTCTCCGGCGGCTTCCGTAAAGCTGCCACAGCGCACGACCGCCTGAAAATATCTGATCTGTTTGAGCATGCCTGTCAGCCCTCCCCTGTTCACGCGGCGAACGGTATGTCCGCTACAGATAGAGTATATTCGTTTTGCAGGGCATGTCAAGCGACAGCGACAGTATTCCCGGTTTTTGCCGCCGCAACCCTCTCCCCGCGGTGGAAGCCGCCGGTACCGGATCGGCCGCGCAAATGTCACGCTGCGGTCTGTCCGCGCCCGTATTTCCACGCAAAGAAGCATTCTTTTCGCGCACAGAACAAATCCTATTGCATTTTTGAAAATAGTGTGGTATACTAGTGGTATCCTGAGAGGGAGTAGCTTGCGAGATATCGTGGCAACCGGCGTCAATCCCGGCCGTTTCGGCCCGCTGGTGTCTTAAAAAGCGAGACTCTTACCGTGATCTTTTTGCGGTAAGAGTCTTTTTTGTTGACTATCGGACAAGCCCCTCGAGTTTAAACAGAAAAGAGGCGCACCCATGGAAATTCTGTACGAAAACCTTGTAGAAAATTTTCAATGGCAGATGCTGGTCATGTGGGCGATCGGCGGACTGCTGATCTATCTCGCCATCGCCAAGGATATGGAGCCGACGCTGCTTTTGCCGATCGGCTTCGGCGCGATCCTGGTCAATCTTCCGCTGTCCGGCGCCATTGATCAGCTGGTCGACGGTGTCACGGAGCGCGGCGCGCTCAGCGTGCTGTTCGATGCGGGCATCCGCAACGAGCTGTTTCCGCTGATTTTGTTCATCGGCATCGGCGCCATGATCGATTTCGGACCGCTGCTCGCCAACCCCAAGCTGATGATCTTCGGCGCGGCGGCACAGTTCGGTATTTTCTTCACGCTGTGCTTGGCCTCGGTCTTTTTCCCGATCAGGGACGCCGCTTCCATCGCCGTGATCGGCGCCGCCGACGGCCCCACCTCCATTATCGTGGCGCAGAAGCTCGGCTCGGATTATCTCGGCGCCATCATGGTCGCCGCCTATTCGTATATGGCGCTCGTGCCGATCATTCAGCCGCCGGTCATCAAGCTGCTGACCACCAAAAAAGAGCGGATGATCCGGATGCCGTATGAGCAGAAAGAGGTCTCCCGCCTGACCCGCATCCTCTTCCCGATCATCATCACCGTTGTGGCGGGACTTGTCGCGCCTGCCTCTGTTTCGCTGGTCGGCTTCCTGATGTTCGGCAACCTGATCCGCGAGTGCGGCGTGCTGGATTCCCTCTCGGAGACGGCGCAGAAGGTGCTGGCAAACCTCATCACCATCTTCCTCGGCATCACCATCGCCTCGCAGATGACCGCCGAAAAATTCCTGAATGTCAAGACCCTGCTGATCCTCCTGCTCGGACTGATCGCCTTCATCATGGACACGGCGGGCGGTGTGCTGTTTGCCAAATTCCTGAACCTGTTCCTGAAGAAAAAGGTCAACCCGATGATCGGCGCGGCGGGCATCTCCGCTTTCCCGATGTCTGGGCGGATCGTTCACAAAATGGGGCTTGCCGAGGATCCGCAGAACTTCCTGCTGATGCAGTCCATCGGCGTCAACGTGTCCGGTCAGATCGCCTCGGTCATCGCGGGCGGTCTGATCCTGAAGTTCTTCATGTAAAGGAGCGTCACACATGGAATGGAATATTACCGCCTTTGCGGATAATCTGGTCTATATGGGCGAGGGCATGCTGTGCATCTTCGTCGTGATCGGCGTGCTGATCGGCATTACTGCACTGCTCAACACCCTGACCAAAAAGCGCAAGTAAGCGCCGCTGTTCTGCCGCACAAAAGCCCGTCCGCCGGAACATTCCGGCGGACGGGCTTTCTTTTGTCTCCGTTTATTTCACTTTGAATACGCTCTCGGCATTGGTCACATCTCCGTTTCCGCTCACCGGGATCGGTTCACCCAGAAACGTCGGCTCCGGTCGGAACACCGCCGTGCCGAAATCCTTGACCCGCGCCAGCACCTCGCGGCAGTCCCGCGGGAACTGGTCGCGATAGCGGTGATAATCCGCCGCCACACCATAGGCGTCAAGCCCCAGCGCCCGCGCCGCATACACGGCACGCTTAAGGTGGTATTCCTGCGTCACGATGACGATCTTTTTCGCGCAGAACACCTCTTTGGCGCGGTACATGCTTTCATAGGTGGAAAAGCCCGCGTGATCCATGAACACGTTCTCAGACGCAACGCCCGCGTCGATGGCATACTGCTTCATTGCCTCGACCTCGTTATACTCCTCGCGCCCATGGTCGCCGCTCATCAGCAGCTTTGACGATACGCCCGCCTTCTGCAGCTCCACCCCGCGGCGCAGACGGTCTGCCAGCATATCGCTCGGCACGCCGTTTTCGTTGACATAGCAGCCAAGCACCAGAATGCAGTCCACATCCGTGAGCTTCTCCGCCTCCGCCGGCGACAGGATCTGCCGCGCGCCGGTCTGCGCCACATAGGCGTCCACGCCGAACACGGCGAGCGCACCGGTCAGCAGCAGGCAGCCCGCACTGATCGCCCCGATCTTCAAAAACCTCCGCTTCCTTTTTGACGCATCGGGCTTTCCTGTGCCCGACGGATTTTTCGGCATACCGTCTCCCCCTCTGTTGTGAAAGCAAAAAGCCCCCTCCGGCCTGACCGGAGAGAGCTTATCCCGTTTCTCCCTGCTCGCTCCCGACCTTATGCGCCGAGGAACGTGGTGACCAGCATACCCGCCAGCACCATGACGAAGAACACGATGGCAAGCACCTTTGTCCACTTCGCCAGAACGGCATCCAGCGTCCGCGCGCGGCCCTTTTCCATAAAGGAATCCGCCGCACCGGCGATCGCACCCAGATTGGACTCACGTCCCTCCTGCAGCAGCACCACGCCGATCATGATCAACGAAAGAATGATCAAAACGATTCCGATAATGATTTCCCAGACTGTCATACGGCTGTAAACCTCCAAGTGATAATATCCACATAATTCTCTCTTATAAGCATACCACATCTTTCAAAAAAAAGCAAGAGGGACAACCGCTTTTT
>CAKUMQ010000085.1 GCA_934667845.1 uncultured Eubacteriales bacterium | reverse complement strand
CCTTGAAAGCATGGGTTCTTTGACAGGCTGACGCGCCCTGCTTCTCTCAAAAAAGAGAAGCAGGGCGCGTTGTTTGTTTTTATATGTGATCAGGATTCCGCCTGTCCGTCCGTCGGCGTTTCGGGCGCAGGCATCTCGGATACGGGTGTTTCCGCTGCCGGTGCCTCCTCTGCGGGCGGCACAGCGACCGCCTCTGTGCCGTCGGTCAGCGGCACAAGTCCGTCATTTTCCGCAGGCACAGGCATCTCCGGCACAGGCGATGCGCTTTCACCGCCAGCGGCAGCCCGGCGCTGTCTGCGGTCAAATTCCGCCCGCAAAATGACAAGCGCCAAAAACAGCAGCAGCGAAACGCCGCTGATCAGCAGACCCGCCTTCAGCCCGCGCGGGAAGAAGGTCATCTTCACCGTGTGTGTCCCGGCGGCAATGTCAAACGCCAGCAGACCCTGCCCGGCGGCAAACGTCTCGACAGGCTTGCCGTCCACCGTGACCGTCCAGCCCGTATCGTAGACCATCGAGGTCATCACCGCACCGTCCTCTGCCGCCGTGAGCGTACCGGAAACGGCGGTATCCGTGAACGTATCCACTGTCATCCCGTTGGCGTTCAGCTTTGCCATTGCCGCGTCAAACTGTGCCGTATCCAGCCGCGCCACATACAGATTGCCCGACGCGGTCGAATCGGTGGTCACGGTGAACGTCACCTCAGTACCGGCAGACAGCTCGCCCGCATCAATGATGTACGGCTCGCCCGGGGACACGTCCCAGCTGTCGTCGCGGCAGCGGACGCTGATGGAGGAGGCGGCGCGGCAGTCGGCAAACAGGAAATACTGCCCGCCCTGTTCCGCTTTGGCGGTAAACTCCGCCGTGCCCGCTCCGTCAACCGTAAAGCCGCAGGTGCCGGAGGTGTACCCCTCGCCGTCATCGTTTGTCAACTCGGCAAACGTGTACAGGTCGTCCCAGTTCCCGGTCAGCGCGGAATACAGGCTGTTCTGCGTATCAAACGGGCTGTAATAGCTGTAGGAAAAGCCGTGGATATCCCCGCCGACGGCATAGGCGATCGGCAGCGCCGCGGTATTTTCATAGATATACAGTGTCTTATCCTCCGTCTCGCCGTAGCTGTCTGTGCGGCGCGCCGTGACAGAGTCGCGCAGTTTCAGCTGGCGGTGGTTGCCGATGCGGCTTTCCAGGATCACATACCGGATCCCGAGCAGGGAGTCCGCCGCCGGAACAAAGCTGCGGTAGAGATAGCTGTTGACCCCGTTGATCGCATAGCCGAGCGAGCCCATCAGACGGGTGGTCTCATAGTTGTTGCTCGAGGCAAACGAGGTGATGCCGCGGTAATCGAACAGCGCCGTGTCCACACAGGTACGCCGCGGCAAAAACTCCATGCGCCACGGTCCGTTTGCCGTATCCTGCGCTGCGATCTCCTTGGCCTTGCTCACCGCAAGCCGGATGGCGTCGGTCTCCACGTTATCCACATAATTCTCATGGGCGGTAAAATACTCGTTTTTATTGAGCGTATCCAGCGTCCGCCCCGCGCCGACGGTCATTTCCGCCGTCACGACGAGCAGCAGCAGTGAAGCCGACAGCCGCCGGAATGCCCCCGGACGGCGCGCCAGACACAGCATACCGGCATAAAGCGCCACGAGCAGGAGGCTGACATAGACCGAGACAAACGGCAGCTCCTTTGCCTTTTCGGCGCCGGTCAGCGCCGCCACGGCATCGCATTTTTCGAGCACAAAGATCAGAATGGCGACCGCCGCCGCCGACAACCCCAGCTGCCGAGGGCGGATCTTTTCCATATAGGTCAGCGTCTCATAGGCGATGAGCAGCAGCACAAAGCTGATGAGGAACGAAAAGCGGTAGGGCAGATCGTTCGGCGCATGCAGCCCGTGCCAGATCAGGTCGGGGATGTTCAGCGGGGCGGACAGCGAGACGACCGCCAGAAGTCCGCCCATCGTCAGCCGCCTGCGCAGAGGGATCGCCGACAGCGTGAAATACACCGGCAGCAGCAGCACCGCCAGAATGCCGCAATAGATATTCGGCAGGTTGCCGGAGCGGATGGTCGGCGTCGCCCCGTAGAGCAGCTGCTCAAGCAGTCCGAGCGCGGGGAAATTGGACGCCCATTCCGACGGCAGCGAGCCGCCCGCCGCCGAGGTGGCGGACAGGGAGAAATACACCGGCAGCAAAAGCGCCATGGCAAGTCCGCCGCCGAGCAGCGACCCCAGACCGAAGCGCACGGCGCTGCGCCCGAGGCAGCCGGGGGTGCGGCGCTGCCGCAGCACCCAGCTGATATAGTACAGCACGAGGAACACGCACACCATAAAGCCGATGTAATAATTCGCGTACAGCGCATAGAACAGCGTCAGCACATACAGCGGATAGCGGCCGGTGCGCATGAGCCGCTCAAAGCCGACAATGATCAGCGGCAGGATCATCAGGCAGTCGAGCCACATGATGTTCCACGAATAGGCAAGCAGATACATCATCAGCGAGTACATCAGCGAGACGATGCACACCCGCAGATCCCGCTTGCCGGACAGCGTCTGCAGCATGGCGGCGAAAAAGGCGGCGCAGAGGGCATTTTTGAGCAGGGTGATGCACAGTATCCCCTCGGTCAGCAGCGACTCGGGGAACAACAGGAGCAGCAAATTAAAGGGGCTGGCGAGATAATACCCGAACAGCGGCAGAAAGCTGCCGCCCAGTCCCACCTCAAACGCGTACAAAAGGCTGTCGCCCTGCAGCAGGCGGTCGCGCAGCTGCGCCAAAAGCGGCGCATACTGGTGGTGCATGTCCACGATCATGCCGGTCTTGGTGCCCACCGGCCACATGCCGAGATGGGCATATGCCGCCGTCATGGCGACAAGTCCCAAAAGCCCGGACAGCAGCGGGAAAAACCAGACCGGGCGTTCGCCCTTAAAGTCCTCGCGGTTATGCAGAAGCTGCGCGGCGCACAGCGTCGCCAATGCCCCGAGCAGAGCGCCCATCAGGATCGGGTACACCACCTCCTGCAGCGTGGGGGACGCCGGATTTTTCCCGACGAAAAACAGCCGGAACGAAAAAGCCAGCGCGACAAAGAGGATCAAAAGGAAGGCGCCCTTGAACAGTCGGGCGTTTGCCTCACGTTTTTCTCGCATAATCTGTTCTCACTTTCTGTATTGATAGGGGTCAGCTCTCCCGGCTCTTCGCAGCCTCCCGCCACAGAGCGGCAAGGCCGTCGATCAGCTGCCCCGCCGTCGGCATAAGCTCCTGTTCGCGCGGCAATATGCGCAGATCGATCCACTCCTGCTCCACACCGACGCAGCTGCGTGCGCACAGCCCGTACCGCTCCAGAAGCACCGGCGGAAGCGGCTCGTCAAAGGCATAGGTATCCGTTCTGGCGGACAGCACCGCCAGCCGCGTCTGCGGCGAGGTCAATACCCATGGCTTCGGCGCTGCGGGCAGGCGGGCTGAGCGGCGGACGCGGGACACGGACAGCGCCGGCATGCTGTCGCCGCCGGTCAGGCGCGTATATGCCGCCAGCTCGGGATATAAAAGCGGGCGGCTATCCGCAAGCGGGTGGCGGCGCGACATCAGCACCGCGGGCGGCTCATGGCGCAGCGGCAGGGCGGACAGCCCCTCCTCCTCGCAGCGGCGCACAAGCGTCTCCGCCTCGGGCGCCGGGCAGCGCAGCAGCCCCATACCCGCCTGCCCGTCCGACACGGCGCGCAGCACGCCGATGCCGTCCTCACACTCGCACAGCGAAAATACCTGTCCGACCGGAAGCGACGGCGAAAGCTGTGCCACTGCCAGTGTCAGCACAGCGGACGGCGTTGCGGCGATCCGCAGCGTCTCCTGTTCTGCGTGTCCGGGTGCAAACAGATTCTCCATTTCGTCCATCTGGGACAGCAGCGAGCGGGCATAATGCAGAAACGCCTCGCCCTGCGGCGTCGGTGTCGCGCCCTTGGACGTGCGCCGGAACAGCGTCACGCCGAGGCTGCTCTCCAGCTCCTTGATCGCCTTGGACAGATTCGGCTGCCCCACGCAAAGCGTCTCCGCCGCCTGCGAGATCGAGCCGGTGCGCGCCACTTCAACGGCATAGCGAAGGTGGGTGATATTCACCGCAGACCCCCTCCCTTCAGCAGGAAAAGCCCCCGGCTTGCCGCCGGCATTCGGCTTTTGTATTCCACTTTATTATACCAAAAACCGTTCAAATGTCAACCGTCGGCACAGTCGACGGATTGTGACACTTTTTTGCCGATTTGTTTACAATTTGTTCACATTCTCTTGTTGACGCCCCACAAACAAATGGTATACTATATATGTAAAGTTTACAAAAAATACGCACTTGAAAGGCGGGCAATCTCTTTGGTTTTCTCCGATCTGTTTTTTATCTACGTATTTTTGGCGGCAAATCTGCTCTGCTGCGCCTTTTCACGGAATCTGCGCGTGCAAAATGCGGTGCTGCTTGTCTTTTCGCTTGTGTTCTACGCCTGGGGAGAGCCGGTCTACCTGCTGCTGCTGATCGGGGTGGCGCTGGTGGATTTCCTCTGCGCCCGCGCCGTCTGGTTGGGACGGCACAAGCGCCCCCGCCGCTTTCCGCTGATTCTCGCCTGTGTTTTGACGCTCGGCGCGCTCGCCGTGTTCAAATACACCGGCTTTTTCGCCAGAACGGCGCAGAGCCTGACCGGATGGCCGGCAGTCATTCCGCAGATCGCACTGCCGATCGGCATTTCGTTTTACACCTTTCAGGCGCTGTCATATGTGGTTGACGTCTACCGCGGCGAGGTGGAGCCGGAGCGGAGCTTTGCCCGCTTTCTGATGTATGTCAGCCTGTTTCATCAGTGCGTGGCGGGGCCGATCGTCCGCTATGCCGATGTGGCGCAGGAGATCGTCAGCCGCCGGGTCGAGCGGTCGGATCTGTCCGACGGCATCACGCGCTTTACCGTCGGGCTCGGTAAAAAGGTGCTGCTGGCGAACACCTGCGGGCTGATCGCCGATACGGCGCTGATGACCGAATCCGCCGCGTCGGATGTGACAAAGCTGAACGACAACCTCGCAGCGCTCTCCGCCCGTCCGGTCCTGCTGCTGTGGCTCGGCGTGATCGCGTATATGCTGCAGATCTATCTGGATTTTTCCGCCTATTCCGACATGGCGATCGGCATGGGGCGCATGGTCGGCTTTCACTATAAGGAAAATTTCCGTTATCCGTATATGGCGCGGTCGGTGCGGGATTTCTGGCACCGCTGGCACATCTCGCTCTCCGGCTTTTTCCGCGACTATGTGTACATTCCGCTCGGCGGCAGCCGGCGCGGGATGGGACGCACGCTGCTCAATATGCTGATCGTGTGGGCGCTGACCGGCCTTTGGCACGGCGCAAGCTGGAATTTCGTACTGTGGGGACTGTGGTTTTTCCTGCTGCTCGCCATTGAGCGGCTCTTTCTCGGCAAGTGGCTGGAGCGGCATCCCGCCGTCGGTCACATCGGCACACTGTTCGCCGTCCTGTTTAGCTGGGTGCTGTTCCGCTTCCGCGAGCTGCCGCTCTGCCTTGCCGTGCTGCGGGGAATGTTCGGTCTGAACGGCAATCCGTTTTCGAGCTTTGAGACCGGCTCGCTGTGGCTGAACTACCTGTTCTTCCTGCCGGTCGCTATCCTCGCCTGCACGCCGCTTCTGCACAATCTGCACACCGCTCTCGCGCGGCGCGCCCGCACAGACGGCGGCGGCGTGACGGCACTGCTCGCGGTCACAGAAACACTTGCACCGCCTGCACTGCTGCTGCTCTCGACGGCGGCGCTCGTCGGCAACAGCTATAACCCGTTTCTGTATTTTCAGTTTTAAAGGAGGGGACAACGTATGCGCATGAGCAAGCATGCTAAGGAAAAGCTGCGGCGCGAGCGGCCGTCCCGTCCCTGGGAGGGCTTCCGCATCGGTCTGTTTTTCGCTGTTTTGGGCGTCATAGCGGTTTTGGGGCTTTGTCTGCCGCTGCGCCCGCACTATTCCGAGAGCGAAAAACGGGAGCTGACGAAATTTCCCGCCTTTTCGCTGTCCGCCCTGTTTTCCGGCGAATATTTCGACGGCATCTCCACCTGGTATGCCGACACGTTCCCGTTCCGCGAATTCTGGGTGAAGGCGGACAGTATCCGTCAAAGCAGCTTCGGGCTGCGCTTTTCCCATATTCAGGGTGATGTCGAGTCGGGCGACGAGATCCCCGACGTCCCGAGCGAGCCGTCAAGGCCGTCCGCGACAGAAAGCAACTCTGCGGCGACGACGCAGACCACAACGACGACGACTACGACGACAACCGTGACGACCGCTGCGCCCGAAAGCTCCGGCACGGTTCCTCCGACCGCCGATCCCGGGCTTGACCGCACCCAGAGCTTCGGCGCGGTGCTGCAGATCGGTGATACCGCGTATGAATACTACAACTTCAACCGCTCGGTTGCCGACCGCTATGCCGCCATGCTGAACAAAGCGGGTAAGACGCTGGAGGGCAAGGCGCACGTCTACGCCCTGATCCCGCCGAACAGCATGGGCATCATGCTGCCCGACAGCATGCGGAACAAGATCAACAGCTCCGACCAGGGCAAGGCCTCGCGCTATATTTTCAGCCAGCTGACCGGCAACGCCGTCGGCGTACCGGTATATGATGTACTGATGTCCCACCGCGACGAATATATTTACTTCCGCACCGATCACCATTGGACTGCCACCGGCGCCTACTACGGCTACGCCGAGCTGATGCGCGCGATGGGCAAAACGGCGGCGCCGCTCTCCTCCTATGAGACAAAGGAATTCACCGGATTCCTCGGCACCTTCTATTCCGACACGAAAAAGCCCGCGGCAATGGAGAAGCATCCCGATACCGTCGTCGCCTATCTGCCCAAGGGCGACACGAGCCTGCACTATACCGACCGCAGCGGCAAGACCTACGCCTGGCCGCTCATTCACGATGTCGGCAGCTACCCGAAGGGGCTGAAATACAGCTGCTTCATCGCGGGCGACAACCCCTATACGAAGATCGAAAACCGCTCACTGTCCGACGGCTCGGCGTGTGTCGTGATCAAGGAGTCCTACGGCAATGCGCTCATCCCGTTTCTGACCGACCAGTACCAGACTGTGCACGTCATCGACTACCGCTACTATAAAAAGACGCTGCGCCAGTTCCTCGCCTCTGAGTCGGTCTCGGACGTTATCTTTATCAACAACATCTCCGCCACGCGGAGCAGCACGCTCGTCGGCTATCTGGAAAAGCTGGTCGGCTGAGCCGTTTCCATCGGCACCCACCCTTTTCGGGTGTAACATATCAGAGGAGGTTTTTGTCATGAAAAAGATCATCATTGCCCTGCTGTCCGCCGCTTTGCTGCTGGCTGCACTGTCCGGCTGCGTCGCCGCCCCGGCGGATTCCGAGCCGACAAAGCCGGAATCCTCGGCAGAGAGCACGACCGAGGCGCCGACGGATCCGACCGAAGCGCCGACCGATCCCACGACCCCGTCCGAGCCGTCCGCCCCGTCGAGCGAACCGGGAAGTGAGCCGGCGTCCGAGCCTGCCAGTGAGCCGGCGAGTGATCCGTCATCCGATCCCGCCAGTGAGCCGTCGAGCGAGCCGACAACGCCCGACACAGAGGGAACCGCCGCCGAGCGCGTCGTCAAGCTCGCAACCGCACAGCTCGGCAAGAGCTTTGCCGAAGCCGCTGCCGGTCCGGACACCTTTGACAATTCCGGTCTGCTCTACTACTGCTACGGTCAAAACGGCGTCAAGCTCGCCCGCGGCAGCCGTCAGCAGTCCACGCAGGGCGAAGCGGTGGAGAAAAAGGATCTGCGCCCCGGCGATGCGGTGTTCTTCTCAAACGACCTGTCCGGTCAGGTACAGTTTGCCGGTATCTACACCGGCAACGGCAAATTTATTGCCGCCTGCAATGAGACGAAGCCGGTCAGCGAAATGAGCCTGAACTGGACATATTTTGCCGATCGCTACATCTGCGCCCGCCGGTATATCACCGAATAACGGCAGCACACAACTAAAAATCGCCCCTGTCGGACAGCCGTCCGGCAGGGGCGATTTGCTGTATACTTGGATTGGTCATGCCCGACGGCGGCGCAGGATCAGCACCGCAGCGGCTGCCGCTGCAGCGGCCAGCACGACGGCGAGGACTATCCAGATCCAGACCGGCGCGCCGCCCTTCTCCTGCGGCTGTGCAGAGGCATCTGCCGGTTGGTCGTCCGCAGACGGATCTGCCGCCGACGCATCGGTGTCGGGTTCGGCAGTGCTGTCCTGCGGCACGGAAGCGTCGCTGTCCGCATCGCCGGACACGACCGCCGAGGTGTCTCCCGACGGTGCAGAGATCACGCCGGAGGAGCTGCCGGGGGTGCTGTC
>CAKUMQ010000084.1 GCA_934667845.1 uncultured Eubacteriales bacterium | reverse complement strand
CCCGTCTCCTCTATTATACCAGAAACAGGGCCGTTTGGGTAGTTTTTTGACAGGCTGAGCCGGATGGGCAAACGCCCATCCGGCTGCTGTTATGTGTCCCGTCGGTTATGGTCAATGCAAAACGCGCCCCCGTTTTTTGAGTGAAAAACGGGGGCGCGTTGCTATACAGCTTTAGCGTTGTGTTCAGTCGGCATCCTCAAAAAACGCCTTGTGCACCGCGGCAACGGCGCGGTCGGCATCATTGCGGGCGATCAGCACCGATACCTTGATCTCGCTGGTCGAGATCATCTCAATGTTGACGTGGGCATCGGCGAGCGCTTCAAACATCTTGGCGGCGACGCCCTCGTGCGTCTCCATACCGGCGCCGACGATGGAAATTTTGGCGCAGTCGGTGTCGTAGCGCAGCTCCTTTGCGCCGACGCGGGCGCAGTAATCGCGCAGCGCCTCGACGGCGTCCGCGCCGCTGTCCTCCGGCACGGTGAAAGTGATATCCTTTGTGCCGTCGCGGCCGACCGACTGCAGGATGATATCCACGTTGACGTGGGCGCGTGCCACGAGGGAAAACACCTTAAATGCGGTGCCCGGCTCATCGGGCAGACCGACCACCATCACGCGGGCAACACCGGCGTCCTTCGCGACGCCCTTGACCAACATTTTCTCCATTTTCGCTTCCTCCAATACACGGGTGCCGGGCACCGGATTCAGGCTGGAGAGAACCTCCAGCTCCACATTATATTTTTTCGCCATTTCCACCGAGCGGTTGTTGAGCACCTGAGCGCCGAGCGTCGCCAGCTCCAGCATTTCGCCGTAGGTGATCTCTTTCAGCTTGCGCGCGCCGGGCACCTTGCGCGGGTCGGCGGTGTAAACGCCCTCGACGTCGGTGTAGATCTGGCACAGATCGGCGTGCATGCTGGCGGCGATCGCCACCGCGCTCGTGTCGGAGCCGCCGCGGCCGAGGGTGGTGACATCCTCATAGCGGTTCAGCCCCTGGAACCCGGCGACGACAACGATGCGGTTCTTGCCAAGCTCTGTGCGGATGCGCTCCGCCGTCACCCGCTTGATGCGGGCGGAGCCGTAGGTGGAATTGGTGACAAATCCCGCCTGCCAGCCGAGCAGCGAGACGGCGGGGCAGCCTTCGGCCTCGATCGCCATGGCGAGCAGGGCGATCGAGATCTGCTCGCCCGCCGCCATCAGCATGTCCATTTCCCGCTTACTGGCTTTTTTGTTGATCTCGCGCGCCTTGGCGATGAGGTCGTCGGTGGTGTCGCCCTGGGCGGATACCACGACCACGACCTCGTTGCCCTGACGGTAGGCATCGGTGACGATGCGGGCGACATTCTGCAGCCGCGCGGCATCGCGCACGGAGCTGCCGCCGAATTTTTTGACAATCAGCATAGGGATATTCCTCCGCTCTTCTGACCGCGTTTTCCCGCTGGCGGGACGCGGCGAAAAATAAAACTGACAGGGGTCAAGAGGGGAAAATGCGCAGACGGGAGACCGGCGATAAGTCAGCTGCCGCCAGCGCGGCGTCAAGCTGTGCCGGGGTCATCGGCAGGGTGCGCAGCACGGTCTCGCCCGAGGCGGTGCTGTGCGCTTCGGCGCCGGGCAGCGCCGCCGAAACGCCGGGCGCAAACCGCAGCATATAGGCGTACGGCTCCTCCCCGGCGGGGCAGACATAGCCGGGCAGCGCGCTGTCCCAAAACAGCGTCTTGCGGCTGTTTAAGTGCTTGGCTTCGTCGATCACGTCAGCGACAACGGCGCTTGCCGTCGGCAGCTTTCCGGCGCCGCGGCCGTAAAACACGACGTCGCCGATGGCGTTGCCCCGCACGAGAACGGCATTGAACACGCCGTCCACACGGGAGAGCAGGCAGCGCTTTTCCACCATCATCGGTGCTACCAGAATATGCAGGCGGCCGCCGTCATATTTCCTGGCGCGCCCGATCAGCCGCACCACGCCGCCGAGCGCCGCCGCAGCCGCGACGTCCGCACCGGTGATGCGGGCGATGCCCTCGGTGGATACCTCGTCGGGCGGAACATGGCGGCCGAAGGCGAGCGAGGCCAGAATGCAGATCTTGCGGCAGGCGTCGGGGCCGTCAATGTCGGCGGACGGGTCGCGCTCGGCATAGCCCTTCTGCTGTGCCTCGGCGAGCGCGTCCTCAAAGGAGATGCCGTCCTCGACCATGCGGGTCAGCATGTAGTTGGTGGTGCCGTTCAAAATACCCGCGACCTCGGTCACGTCGTTGGCGGCGAGGCACTGGTCGAGCGGGCGCAGGATCGGGATGCCGCCGCCGACGCTGGCCTCAAACAGGAAATTCTGTCCGCAGTCGCGCGCCAGAGCAAGCAGCTCGTCGCCCTTGGCGGCGACCAGCTCCTTATTCGAGGTGACGACGCTTTTTCCGCTTTTGAGACAGCGGGTCACAAATTCATAGGCGGGATGCAGCCCGCCCATCGTCTCAACGACGATGGCAATGGCGGGATCGCCCTCGATATCCTCAAACCGGGTGGTGAACCGGTCGGCAAACGGGCTGTCGGGGAAGCTGCGCAGATCGAGAATGCGCCGTATGGCGACCGGCTGCCCGGCCTTGCGCGCGATGATCGCGGCGTTTTCGGAGAGTACCTCCGCCACGCCGGAACCGACAACGCCGTATCCCATTATGGCCACATACAGCATGGGTAAACCGTCCTTTCCGTCGGAGACCGCTCCGACGCGCTTTAAACTAATCCGGAGGAATGCCGCTCAATGCGGACGATGCTCTGCACGCCGTCCAGCTCGCCGAGCGACCGCACAAAGTCCGCGAAGCTCATGCACAGCCTGTCCGTGCTGGCGGAGATCGAGACCGACGCCAGCGCATCTACGGGGATGCTCTGGTTGACGGTCAGAATATTGGTATCCGCCGCCGCAAAGGCGGAGAGCAGATTGGACAGCACGCCCGGGCGATCCTCCAGAATGCAGTGAACGGTCAGAAGCCGTCCGCTCTCGCCGCCGCTGTAGGGAAATACGGCATCGCGGTATTTGTAAAACGCACTGCGGGAAATGCCCGCCAGACGTGCCGCCTCCGAGGCGGAGGACACCTGACCGCTGACAAGCAGCCGCTTGGCTTTCAGCACCCGCTCGTATACCTCCGGCAGCGCCCGCGCATCGACGAGCAGCAGATGATCCGGTGATCCGGTCGGTTCCATAGCCGTTTCCTCCCTTCTCCGTCTCTGACAGACGGACAACTGTGCGACAACAGAGAACACTATACCACACTTTCCGCAAAAACGCAAGAGGGAATCCGACCTGCTGTGCGGAAAATGCGAAAATTTTATCCTTATCCGCCAACGGAGAACACAGGGGGAGGATCGTGCGCCGTCTGCGGTCGTTAGCCGCAGCACTTAAAAAAACCGCACAAAAAACGGCGGAACGTCTCCGTAAAATGCAAAACAGGGCGTTATCGGGGGTTCCCCGATAACGCCCGCTGCCGGTGCTATGTGCGCTTAATGCAAAGCTGCATGACCGAAATAATATGCTCAACACTGTCCTGGCAATCGTTTTTCAGCCATGCATTGATGACCGCCATCAGACCGCTGATAAAAAACTGAAGCACATATTCCCGGTCAGCCTCCGGAATCTGATAGCGTTTTAAGATCGGCGCAAACACATGGCGGTTCAGATCCCGGTAGGCGTCGTTCATCCGCAGGACCGTCGCCTGCTCCACGGTGGCTTTGAAAATGCGGCGGTGTTCTTTGATATAGGTCAGGTACGGCGTCAGATATTCCGGCGTGACCAGATAAAGCTCACTGAGGGGACGCTCCGGCAGCCTGCTCAGAAACTCCGCCGTGTTATAGGGCATACAGGCGACAAACTCATCGATGATATGCTGTGCGCTTTCCGCCAGCAGGTCGCCGACCGTTTCATAGTGCAGATAGAATGTCGAGCGGTTGACGCCCGCTTTTTCGCAGATCTCCTTTACCGTAATATAGGCAAGATCCTTTTTTTCGATAAGCTCCAGAAACGCCTTGTCCATACGGGCGGCGGTGGCAAAATATTTACTTTCGGATCGGTTCAACGGGGCTCACCTCGTTCTTTGTTTTCCGGCTTCGGTACAGCATGCAGAGAGCGGTCAGGATCACAAACAGCCAGACGCTCCCGCCGGTAACGGCGTTCATCGTCCTGCGGAAAGTGTCGTCTCCGGCGGAAAACTGCGTGATCATTGCCGTTTGCAGCCCGAGAACGGACATCAGGGCGGCGATGAAACGCAGGACCTTTGCCGCCGACAAGAGCGGGCTGCCCAGTCGGCGGCAGCGGATCAGATCCGCGGCGGACATGGTTACGGTATAAAAGGTATACAGAGCGGACAGGTAGATGACATAGCCCGGATAGGTATAGCCGGAGTTTGTCAGCACCATCAG
Organism: uncultured Eubacteriales bacterium; assembly: GCA_934667845.1. GTDB lineage: Bacteria > Bacillota > Clostridia > Oscillospirales > Acutalibacteraceae > HGM12789. The sequence continues at coordinate 4,017 of CAKUMQ010000084.1, read as the reverse complement.
CAGGATCATGCCGCCCATCGGGATGTTGAGCAAAAACATCACCCATTTCGGCGGATGCAGGAGCTTGTGCAATACCGTCAGCGCTTTTTCCACGGCTTATTTCCCGCTGATCTCTTTGGCAAGCTCCAGGATATCAAAGGCATATTTCTTCCTGCCGTTTTCGAGGATGCGCCGGTAGAGCGGATAATTGACGCCCATGCCGATCATGCCGACGATGCCGATGATGATCCCCAGCACGAGCGAGCCCGTCGTTTCGCTGCCGATCTGCCCCATGGCCAGGCACATGCCCGTACCGAAAACGAGGGCGGAGACCACGCCGAGCGTGTAGGTGAAAATGTTTGCCGGACGCTTGGCTTTGGCGTCGAGCTTCCGCAAAGCGACGACCTTGGAGGTGTCCTTCGGCGCGTATTCGTTGGCAAGCTGTTCTGCATAGATCTTGTCTGTGTTCATGATCTGATGCCTCCTTCATGTGATGGCTTCAGGATAGCACGGAAAGAGGGCAAACGGAACAACAAAAACAGCGGTTTGTGTCGTTTTCAAAAAACGCGGATACCGCCGGTGTGCAGGGCTATTTTACCATATACCGCCCGGACGGACAAGAGAAATATCCCGGAATTTGCTTCCGGGATGACGGTTTTGGAAGAGATCCTCTCAAAAACGCCTGAAAAATTTCATGGCGCAGAGGGGAAGAATGTGATAGAATACAGTATTGCCGGGGGAGCGACATCATGAACCTTTATGTTTACAGCGATCCGTCTTTCAGAAGAACCCACTGGTTTGCCCATATCTTCTGCGGGATCACCGAGGCGGCGGAAAAGCGCCGGTATCGGCCCGTGCTTCTGAACGAGGCACCGCGCAGCGCAGAGGACATTGCCGGAAGCGGGCCGAGACCGGTGATCATCGTTGTCGGCAACTCCGCGGCGGCGCTCGGTGAGCCGCTGAAACGGATGTGGGGGGCGGGCATTCATACGATCCTCGTCAATTTCACGGCGGATGTTCCGTCGCCGCATGCAAGCGTCATCACCATGGATTATGCCGACGCGGTGACACAGGGCATCCGTGCCCTGCGCAGCGGCGGGCGGACAAGGACGGCACTCTTCGGCATCTATCCGGATTCGCGGCCGGACAGGATCAAGCAGATCGGTTTTCTCACCGAAATGTCGCGTCGCGGCGTCAAAGCGCCGGAGGCGGATGTGTTTACCGTATCCGGGGATCTCGGCGCATGTGTGTCTGCATTTCTGCCCGTGAGCGGGCGGTACGATTCGGTCATCTGCGGCAATGACCTCGCCGCCGTCGCTCTGAACCGTGCACTCGGAGACCGCAGCGGTCAGATCGCGCTCGCGGGCTTTGTTGACCGGGCGCTCTCGGATTTTTCGGTGCTTGTTCCGGGCATCCTCACGCTCTCGGCAGAACACCGCGCGTTCGGACGGCAGGCGGTAAAGCTCTGCTCGTGGCTGCAGAGGAACGACACCGAGGTTTCCGTGACCGTCAGAGTGCCGGTGACCGTAAGCGATGGGCGCGATGCGGAGATCGGCGACGGCGAGGCGACGGCAAGCCTTGAGTCGCTGCCCGGGGATCCGCTCGCGAACGAGATCCTCCGCGTCGAACGCTGTCTTTCGCTCTGCGACCGTATCGACATACGGATACTTCGCGGGATCTGCGGCGGGCAGACCCGTGCCGCCGTCGCCGAATCGGCGTTTATTTCGGAGCGGGCGGTCGGATACCGGCTGAAAAAATTATGCGCTGCCGCCGGATGCGGTGACACGGCGGCGCTTGCCGCGCTGATCGGCCCGTGGATCACCGGCGGCAAAAATTGAAAATGTGCGGAACGGATGGCAGCGTCCGTGAGAAATACCGACAGTCAGGAGAGAATTGCGTATGTCGTCAAAAACGTTTACCCTTACCGCCCCGGTCCTCCATTGCCCCATCGAGGATACCGACCGCATGTGGTATGTGAAGATCACCGACGATTCGACCGGGAAACAGTTTGCCGAGTTTTATCTGGCGCTGACCGAGAGAAAACCGGATTTTTATTGCCCGCTGTATCTTGACGCGCTCGCGGGCAGGACCGTCACGCTCTCGTGTGAGGACGAAAACGTTCCGGACACACTGTTTGACGGGATTATCTCCGGCGGACAGATCGAGGAGCGGCCGGAGCTTTATCCGGATCTGTACAGAGAGCCGGGACGTCAGAGGATACATTTCTCCTCCCGCCGCGGCTGGCTCAACGACCCGAACGGCCTCGTGTATGTCAACGGTGAGTTCCGTATGTGTTACCAGCACAACCCGTACGGGCCGAATCACGGCGGCATCAATGTCAGCTGGGGACTTGCAGTCAGCACGGACGGCGTGCATTTCAGGGAATATCCCGATGCGATACGCCCGTTTGATGCGCAGACCCATATTGCCTCGGGAAGCGCGATCGTGGACCGGGATGATCTGTCGGGCTTCGGCAAAGGCACCATACTGGCAGCCTACACGGCGCTCCAGTCCTGGATGTTTAAAAACCGGCAGCAGACGGCGGGCAACCGCGGGCAGATGCTGGAGTACAGCACCGACGGCGGTTTTACCTTTCATAAATTCCCGAAGGAGCCGATCATTCCCGTGCCCGCGAATGAGAGCTGGCGCGATCCGAAGCTCCTGTTCACCGGGGAGGGGAAGCTGTGTATTGCCGTCTATGAAACCTTTGAGGGGAAGAATTGCGTCAGTTTCTATTCGTCGGAAAACTGCATTGACTGGAAATTTGAGTCGCGCTCGCCCGACCTCTTTGAATGCCCCGACCTTTTTCCCCTCCCGGTCGCCGGGACGGAGGAGCAGCTCTGGGTGCTTTACGGCGCCGATGGCAGATATCTTGTCGGGGAATTCAGGGATTACCGTTTCACACCGCATGGCGGTGGGGGCTGTCTCGATTACGGTCAGGCGGTCTACGCCGGGCAGACGTGGAACTCGCATCCGGACGGGACGGTGCGGTATCATATCGCATGGATGATCGACGGCGGACATACGTTTGCCTATGACAGGGAGAAAAACCACGGTGAGCCGTTTGCCCAGTCCATGTCGCTCGTCTGCCGGCTGGAGCTTCACAAGACGGGAGAGGGTTACCGGCTGTTCAGAACGCCGATCGACAATATCGCCAAGCTGCGCTTTGATGCGGAGGATCTTGACGCAGCAGATGGATCGACGGAGCTTTTTGTGCCGGGCGACTGTGTGTTTACTGTCGGAACGGATGCGGATCTCACGGTCAGCGTCGGCGAAAACGGGTTTGCCTATGACAAAGAGAGCGGGCAGCTCACCTTTACCGGCGGAAAGACCTATTCCCCGCACGGCGGCAGCGAACTGAAGGTGCGGATCATTACCGATGTCCGCTCGGTCGAATTTTTCGTGGCGGATGAGGTGTCGGCGACCTTTACCGATCCGGCGGAGAAAAAGGTGCTTCGTGTTGGCGGCGCAAGGGCGTCGGGCACGAAATGGAAAATGCACGGGATATGGGAGTGAGCCGGTGAAAGCGGATCGCGGGATCCGGAAAGCGGATCGCGGGATCCGGAAAGCGGGCTTTAGTCACAGCGGATCCCTTGCGGAGCGGCGGCTGTAAACGCCGCTTTTCCGCCTCCGCTGTGACTTTTTTCTGCCCGATCCGATCTTACCGTGAACCGTGTATGATTTTTCCGCAACAAACTCTTGACAAGCGGCGCTTCTCATGCTATGATAAGGGGGTATTCCGGATCCGGAGAGGTGTCCGAGCGGTTTAAGGAGCCGGTCTTGAAAACCGGTGACTCAGCAATGAGCCGTGGGTTCGAATCCCACCCTCTCCGCCACTGCTTCTTCTGTTCCCCCCTGACAATAGTATAAACACCCCGTCTGCTCACCGCATGCGGGTTGTATTCGGAGATGTACTCAAGTTGGTGACGAGGCGCCCCTGCTAAGGGCGTAGGTCGGGTAACCGGCGCGAGAGTTCGAGTCTCTCCATCTCCGCCAGAAACCCCCGTAAACGCTTTGTTTACGGGGGTTTTGCTTATG
>CAKUMQ010000083.1 GCA_934667845.1 uncultured Eubacteriales bacterium | reverse complement strand
TCTCCCTGTTTCCCCAATTTTCGAGGAAAACCCATGCTCTCGCTCCTTGAAAGCATGGGTTCTTTGACAGGCTGCGCAGGCGGGCGTATTTCCCGAATGGGAATACGCCCGCCTGCTGCTTTTTGCCCGTATTCCGCCGCGTTTTGATCCGTTTTCGGCAAAAGGGGAGGAAAATGGGCAAATGCAGAGGGAAACGGTTGACGGAGTTTGTGCAGGTCTACAAATCGGCGTGAATATTTATAAAACAGCTTGCATATTTATTCGATATGTGCTAATATATATGCATGAAATCCGTATATTTAACCGTTTGGAGGAATAAACAATGAATAAAGAGAATGTCAAAAAGATCGTGCTGGCGTATTCGGGCGGACTGGATACCTCCATTATCATCCCGTGGCTGAAGGAGAACTACAACAACCCCGAGATCATCGCGGTGTCCGGCAACGTCGGGCAGGCGGGCGAGCTTGACGGGCTGGAGGAAAAAGCGCTCGCGACCGGCGCCTCCAAGCTGTATGTGGAGGATCTGACCGAGGAATTCCTGACCGACTATGTGTTCCCCTGCGTGCAGGCGGGCGCCAAATATGAGGACTATATGCTCGGCACAGCGTTTGCGCGGCCGCCGATCGCCAAGCGGATCGCGGAGATCGCCCTCAAGGAGGGCGCGGACGCCATCTGCCACGGCTGCACCGGAAAGGGCAACGACCAGGTGCGGTTTGAACTGGCGATCAAGGCGTTTGCACCGGATATGCCGATCATCGCCCCGTGGCGGGAGTGGGATATCAAATCCCGGGAGGAGGAGATCGACTACGCCGAGGCGCACCATGTGCCGCTGAAGATCAGCCGGGAGACGAACTACTCCAAGGACAAAAACATCTGGCACCTGTCCCACGAGGGATTGGATCTGGAGGATCCTGCGAACGAGCCGAAATACAACACGCCGGGCTTTCTGGAGATGGGTGTCTCGCCCGAGGCGGCGCCGGATAAGCCCACCTATGTGACGCTGCATTTTGAGCAGGGCGTGCCGACGGCGATCGACGGCAAAGCGATGGGCGCGGTCGAGCTGGTCTCGACCCTCAACGCGCTCGGCGGTCAGAACGGCATCGGGCTTTTGGACATTGTGGAGAACCGGCTCGTCGGCATGAAGTGCCGGGGCGTGTATGAGACGCCGGGCGGCGCGATCCTCTACCATGCCCACCAGGTGCTCGAGACGATCACCCTCGACAAGGAGACGGCGCACTATAAGGCGCTCGTTGCGCAGAAGCTGGCGGAGATCGTATACAATGCGCAGTGGTTCAGCCCGCTGACCGAGGCGATCCTGAGCTTTGTCAAGACCACGCAGAAAACCGTGACCGGCGACGTCACGCTCAAGCTCTACAAGGGCAATATGATCAATGCCGGCGTGACCTCGCCCTATTCCCTCTATGATCCCGAGATCGCGACCTTTGATGAGGACGATGTGTATAATCAGGCGGATTCCGCCGGCTTTATCTCGCTGTACGGGCTGCCGATCAAGGTCTGTGCCAAGATGAAAGCCAAAAACGGCCTTTGCTGAAACGGAGACGACTATGGAGAAAATGTGGGCGGGACGCTTTTCCAAAGCGCTCGATCAGGCGGCGGATGATTTTAACACCTCGCTGCCGTTTGACCGGAAAATGGTGCGGCAGGATATCACCGGCAGCATGGCGCATGCCGCCATGCTGGGGGCGCAGGGGATTCTGACCGAGGCGGAGAGCGGGCAGATCATTGACGGGCTGTCGGGCATTCTTGCCGATATTGAAAGCGGCGCGCTGCCGATCGCGGACGGGGCGGAGGATATCCACATGTTCGTGGAGGCGGTGCTGACCGAACGCATCGGCGACGTGGGCAAAAAGCTGCACACCGCCCGCAGCCGCAACGATCAGGTGGCGCTGGATATCCGCATGTATCTGCGCGACGGCGCGCGCGGGGTGATCGGTCAGCTGACCGAGCTGATGACGGTGCTGGCCGACCGTGCGGAGGAGCACCGCGACACCATCCTGCCGGGCTATACCCATTTGCAGCGGGCGCAGCCGATCGTGCTGGCGCACCATCTGCTTGCCTATGCGATGATGTTTTCCCGCGATGTCGGGCGGCTCGAGGATGCACTTGTCCGCATGGATCAGTGTCCGCTCGGCTCCTGTGCGCTGGCAGGCACGACCTACCCGACCGACCGTGCCTTCACGGCGAAAAAGCTCGGGTTTTCCGGCATCACGCTCAACAGCATCGACGGCGTGTCCGACCGCGACTTCGGGGTGGAGCTTTTGTCTGCGTTTTCGCTTATCATGGTGCATCTCTCCCGCTTTGCCGAGGAGATCGTGTTGTGGTCAAGCTGGGAATTCGGCTTTATCGAGCTGGACGACAGCTTCACGACCGGTTCGAGCATCATGCCGCAGAAGAAAAACCCCGACATGGCGGAGCTGGTGCGCGGCAAGACCGGACGCGTGTTCGGCGATCTCGTGGGACTGCTGACCGTGCTAAAAGGGCTGCCGCTTGCCTATAATAAGGATATGCAGGAGGACAAGGAGGGGCTGTTTGACGCGCTCGAGACAGTGCAGAAATGCCTGACGGTGTTCACGCCGATGATCGCGACGATGCAGGTGCGCGCAGACCGCATGAAAGCGGCGGCGCAAAAGGGCTTTATCAACGCGACCGACCTTGCGGACTATCTTGTGAAGAAGGGGCTGCCGTTCCGCACAGCATATAAGCTGACGGGGCAGCTTGTGGCGTACTGTATCGACAAAGGCGAGGTGCTGGAGACCCTGCCGCTTGCCGATTACCGCCGCTTCGATCCGCACTTTGACGGGGATCTGTATGCGGCGATCGACCTCTCAAGCTGTGTCCGCACCCGCATTTCGGCGGGCGGCACCGGTCCCGAATCGGTCGAAACGCAGATCGCCTTTGTGCGGGAATTTGTCCAAAGCAAATCATAAAGAAAGCCGCCGTTTTCACGGGTTATGACCCGTGAAAACGGCGGCTTTGTGCATCCCTATTCCGTGGGCGTATCGGTGTGCAGGATCAGCAGCTCGTCCTTGTGCTCCGCAAGGACGGTGTAGCCCGAGGAGAGACAATGGTCCCGCACCTCCGTTTGCTCGGCGGAGAGTCCCGAGCGGATGTCAAGGATCACATATTCCGTCGCCGGTTTGCGGTGATAATACTCCTCGTAGATAACATCGCGGTCGGCTAAATGGGCGATGAGGAAGGTGGAGGCGGTCACGGAGCTGTCCTTCGGTATATCGGACAAGACCGCCTCCATGTGCATAACCTTGTCCCTCTGCGCCTGATACTGCCGCCAGTTGGCGGAAACGGAGGGCAGCGTGGAGCAAAGGCAGAGCACGACAGAAGCAAACGCGGCGAAGCCTGCCGCAAAGCGGCGGCTGTCACGGGGCAGATCGCGCAGATTCAGCACGGCGGCATAGAAGAAAAAGGCGGTCACGCCGAAATTGTACTGGAAGCCGATCTGGTGCAGATAGCTGTAGGTGGTCAGCAGATTCAAAAGGATCGGCGCAGCCAGCAGCAGGCGCGCGGGCTTTTTGGAGATAAACGGCAAAAGCCCGACACCGACCGCCATCTGCAGCAGATATTGGAGCTTCAGTGCGCCGCTGTCCTCATCGAACAGCAAAAGCCGCAGCGCATAGCCCGGATTGCACAGCAGTGTCTTGATCATCGCGCCGAAGCCGCGGCTTTCGTACATCAGGCTCGCATAGCGATCCATCAGCACGCCGTCGCCGAAGGTGTTGATGGCGAAAACGGCGGCGAAAAACCAGATGAGTGCGCCGCCGAGCAGCAGAATGCCGCGCCGGTATTTTTTCTGCCCGATCAGAACATACAGCGCATAGACGGCGATAAAAACGGCGGCATCCTCCTTGACGCAGAGCGTCAGGACGGCGGAGACGATAAGCCCCGGTGTGCGGTCGGTCTCGCCGCACCAGAACACCCACAGCAGCAGCGGCGTCAAAAAGCAGTTTTCGTGCAGGTCGTAAAACGTGCCGCCGAGCAGCGCGGGATGGGCACAGTAGGCGAGCGCCAGCAGCACGGTCAGCTTTTCGGACAGGCGCTTGTCGCGGCAGAGCAGAAACAGCGGGATCAGTCCCGAGGCCAAAATGACCGCCTGCCCGCAGCCGAGCACGAGCGGATCCCCGCCCGACAGCACATAGGGCGGTAGCAGCAGGTAGAATATCGGCGAAAAATGCACGGCAAAATGTGAGGTCAGCCCGTCGCGCTCGCAGGTCGTCAGCGGCAGACCGGTCGTGCGCATATAGTGGAACATCTGGGTGAACAGCCCGCCGTCGTAGTTGGGGACGTAAAAGCAGCGGTAGCGCAGCACGGCATGCAGGCCGATGACGGCAGCGGTGAGCAGCCCGAGCAGGGCGACGGCGAGTGCCGCGCCCCGGCGGGAGAGCGGCTTGCGGTCGGCGAGAAACGGCTGCGCGCAGGCATAGCGCCAGAGCAGCGCAAAGCAGAGGATCAGCGCCGCGGCAAACAGCAGCGGCTCCGCACCGCCGTAGCGGGCGGCAAGCGAGAGCAGCAGAAGCACCGCGCCGGAAAGCAGCATCCACAGGGAGATGTGCCGCTGCGGGAACAGCCGGTCGAGCAGCGCCGCTAAAGTACTCACGGCGAGCAGTACCGCGAGCAGGAGGGGGAGCGGGATGTGCTGGGCAAATGACAGCTCCCAAAAGCTCCCTTTTTGGGTCAGCAGCAGCGCCGAGCCGAGCCAGAACCACCCCGCTAAAAGCCGCCGCACCCAAAGACCGAGGCCGCTGTCCGCCCATCGGCGCAGGCGGGTCAGCGCGGCGTCTATACGGGCGTTCACGGCGTCTCCTCCTCTCCGAAAAAGCGGTGGGCGATCAGCTTGTCGTTTTCATAGCAGAGCTTGAGCGAAAAGGGCTTTGCGTCGGGCGGATCGTCGCGCAGACGGCGCAGAAACAGCCGGTCGCCCTCCCAGGTGGGCAGGCGGTCGATATCTTCGCGCGCCACCCACCGGAGCACCCCCTCGCGGCAGTCCGCGGCGAGCGTGCCCGTAAAGCGGTCGGCGGTGTACAGGTGCATGTATTCCACCGGCCACGGCGGGCAGACAAAGGTGACGATGCCGCGAAAGCGCCAGCGGGTCAGCGTCAGCCCCGTTTCCTCCCGCACCTCGCGCAGCAGGCATTCCTCGGGGCTTTCGCCCTCCTCGAATTTGCCGCCGACGCCGATCCATTTGCCCTGATTGACGTCCTGCTCCTTTTTGACACGGTGGAGCAGCAGGACCTTGTTCTCCTGCTCGATGTAGCAAAGCGTGGAAAGGATCATGCGCGTTTCCTCCTCTTGTATAGGATGATGCCGAGAACCACCGCCGTGACGGCGGTCAGTGAGATGCCGAGCTTCAGCCCCGGGGCGGTGTACCGCACCGTGATCTGATGGGTGCCTGCGGGCAGCGCCGCGCCGAGCAGCCCGCCGCCGACGGCAAAGCTCTCGAGCCGCTCGCCGTCCGCATAGACCGCAAACCCGCGGGAATAGGGCAGCGAGGTGTAGAGGATCTGCCCCTCTGCCGCCGTGACGGTGCGGGTGAATACAGAGGCGCTCTGCCGTTCGACGGGCGCGCCGCCGCCCTGCAAAGCGGCAGAGGCGCGGGCGAGCGCTTCCTCATCGAGCACCGCGAGCCATATCGCGTCCGGCGTCTGCTCCGCCGTCAGCATCAGCGTGACCTCCTGCCCCGCGGCATAGCGCCCGACGGCAAACACCCGCGCGCCGTTCTGAGTGAAACAGCGGGCGATATAGCTGCCGTCCGCATACAGCGAACCGTTCTTTCCGCCGTTTGCGGGAAAGGCGGCATACAGCACCCCGTCGGCGGGAACGGTCACGGTAAACCGCCCGACGGTCTGTTCGACGGCGATGTGCCGCCAGACGCGGGTCTCTTCGCCGCAGAGCGCGTCGAGCAGCGACTCCTGCACGGCAAACGGGTTTTCGGTGTCCGGCGCGGCCCAGTCCGCCGCGTGCTTGTCGGCGGCGGTCAGCAGCGGCAGGGCGCAGGAGTTTCGGAAAACCGTGACGGTGTCGTTTGCCGACACGGCGGTATAGGCGGGTATGTCGCTTTTCGACAGCACATAGCGCACGCCGAGCAGCGTGTCCGTGACCGGCGTTGCGCCGCGCGAGGAGATCCAGAGCCAGCGGCGGGTCAGCCCGAGCGCCTCGCACAGCCGGTTTGACGGCGCATGATAGGTGGAGGAATAGTGGCTGATGCCGGCATAGCCGTAGAGCATGCCGTCGTTCTGGCTGAACTGATAGGTCTTTTCGACCCGGTAGATGTCGCCGTCCCTCTCCTGCGCCTGCCGCACGAGAGCGGCGGTCTCGTCATAGGCGTTTTCCCACTCGGTCTGCGTCGCACAGCCGAATTCGCTGTTTTGCCCCTGCAGCATGGCGGCGGCGTTTTTGCCGGTCTCGGCAACCGTGACGGCCAGCAGCAGCGCGCATACGCCGGCATAGAGCCGCCGGTGCTGCCGCTGCCATGCGCGAAGCGGGAGGGAGACGAGCCAGCCGGCAGCGGTCAAAGCCAGCACAAAGCCCCAAAGAAAGCTGTAGCGGGCGGGAAACCAGTTGGGGAACCGGAAGCCGTGCCAGATGAAGTCGAGCGGGCAGAAGAAAAACGAGACCGCCAGTATCAGCAGCAGCGCGCCGCTGCCCCACCGCCTCCGGCGGGGCAGGCGGGTGTCAGCCAGACCGCACAGCGCGGCGATCAGCGTGACCGAGCCGCAGTAGAGCTGCGGCAGACCGTAATAGGTGATCGTCGTGTAATGCCCCGGGATCAGCTTTTCAAGCAGCCGCCACGGGGCGTAATAGATCGGGGAGGCGGGGCGCCAGTTGCCCGACTGTCCCGCGCCGGAGAGCAGATCGAGCAGCACGGGCAGCAAAAACCACGCGAGCAGCCCGAACGCGGCTGCGGCGGACAGAGCGAGCCGCCCGACGGCGCGAAACGGGGACAGCGCCCGCGGCTGCACGGCAAGCAGCACGCACAGGTAAAGCAGGCAGAACAGCCCGACCGCATAGGCGAGGTAATAGTCGCACCAGAAGAGCAGCACAAGGCAGACGATCAGCCCCGTGGGGCGCCTGCCGTCCGCAAGCCGCTCGACGTTCCACACCGTGAGCGGCAAAAGCGCCACGGTGTCGAGCCACATCAGGCAGATGCCGTAGACGATGTTGTAGGACATCAGGGCATAGCCGAGGCTGAGGATCAGCGCGGGCAGCGCGGGCAGCTGCCGCCGCCTTTGCAGATAGAGCTGCATGGTCAGCCCGCACAGCCCGGTTTTCAGACAGGTGAGCAGTGACAGGGCGAGCGGGAGCTGTTTTGCGGGGAACAACAGCAGCAGCCCGTTGAGCGGGGAGGCGAGATAATAGGCGAACAGCCCCGCCGTGCCGGTGCCGAGCTGCTTTTGCAGCGAGAAAAACAGCGAGGATTCGCCCGAAAACAGTGACCGCAGCCACGCATAAAACGGCGCATACTGGTTGCGCATATCCATGAGCAGCACGGTCTTGTCCCCGGCGGGGGCATAGCCCATGAGCTGGTAAACGATCCAGAGGATCAGCGCGGGCAGACAAAATGCCGCCGCAGCCGCGGTGATCCGGAGAGCTTTTCTCCGCAACGGCGATCGCCTCCCTTTACGGTCGAAGTATTTCTTATACGCACGGGGCGTCAAAAATCCTTATGATTACTTTGTTTAGTATACCATTCTTTTCCTGACAGTGCAACATATTTTCCACCCCGGCGGCATAGGATGATAGCACCCTATTGTGAAAGGAACGGGTTGTCAAAATGAATCAGTTTTTACCGGAGGGCGCATTACTGGATACGGCGGCAAACCGCGCAGCCGTCGCCACCGCCGCGGGGCTTTCGGCGGCGATGCGGGAGGAGCAGATCTTAGAGGCACGGGTGCTGCGCTGCGATGCGTACCACAATTTGTATGTGGATCTGCCGTGCATGGAGGGGGTGATCCCGCGTGAGGAGGGCGCGCTCGGCATTGCGGACGGGTCAACGCGGGATATTGCGCTGCTGTCGCGGGTGTCCCGCCCGGCGGCGTTTACGGTGACGGGGATGGAGCTGCAGCCGGACGGCAGGATGCGGGCGATCCTGTCCCGCCGCGCGGCGCAGCAGCTTTGTCTTGAGCGCCGTCTCGCGCTTTTGCGGCCGGGGGATATCCTGTCCGCCCGCGTGACGCGACTGGAGCATTTCGGCGCGTTTTGCGATATCGGCGTCGGGCTGACGGCGCTGCTGCCGATCGCCGGCATATCGGTCAGCCGGATCGCCCACCCGTCCGACCGTCTCGCGGTCGGCATGGAGATTCGCGCGGTGCTGACCTCGCACGAGGACGGGCGGTTCTGCCTGTCTATGCGGGAGCTTTTGGGAACATGGGAAGAAAATGCGACAAAATTCTCCGTCGGGGATACTGTGGCGGGAATTATACGTTCTGTAGAGGAATACGGCGTTTTTGTCGAGCTGACACCGAATCTGGCGGGTCTTGCCGAGCCGCGGGAGGGAGTCTCGCCCGGTCAGTTGGCGGGGGTGTACATAAAAAGCATCCTGCCCGAGAAAATGAAGCTCAAGCTGATCATCATTGACGCGCAGGAGGCGGCGCCGCCGCCCCCGCCGCCGCAGTATTATCTGACGGAGGGGCATATCGGCAGATGGGTATATTCGCCGCCCGCCTGTGACCGCCGGATCGAGACTGTGTTTGACGAATAGTTAAAAAGGACCGGCTGCCCTTTAGCCGGGGTGCGATAACGAAGAATTTAAGTAAAGCGGTGGTACAGCTTTCGCTGTACCGCCGCCTTGCGTTATCAGGCTGTTTTCTTTTTGCGGTTTTTCATAGGTTGGGTGGCTTTATCATTTTTAGAAGTGCCGCCCGTATTACACAGGCGGCACGGAGATATTATTTCTTTTCGATGGGAATCCAAATTTCAATGGTTCTGTCAGTATATCCGCCAACGATTCCCCAGTGA
>CAKUMQ010000082.1 GCA_934667845.1 uncultured Eubacteriales bacterium | reverse complement strand
ACACGGCAGTTAAGCTCACTTGCGCCGAAGATACTTGGCTGGAAGCGGCCCGGGAAAATAGGTAGGCGCCGACACAACGGAAAACAGGTCATCGGAATTCTCCGATGACCTGTTTTTTGCGTATGCCAGGAAAATGACCCGCCCGGCAATGATGCTCCCGGCGGGAGTGGTTTAGGGAAACGGGGTCGGTTTGGGGTAAGGCGGCTGCGGTAACAGGGGAGTTTGATGTAACAGGGTGCGGTTTGGGGGTACAGGGTAGTATTGGCGGGATGTGGTTTGCGCAGTCTGCATAGGGCGTATGAAGCTGCCTCCCACGCGTACAGACGCGCGGCGGAGGGAGGAGCACGCCTTGCAGGGGAAGTGCGCAGCATACGGGAGAACCCGTGCGGGAAATATCCCGTGCTTGATGGAGATCGCGTGCTTGGCGTACCGGTCTGCCCCGACGCCGGCGTGCCGCGCCGTGCCTGCACCCGATCCACGGCGGCTGAATACCAAAGTCCACGCAACGAGATAAGTCGGTCATAACTTTGCATCAAGCAGGGATGCAAGGGTCGCAAGGGACGAAAGATATGAGGGCAGAAGAAGTTGAGGCACTTGGGTCACTTGAGGCAATCTCTGTCGGTTGCGTAGTTTCAAGCGTTATGCTCCTTTCATGTTTTTCGCACACAAGCGCTTATGTGCGGTTTTGTTTGTTGGCGGTACAAAGTCCCGTCGGGATGTTTATTCTCGCCACATGGAGCGAATTCGGCTGTGTTACGCTGCTATATTCTGCATGATAATCATCTCCTTTCGCTCCGCATATGGGAGCAGTTTTTATAGTTACAAAATTCAAAACCGAATCTCCTGCTGTTAGAAAAACGGCAAAAGAAAAAGACCCGCACCGAATCGGCACGGATCAAAAATCAAAGGTGCGGCATCTCAAAAGAATTCCGGTGTTGTCACCGCACCGACCGGAGTTGCAGAGATTGTGCAAGAGGAAGTTTGCATCGTCCCGGCTCCTCCGGTCTGCCTGCTTCCGGTATGTTCCTACGCTCGCTTGACCGCGTATTTCGGGATACTACCGACTCGCTCGCCGATCCTTCCGGAGTGTGATCTCACGCCTTCCTCCTCGGTACGAGGCGCCACCCTCGCTGTCTTGGCAAGTTCCGTATCCCGTATCCTCCCGGGGCAGGAGTATTCAATTGTCACCGCAATTGCGGCGGGAGGAGCATATTGTAATGCCCCTCCATTGATACCCCAAGGTCAGAAACGCAAAATGTTCCTGACAGTAGAAATTTTTTTGAAATTATTTTTTTGCACAGAAACAGCCACCCGACTTTTTTCGGTCGGATGGCGGTGCGCTTATGATGATAGTTTGAGGAAAAGGTATTTATAAAGTCAATTTCATTTCGATTTCTGTTGCATTGATTTTTGAATTTACCATATCCTTCCCAGTAGGGACGAACCCACATTTTTCATAAAACCGTATAGCGCGTTTATTGTCCTTCAAAACCCATAGATGCACTTCCGGATAAGCAGACAACTCCTTCAAGCCCGCTTGCATCAGTCTCAGTCCCACGCCCGTCCCATAGTATTCTGACAGAATGTATAATGCAAATATTTCTCCGGCATTTGGAGATTCCTCCCCGCGATTTCCATAACCGACAAACCCAATTACAGTATTTCCGTCCATTGCAACAATCAAATTATCTCGCCAACTGAACGCCATATTTTCGCATTTCTCATAAGTTAATTTGTCGAGGTATTCCTGGCTAACGAAACCGGGATAAGTCTCATGCCAGGATTTCCAATGAACAAATGCTTTTCCTCTGATTTCTTCATCTGTTTCCATTTTCTTTATGATGATATTCATACGTTTTCTCCATAACTCACTATTTGTCGATATCTTATTATACCATAAATCTTCCCATTTTTCAACCGCTTCCGCTTACAATCCGTCCATCCCCTGGTCGGTATCCTGCGGGACTTCTTCCGGTGTATAGCTTAGAATCAAGACCCTGCGGGGCTTTCCGAAAGAAAAACGGTGTCGGATTCAGTCGGTCGCTCGTTTTTGCAAGATGGACAAGCCAAATGTACAGAGAGCGGCAAAGGCTACTCCGCAAAGAATGTATATCAGGTTGAAGAACAGCAGATTGATTACATACCGCATCGGCATCCGTGCAAAGAGTACCGTATACGGCTCAATCCTCCCGATTGCTTCCATAACCGCCGTAACGCTCCGTGTGGATCCCCAAACGGTGATCAATCCCGCCATCGTCGGCGGAGGAGTCTATTTTGCCTTTTCGGACTATGTGTACACCGATCTTGTCACCGGAGAGAGCTTTTCGCGTCAGATCCCGTATTCTCCCGATCCTGCCGAGGAGGAGCGGCTCTGGGAGGAATATTTCCGCCTTGCCGATTATACCGGTATGCGCTATATCCGCTTACAGGTCAGCTATACCCAGTGGGACCCGCTGGGCGGCGAACAGTCCGGCGGACGGCTTCTGCCCGGACGGTACCGGCTGGCTCGGGCAGGAGACTGCGCCCGGCAGACTGAGCTTCAACATACGCAGCACCGTGGATTTTGCAGACAGCTTCGCGGGGCTTATTACCACCTGATCGCGGAAAAGGGCTATACCTGTGTCAGGGGCTTTTCCGTCTTTAACGAGCCGGAGCATTTCCGGTATTACACCGGCGGGCGTGCCGCCGCGATCACGCTCTGCGGCTTGCCGCTCGGGCATCCGTATGCGCACTGGTATGTGGAAAAGAGCCGCTGTGACCGGATCACCTCCGCCGGGCGGCGCCTGCTCACAGATGGGGAGACCGTGACGCTGCCGCCTGAGAGCATCACCGTGCTGACCACCTATACCCACGGCACCGAGACCGTTTTTGCCGATATCTGATCTTTTTATACCGTGTCCGGGACACGGCAGACTTTTATGCGGGTCTGCCGTGTCTCTTTTTGCGTATACGGCGGGGCAAAAATAGAGTTTTTTGCAATTCTTTCGGCGTTCCTCTTGCAACGGAAGCGAAAATTTGGTATACTGAACAGTGGATTCGTGTCAGCGGACGCGGATCGGAAAGGATACCAGGCTATGGCGAAACAGATCACTGTCTCTCCCGAGGAACTGGCGGCGCAGCAGCAGTTTGCGCACCGTGTGCGGGAGTATTACCGGGTGGGCGACCGCCCGTCTCCGCTGGCGCTTGTCCGCACCTACGGCTGCCAGCAGAACGTGTCCGATTCCGAGCATATCAAAGGGCTTCTGGCAGATATGGGCTTCGGCTTCACCGAGGATCCCGCCGAGGCGGATCTGGTGCTCTTTAACACCTGCGCCGTGCGGGAACACGCGGAGGATCGCGTATTCGGCAATATCGGGGCGCTCAAATCCTATAAAACGCGACGCCCGGGGATGATCCTCGGGGTGTGCGGCTGCATGGTGCAGCAGGAACACATCACGGAAAAGCTGAAAAAAAGCTATCCGTATGTGGATCTGATCTTCGGCACCCATGTGCTGCACCGCCTGCCCGAGCTTTTGTGGCAGGTGCTGACAGGCGGCAAGCGCGTGAGCGAGATCCCCGACAGCACGGGCGTGATTGCCGAGGGGCTGCCTGTTCACCGCGACGGCGGTGTGAAGGGCTGGCTGCCCATCATGTACGGGTGCAACAACTTTTGCAGCTACTGCATTGTCCCGTATGTGCGCGGGCGGGAGCGCAGCCGCGACCCCGAGGCAGTGGTCGAGGAGGCGCGGCAGATGGTCGCGGCGGGCTATAAGGAGATCACGCTGCTCGGACAAAACGTCAATTCCTACGGGCGCGGTACGGCGGTGGATTTTCCGGAGCTTCTGCGCCGCGTCAATGCGATCGACGGGGATTTTCTGATCCGCTTTATGACATCCCACCCGAAGGACGCAACGGACGAGCTGTTTGCGGCGATTGCCGAGTGCAAAAAGGTGTCGCGGCACATCCATCTGCCGTTCCAGTCGGGCAGCGACCGCATTTTAAAGCAGATGAACCGCGGCTATACCCATGACCGCTATCTCGACCGGATCCGCACCGCCAGACGGCTGGTGCCCGACGCCGCGTTTACCAGCGATGTGATCGTCGGGTTCCCCGGCGAGACGCGTGAAGACTTTGAGGAGACGCTGCGGCTGATCCGCGAGGTGGAATTTGTTTCCCTGTATACGTTTATCTACTCCCCGCGGGAGGGAACGCCGGCGGCAAAGCTGCCGGATCCGACCCCGGCGGAGACCAAGACCAAATGGTTCCGCGAGATGACGGCGCTGCAGGAGTCCATTGCCGCCAAACGGCAGGCGTCCCGCGTCGGAACAGTGCATCAGGCGCTGCTGGAATCGGCGGCGGACGGCATTATCGAGGCGCGGCTGAACGATAATACGGTCGTGCGCGTGCCGGGCGATGCCGCGCGGCTCGGGCAGACCGTTTCGGTGCGGATCACCGAAGCGAAGAACTTTGTCAGCTTCGGAGAGATCGTGGAGTAAATTATAGAATAAGGAGAATAAAAATATGGATCAGCTGATCGAAATGGCGAAGGAAATGGGCGAAGCGATTCAGATGGACGAGCGGTTCATCCGTACGCAGATGGCGCAGGCCGCCGCAGACGACGACGAAGCGCTTCAGGGGATGATCGGCGAGTTCAACCTGAAACGTCTCGCGGTCAACAACGAATACGGCAAGGACGAAAAGGACGAGCAGAAGATCGCCGCACTCAACGAGGAGCTGCACGCGATCTATGCCCGGCTGATGGAGAACCCGCATATGAAAGCGTATCAGGAGGCGAAGACCGAGCTGGACGCTGTGATGGGGCGCATAAACCGCATCCTGATGCTGTCGGCGCAGGGTGAGGATCCCGACAGCGCCGATACGGAAAACACGGGGTGCAGCGGCAACTGCGGTGCCTGCGGCGGCTGCCACTGACGGAAGAAGAAAAGGGCGCGCGAATTCGGACAAGGACGTGAGAACATGGCGGATTTCACCCCCATGATGAAGCAGTATTTCGAGATCAAAAAGCAGCACGAGAATTGCATCCTCTTTTTCCGTCTCGGCGATTTCTACGAGATGTTTTTCGACGATGCCAAGCTCGCGTCACAGGAGCTGGAGCTGACGCTGACCGGACGGGACTGCGGGCAGGAGGAGCGCGCGCCGATGTGCGGCGTGCCGTTCCACAGCTATGAATCCTATGTCGCGCGGCTGGTCGCCAAGGGCTACAAGGTGGCGATCTGCGAGCAGACCGAGGATCCCGCCAAGGCGCAGGGACTGGTCAAGCGGGACGTGATCCGCATCATCACACCCGGCACCGTGATCGAAGGCTCCATGCTGGACGAGGCGAAGAACAACTACCTCGCCGTGATCCGGCTGGAGAGCCGGAAACGGGCAGGGCTGTGCTTTGTGGACTGCTCGACCGGCGATCTGCAGGCGACGATGCTTTCCGGCGAGGATGTGCCGCTGCGGATTACAAACGAGCTGGCGCGGTTTTCGCCGAGTGAGGTGCTGATCGACGCGAAAGCGGAAAAAGAGCCGCAGCTGCAGAGCTTTTTCAAAAACCGCATGCGGGTGGAGCCTGAGGTGAAGCCGGAGGAGTATTTTGCCCTCGCAGACTGCGAGGCGCGGGTGCTTTCGCAGTTTCACAGGACCGATCTCGGCGAGCTGGGACTTGCCGACCGCGCGCCGGCCGTGTGCGCGCTCGGCTGCGCGCTGCGCTATCTCGGCGAGACGCAGATGGGCGGACTTGACCGGCTGAACACCGTGAACGTGTATTCCGATGTGCAGTTCATGCGTCTCGACCTGACGGCGCGGCGCAATCTGGAGCTGCTCGAGACCATGCGCAACAAGGAGAAGCGCGGTTCATTGCTCGGCGTGCTGGATCGCACCGGCACGGCGATGGGCAAGCGCCTGATCCGCAGCTGGATCGAGCAGCCGCTCATCAATCCGGCGCAGATCACCGCGCGTCTCAGCGCCGTGCGGGAGCTGACGGACGATCCCATGCTGCGCGGCGATCTGCGGAATATGATCGCGGGTATCTATGACCTTGAACGCATCATGACCCGTATCGTCTACGGCAGCGCCAACGCAAAAGAGCTGCGTTCCCTGTGCGATACGCTCGGACGGGTCGGTCCGATCCGCGAGCGGCTGCAAGCGGTCAAAAGCCGGCTCTTGCAGGATATTATGCAGCGCATGGATCCGCTTGACGATGTGCGTGATCTGCTCGACCGCGCCATTGCCGAGGATCCGCCCTTCTCCGTGCGGGAGGGCGGGTTGATCCGCGAGGGTTTTAACGAAGAGATCGACGGGCTGAACCACGACATGAAGGACGGCAAGGGCATCATCTCCCGCGTTGAAGCGTCCGAAAAGGAAAAGACCGGCATCCGCAACCTGAAGGTCGGCTACAACCGCGTATTCGGCTATTACATAGAGGTATCTCACGCCTATACGGGCGAGGTGCCTGAGAATTATATCCGCAAGCAGACGCTCGCGAATGCCGAGCGCTATATCACGCAGGAGCTGAAGGAGCTGGAGGCGCGCGTGCTCGGTGCGCACGACCGCGTCGTTGCGCTGGAATATCAGGTGTTCTGTGATGTGCGCACGAAGGTGGCGGGAGAGCTGCACCGGATCCAGCAGACGGCGACGGCGGTCGCGGAGACCGATGTGCTGTGTTCGTTTGCCGAAACGGCGTTTCGGCAGCACTACTGCTGCCCCGAGGTGGACCTCTGCGGGCAGATCGACATCAAAAACGGGCGGCACCCGGTGGTCGAGGCACTGTCGGACGAGCCGTTTGTGCCCAACGACGTCTATTTGGACCGCGGCGATAACCGCGTGGCGATTCTGACCGGACCGAACATGGCGGGTAAATCCACCTATATGCGGCAGACGGCGCTTATCGTGCTGATGGCGCAGATCGGCAGCTTTGTTCCGGCGGAAAGCGCACATATCGGCATTGTGGACAGCATTTTCACGCGCGTCGGCGCTTCGGATGATCTCGCCTCGGGGCAGTCCACGTTTATGGTGGAGATGAACGAGGTGGCGTCCATCCTCAAAAATGCGACGGCAGACAGTCTGGTTATCTTCGACGAGATCGGGCGCGGCACCTCGACGTTTGACGGCATGAGCATCGCCCGCGCGGTGCTGGAATATGTGGCGGACCCGAAAAAGGTGGGCGCAAAAACGCTGTTTGCCACCCACTATCATGAGCTGACCGTGATGGAGGGGGAGATCCCCGGGCTGAAAAACTACAGCGTCGCGGTCAAAAAGCGGGGAGACGACATCACGTTCCTGCGCCGTATCGTCCGCGGACCGGCGGACGACAGCTACGGCATTGAGGTTGCGAAGCTCGCCGGGATCCCGGACGCGGTCGTTTTGCGGGCGCGGGAAATTCTGCGCGGTATTGAAGCGGGAGACGGAGAGACGCCCCGCCCGGCGCCGCGCGCCGCACAGGCGGAGGACGCGCCGGAGCAGCTGTCGCTGCTGTCGGCGGAGGACCCGATCGTGAAAAGACTGCGGGAGCTGGACGTCAACACGCTGACGCCGATCGAGGCACTGCAGGAGCTGTATGCGCTCTGTCAGCAGGCAAAGGGATAACGGATCGAAAGGGAGGCGACGGAATTGGCAAAAATACAGGTGCTGGAACGTCATGTGGCGGAGCTGATCGCCGCCGGTGAGGTCGTGGAGCGTCCCTCCTCGGTCATCAAGGAGCTGTTCGAAAACGCGGTGGACGCCGGTTCGTCCCGCGTGACGGTGGAAATACAAAACGGCGGCGTGATGTATATGTCCGTGACCGACGATGGCTGCGGGATAGCCGCCGAGGATGTGCCGACGGCGTTTCTGCGCCATGCCACCAGCAAGGTGCGCACGGAGGAGGATCTGACCGCCATCGGCACGCTCGGCTTCCGCGGCGAGGCGCTTGCCTCAGTGGCGGCGGTATCCCGCGTGGAGCTGCTGACCGCGGCGGAGGGGGAGCCGTGCGGCACCCGCTACCGCATTGAGGGCGGCGACGAGGTGCTAAACGAGGAGGCGGCACGCCCGCGCGGCACAACGATCGTTGTGCGGGATCTGTTTTACAATGTCCCCGCCCGCATGAAATTTTTGAAAAAGGACGTCGGTGAGGGCAACGCCGTCTCCGGCGTCATGGAGCGGCTGGCGCTGTCCCATCCGGAGGTGTCGGTGCGTTTTGTGCGGGACGGCCGCGAGGAATTCCTCACGCCGGGCAACGGCGACCTCAAAGGGGCGATCTACGCGGTTTTGGGACGGGAATTCACCGCCTCGCTGATCCCCGTCGACTACACGTTAAACGGCATTTCGGTGTTGGGCTATATCGGCAAGCCGTCGGCGAGCCGCGCCAATCGCACGATGCAGCAGTTTTATATCAACGGGCGGTATGTCAAGTCAAAAACCATGATGGCGGCGCTCGAGCAGGGGTTTAAGGGCAGTCTGATGGTCGGGCGGTTCCCGGTCTGTGTATTGCAGCTGACGATGCCGCCCGAGGCGGTGGACGCCAATGTTCACCCCGCCAAGCTGGAGGTGCGCTTTATTCAGGAAAAGCCGGTGTTTGACGCGGTGTATTACGGCGTGCGCTCCGCCCTGAACGCGGGCGACCGCAAGGTACCGCCGCCCGCGGCGAGACCGCAGGAGGCGGAGACGCCGAGGGGCGAGCAGCTGTTTTTCCGCACGGCAGAGAAAACGCCGCCCGCGGTTCCCGCTATGGCTGCCCCCGCGGCGGTTTCAACACCGCAGGCACCGCCGTCCGCGGCAGCGGCAGCACCTGCGGCACGGTTTGCGGGCAGTGAGGAACCGGAGGTCGCCGTGCCGCCAGCCGCGCCGTTTGTGAAGCGGGCGGAGCTGTCGGCAGGGCGGGAGCCGCTGTATCTGCGCGACGCCGTGTCGGGCGGCGCACCGGCGGTGATCCCCGCGTCATTGTCCATGCCGGCAAAAGCCGTGTCGGCGCCTGCCGAACCGGCAGAGACGCCGCAGGTGGCAGATGCGGCGGCAAAACCGGAGGCGACAGAGCCGGAGGTGACGGTATCCGCCGAGCCGGAGCGCCCGATCCGCTTTGTCGGCGAGGTGTTCGAGACCTATATTTTAGTCGAGTACGACGGTGCGCTGTATGTGAT
>CAKUMQ010000081.1 GCA_934667845.1 uncultured Eubacteriales bacterium | reverse complement strand
TTCGTTTATTATTTCCAAAGTTGCAGGAAAACCCCTGCTCTCGCTCCTTGAAAGCATGGGTTCTTTGACAGGCTGAACGGCGGGGAAAGCCACAAAAAGGCTTTCCCCGCCGGTCTTTATCCGCTGTTTATTTGGTCATGAACAGAATACCGAGTGTATTCGGGCCGCAGTGGGACGAAATGGTGCAGCCGGCACGGGTCACGAGGATCTCGTCGAAGTCCTGGTATTTCGCAATTTCCTTGCGCACCAGCTCCACACGCTCGTCCGAAATGCCGGAATGGGTGATGAAAATGCGGCGGGTGTCGATATCCGTCCGCCCCTCAAGGCGATCCTGCACATACTGCACAAGCGCCTTGTCGAGCGAGCCGCGATACTTCTTGCCCACGCCCATCGCGCCGGAGGTGTTGTCCACCTCGATGCAGGGCTTGAGCTTGAGCACATTCGCGCCCATCATCGCCAGAGCGGAGCAGCGCCCGCCCTTGTACAGAAATTCCAGCGTATCAATGATAAAGCTGGACTCCACATGCGCGGTCAGCTCGTTTAGCTCCTGCGCGATCTGCGCGGCAGGCAATCCCGCCGCGATCCGCTCCGCCGCCGCGATGACCAGCAGTCCGGTGCCCGAGGACAGGTTGCGGCTGTCCACCGCATACATACCGGGCAGCCCCTCCGCCGCCATCCGGCAGTTGTTGAACGCCGCCGACAGGCCGGAACCGATCGTGATATAGATCACGTCGCAGTCCTCGCCCAGCCACTGCTGGCAGAACTCCGCATATTCCGCCATATTGATCGCCGCCGTCTTCGGCAGCACCTTGCGGGCGCGGTACACTTCATAAATCTGATCCGGCATGAGGTCGTAGCCGTCGCCGTAGGTCTTATCCTCCAGGATCACATGAAACGGGAAGCAATGTACATGATACCGTTCTTTCAGTTCGGGGCTGAGATCGCAGGTGCTGTCCGCACACAACACGATTTTTTTCTCCATACAGACGCTCCTTTTGTCAATATGGGGGCAGTATACCATATTTACGGAAAAAAATCAAGAAGAACGCGAAATTCCGTCTATTTGTTCCGCCCGCCTGCATTCTGATCCCGTACAGAATAAAAAAGTGAAAAAAGCACTTGAAATCTGCATGGGCGTATGCTATATTAGTTATAGAATATTCTCAGCTTAGAGAAAAAGAAAAGGTGAAGAAAAATGGAAAACGTTTGCCCGCAGTGCGGCGCTCCCGTTTCGGCTGACAGCACGACCTGTCAGTATTGCGGAGCCGCCATCCCGAAAGAACAGCCCGCCGCTCCGGCAGCCGCTGCCGCTGCTGCCGCCGCTCCCGCCGCGCCCCAGCCGCAGGTCGTCTTTGTGCAGGCTCCTGCCCAGCCGCAGCCGGTCGTGCAGCAGGTGACGCAGGTCGTCGATCCCCGCCTCAGCTGGCCGGTCAAGAGCAAGGTTGCCGCCGGTATCCTGGCGATTCTGCTCGGCGGCATCGGCGTTCACAAGTTCTATCTCGGACAGACCGGCCGGGGCGTACTGTACCTGCTGTTCTGCTGGACATTTCTCCCCGCCATCTGGTCGTTCATCGAGGGGATCATCATTCTCTGCTCCAAGACGGAGAACTTCGAGCTGAAATACAACGTCCGCGCGAGCTGATCTTCGGCGGGCACGCAACTGTTTTCAGACGCAGCAGCCGACGATCCGGCTGCTGCGTTTTCCTTTGCGTATCTGCCCGCCGCTTTATATCGAATCAATACGGGAAAGTATATTTCCCCAAAACCGGCAAATGCTTCTTTGTGTCGGAAACGGACACCAAAACAGGAAAAGAGGTCGCGGTATGACACAGACTACCACCACTCCGCTTTCGCGCCGCCGCGCCCGTCGGCTGCGGCAGCTCTGCACTGCCGCGCTGGCGGCGCTCTCCCTACTCCCGGCGCTTCTGCTTGCCGGATGCGCCCGCGGCGGCGGGGACAGCTCTGCCCCGGCGGCAAGCTCCGCCGTTTCCGCAACCGCCGCATCCACCGGCACCTCTGCCGCATCGACGACAGCGGTAACGACCGTTCCCGAGCCGCCGACCGCGCAGACCACGCGCCGCACAACAGCAGCGACAGCTGCCGTGACCGTTTCGCCCCCGACCGCGCGCCGCGAGGTCACGGTCACGGTGCCGGAGGGGTATTCCTTCATGCAGATCGCCCTTTTGCTCGAGCAAAAGGGCGTCTGCACAGTCGAGGCGTTCACCCGCGTCTGCCAGAGCTACACCCCGCGCTCGTTCACGATCCCGCTGTCGGACGACCGCGCCTTCCGCATGGAGGGCTACCTCTTTCCCGACACCTACCGTTTCTATGTCGATGACGACCCCGAGAGCGTGCTGATCCGGATGCTGAACAATTTCCGCGACCGCGTCGGGGAGGTGTCGGACGACACGCTGATCCTCGCCTCCATTCTGGAGCGCGAGGCACGGAGCGATAAGCATCTGCGGCTCGTCTCCTCTGTCTTTCACAACCGCCTGAACCATCCGGCGGAGTACCCCTATCTCGATGCTGACCCGACGCGCGACTATGTCAACCGCGACATCACCGGCAACCCGCTTCTCTCCTCGACGGTGCGCTTCGCCGCGCTGTACAACACCTGCGGCAAGCGCACCGGTCTGCCCGCCGGGCCGATCTGCAGCCCCGGCCTGCGTGCGATCGAAGCGGCGCGCCACCCCGCCGACACGGCGTATTATTATTTCTTCTTCGGCAAGGACAACGAGAACCACTATTCCGAAACACTCGAGGAGCACGAGCGCCAGATGGCGCTTTACGGCGTAAACACCGGCGAATAGGGCTTGTCCGGCGATTCAACTGACAGTTGAATCGGCATTCCACTGACGGTCGCTGTACATTTTCGCCGCCATCCCCTATACTGGTGGCAGACAAGGCGGCACGCCGTCACTAAAGGAGGAACCTCTCATGCAAGAACATCTCGCCAATACGATCAAAGTCCTGCGCAAGGCGCGCGGCATCAGCCAGGAGCAGCTCGCCGATCAATGCGGCGTCACCGTCCAGGCGGTCAGCAAATGGGAATGCGCCCAATCCTTGCCCGACATCACCCTGCTGCCCGTGCTGGCGGACTATTTCGGTGTCAGCATCGACCGGCTGCTGCGCGAGGGCAGCGCAGAGCCGTCCGCACCGGTCAAAGAGGCGCCGGCCGGAGATGTGCCGTCTGTGCGCGATCTTCTGTCCGTTCTGCCCGATGACGACCGCCTGCGCATTCTCTGGTGCCGCGGGCGGACCGTGCTGTATAACAACGACTACCCGACCGACCCGATCCCGCTGCGCATACCGGAAAACCTGCCGCCTGAGCCGATCTCGTTTGACATTCTCGGCAACGCCCGTATTGAGGGCGCAGTCAGCGGCAGCGTCACTGCGGGCGACGGCATTACCTGCGGCGCCATCGCGGGCAACGCCTCCGCGGGCGACAGCATTGAATGCGGCGACATCGGCGGGAACGCTGCCGCGGGCGATAACTTAAACTGCGGCGACATCGGCGGGAACGCCGCCGCGGGCGATGACTTAAACTGCGGCGACATCGGCGGCAACGCCACTGCGGGCGACGACATCATCTGCAGCGGCGACATTGGCGGCAATGCGTATGCGGGCAGCGATGTCTGACGGCGTTGATCTCCATTGGCGAAATCGACGGCGCAGACTGACTATAGCAAGCAGCAAGCCACCGGTCCCTTTTCGGGACCGATGGCTTGTTTGGTTTGGCAGGCAGAACCGTTACTGCCTGATTTTTCTGTCTTTAAAATAATATTCCCGGTCGTGCGCATTGATCTCGCGCAGCACACGGCAGGGGTTGCCCACCGCCACAACGCCGGACGGAATATCCTTAGTTACCACGCTGCCCGCGCCGATCACCGTATCGTCGCCGATCGACACCCCCGGCAGCACGATCACCCCCGCGCCGAGCCAGCAGTTGCGCCCGATCCGCACGGGCAGATTATACTGATACGCCTGCTCACGAAGCTCCGGCAGGATCGGGTGTCCCGCCGTGGCGAGGGTCACATTCGGTCCGATCATAGTGTAATCGCCGACATAAATATGCGTATCGTCCACGGCAGTCAGGTTGAAGTTGGCATAGATCCCCTTGCCGAAATGGATATGCCGCCCGCCCCAGTTGGCGTGAAACGGCGGCTCGATATAGCAGCCCTCGCCGATCTCGGCAAACATCTCCCGCAGAAGTGCCTGCCGCCTGTCCTGCTCCGTCGGTCTTGTCGCGTTGAACGTATAGAGCCTGTCCAGACACCGCAGCTGCTCTGCCATGATCTCCTCACCGCCGGGCAGATACAGCTCACCCGTGTGCATTTTGTCCATTTCCATGTGGTTTTCCCTCTTAAAGTTCAGCTGTCGTGCGCCTTTGCTTTCCGGGCGGCAAAGATTGACAGCTTTTCCGCCGTATGCTATACTGTGTATACAAAATCGGTATGGATTTTTGCGAGGAGACATCCTCATGTTTCGCCATGCGCCTGCGGGTGCATGGCGGTTTTTCTGTCGGGAGGTATCGGAAAAATGACGCAAAAAAGCATTGACCGCACAGACAAACCCGCCGTCCGCACAGACGGTACTCCGCAGCAGACCGCCGGAAGAAAAAAACTGCGGGTATCTGCCGAGCTGACCTATGCGGCAGCCATTGTTCTGCTGGCGCTCGCCGTAGCCATGCTGACTGCGGCGGATTTCGGCATCTCCATGATCGTGGCTCCCGCCTATCTGCTCAGCCTGAAGCTCGGTGTCGTCACCTTCGGTCAGGCGGAATACATCATCCAGGCGGGACTGTTTATCGTGCTCTGCCTGCTGCTGAGAAAATGCCGCCCCGCCTATCTGATGTCATTCGTCACCTGCCTGATCTACGGCGCAGTTCTGGATCTGTGGCGGAAGCTCCCCTGCTTCGACCCGACCGTGACCGCCCCCGGACATATGGCACTGTGGCTGCGCATCGTGATGTTTGCCGCCGGGGTGCTGCTGACCTCGTTTTCGGTCGCCCTGTTTTTCAAGACCTACCTGTATCCGCAGGTATATGACTTTTTCGTTAAAGCGGTCTCGCTCAGATTCGGCATCCGGCTGCCGCTGTTTAAAACGGCCGTCGATATGTGCTGTCTGCTGGCAGCTACGGTGATGACCCTCTGTTTTTTCGGGGAATTCCGGGGGCTGAACTGGGGTACGCTCGTCATGGCGCTTTTCAACGGCACCATTATCGGCTTTTTCTCGAAGCTGCTGGATAAAACGGTCGATTTTCAACCCTGCTTCAAGGGCTTTGCCGCTCATTTTGCGCTTGAAGAAAAGAAAGCGGATGAGACCTGACCGTATCCGTCTGCCCGGGTCTCAGCAAACCTCATCAGACGAAAAAACGCAGTAAAAATACGGGCAGGCTTTCGCCTGTTCATATTTTTCCTCATCCGTGATATCCCCGTAAAAGATCAGAAATTTCGCGGGCAGTTCCCTGTGCTCCGGCCTGAGCATCGCCCTCTCACCCTGCAGAATTTCCTCCATGGACGCTCCGCCGTCTCCGTCCAGAACAAACTGCCACTCGCCGTTGACCTGTACAAAATCATTCTCTCCCCAGCCGCACAGCAGTACCAGTCCGTCCCAGATGAAATATTCAATATCCTGCTCTCTCACATAGGCGATCGGCAGATGCTCGTTCACCATGCGGTTATACAGCCGCACGACCTCGCTCGCGGTGATAAAGCATCTGTACCGGACTTTCAGATTCCGATAATAGGGCATGCGATGATACCGGAGAATATCGAACGGAACAAAAAGCAAATATCCGATGCAGGCGAGCAGGAAAAGCGGTATGCCGACAACGACCGCCAGCCCCGTTCCCATTATCCGGAGCAGCTTTTTCATCCAATTTCTCCCCCTGTCCGCCGCAGCCATGCGAGAGCCGCCTGCATTTCTGCGCCGCTTTTGCCGATTTTCGGGCAATGCGCTTGATATACACGGCACAGTCTATCCGCGGGGCTGTTATCGACCGTTTTTTCGGACTTCGTTTCTGCAAAGGCCGCAAAACCCCTTTACCGCTCCTGGACTTCTTTGCCGCTGAGATGCTCGACCGCAATTTCAAACATCTGCGCGACCTTCCCCGCGCGTTCGATCTCCGCGTCGGCAAGCCGCTCCGACGGATAGTATTTCATCGCCAGCCTTTTCAAAGCAGCGAGAGATTCCGCCTCGTTTTCGATCAGGCGGCAGATGCCGAATACCACAGCGCTCTGCACAAACGGCGCCCACGGTTCTGTTTTGACGGTTTCATTCCCGTATACGGTGAAGCATACCTTGGGACAGGCACGGATCGACTCGAGCTTATGCCCGGTGCGTGCGCCGTGAAAATAGATCTTCTGCGCCTCGCGGTCATACAGATAATTGATCGGGACGGCATACGGATAGCCGCCGTCACCGTTTACCGCCAAAACGCCGCGGCGGCTTTGGAGCAGCAACTGCTCCGCCGCCTCCCGGCTGATCTCGGTTTTCTTTCTGCGAACGGGTCTGAACATAAATACACACCGCTTTCTTTTCTGACAGGACTGTGCCCTTGTCTGTCGATGGTAACAAAGGCGGATGTCGGATCGTTTTCCGATAAATATAAACTTCGCTGCCCGGATCCGCAAAATGCCGAAGCATAGGCATAATAAGCCCTTAAAGATCCGTCCTTTCCCCCGCTGTTTCCGACAGCTTCGCCAAGCTCACGCAAACGGAGGAAATAAGGAAAAACTCCCGCACTGCCGCGCGGGAGTTCTGGCTGGGCTGGCTGGAGTTGAACCAGCACGGCGTGAGTCAAAGTCACGTGTCCTACCGCTAGACTACAGCCCAATATGACCCCGGAAATCAGCCGGGGGAAAAACCGGGACACACAGCGCGAGGTTGTGTGTCCCGGTCGGTGTGGGGTGGGAGATGGGATTCGAACCCACGATCTTCAGTGCCACAAACTGACGCGTTAGGCCAGCTACGCTACACCCACCATATAAAACTGGCGCGCCTGAAGGGACTCGAACCCCTGGCCCTCTGCTTAGAAGGCAGATGCTCTATCCAGCTGAGCTACAGGCGCCTGTATGGCATATGGAGCGGGTGATGGGAATCGAACCCACACGACCAGCTTGGAAGGCTGGGGTTCTACCATTGAACTACACCCGCAGACAACGGCAGAAAAGTACACCGCCGCAACAACGGGTATTTTACCATATGTGTCCCGCCTTGTCAAGGGCTTTCCCTCAAAAAGTGTAAAAAAGAAATCACAGGCGCCGGACAGTCACTTCTTCTCTCCGCCCCAACCGGCGATATCCGCCGTCTGCAAGGCGGTCAGCAGCTTGTCCGTCAGCGGGCCGTATTCCGCCGACAGCGTTTTGATCAGCTCCTTTGTGCGCTGGCGGTTCGTGCATCCGTCCGCAGGGCAGGCGGATTTGACCACCGGCAGCCCCTGTTGCCGTACCGCGGCGGCGATCTGCCGCTCATCGGCAAAGATCAGCGGGCGGATCAGCGTCAGCTGCCGCCGGTCGAGCCGGCTTTTCGGAGAAAAGCAGTCGATCCGTCCGCCGGACAGCAGATTCATCAGCAGCGTCTCCGCCGCGTCGTCCTTGTGATGCCCGAGAGCCACGACATTGCAGCCCGCCTCCTGCGCGGCCTTATGGAGCGCGCCGCGGCGCATACGGGCACAGAGGCTGCAGGGATTTTTCTCCGCCCGCTCGACAAACACCACATCATACAGCCTTGTGCGCCGCAGCACATACGGCACGTCAAGCTGCTCGCACAGCGCCGCTATCGCGGAATAATCGCCCTCCTGCCCCAAAAAGCAGGGATCCAGCGTGATTGCCGTCAGCGAAAACGGCGTCGGGAGAAATTTCCGCAGCTGCGCCAGCAGCGTTAAAAGCGCCACACTGTCTTTTCCGCCCGATACCCCGACAGCCACCCGGTCTCCCGGCATGATCATCCCGTACCGCTCGATCGCCGCCCGCGTGCGCGATAAAAGCCCCTGCCATCCGTCTGCCATGTTCGCCTGTCCCCTTTCCGTTTTCTCCCCCATCATAGCGCATTTTCTGCCGTTTTTCAAGCGCTTTTCTCCCCCTTTTTCAAAAATGAAATGAAAAACGAGAAACAGAGTAAAAACGAGCAATCGCGAGAGATTCAGAGAGAAAACGGAATATAAATTAAATTTTTCAGCTTTTTCCTCTTGACGGGATAAAAAGGTTGTGGTATACTTCCGGTTGTGTCTGAAAAAAAGAACGTAATATACACAGGAGGTAAAGACCTATGTCCACGTATATGGAAAAAGCCGGTCAGGTCGAGCGTAAATGGTATGTCATCGACGCCGCCGGCAAGCCCCTGGGTCGTGTCGCCGCGCAGGCTGCCGTGCTGCTCCGCGGTAAGCACAAGCCCACGTTTACGCCCCATGTGGATTGCGGCGATCATGTGATCGTCATCAACTGCGACAAAGCTATCCTCACCGGCAACAAGGCGGAGAAGAAATTCTGGTATCGCCACACCGGCTGGATCGGCGGTCTGAAAGCCGTTCAGTACAAGACGCTGATGGCGAACCGCCCCGAAAAGGCTATGGAGCTTGCGGTGTACGGCATGATCCCCGACACCACGATCGGCCGTGCCGCCCGCACCCGTCTGCGTGCGTTCGCCGGTGCCGAGCACACCCATGCCGCCCAGAAGCCCGAGACGTTTGAATTTTAAGGAAGGAGGCTGTTTCGATGGATTACAATAAGAGACCGTATTTTTACGGCACCGGCCGCCGGAAAAGTTCCGTTGCGCGCGTCCGTCTGTATGCCGGTACCGGCAAAGTGACGATCAACGGCCGTGACATTGATGATTATTTCGGTTTGGAGACGCTCAAGCTGATCGTCCGTCAGCCTCTGAACCTCACCAACACGCTGGACAAATTCGACATTGAGTGTCGTGTGGCCGGCGGCGGTGTGACCGGTCAGGCCGGTGCCATCCGCCATGGCGTGTCCCGCGCCCTGTTGCAGTATAACAGCGAGGAGCTGCGTCCCCTGCTCAAGAAGGCCGGCTTCCTGACCCGCGATCCGAGAATGAAAGAGCGCAAGAAGTACGGCCTCAAAGCCGCTCGTCGCGCACCGCAGTTCAGCAAGCGCTGATCCGACGCGATTTTACAACAAAAAAGGCTCAAAAACCCCGGAAAATCAACCGTTTCCGTTCATAAGGAAGTATTTTCTTATGAGAGATTGGTCGCAACCTCTGTTATGGAGGCTGCGGCCT
>CAKUMQ010000080.1 GCA_934667845.1 uncultured Eubacteriales bacterium | reverse complement strand
ACAGCCGGCGCAACAAGCTGCTGTGTTATGATTCCGAGGGCAATTTTCTCTATGCGTTCGGCGGCACCGGCGTGCAGACGGGACTGTTCCGCTCGCTGAAGACCGCCGTGTTCGGCGACGGCTGCCTCTATGCGCTGGACGGCTCGCTCGGCACCGTGACGGTATTCCGCGAGACGGACTACGGCGCGCTGATCCGCGAGTGCATCCGGATGGTCAACCGCCGCGAATACGATAAGCTGCCGGAAAAATACGCCGAGATCCTGCGGCAGAACAGCGGCTCCTCCATTGCCGCCTCCGGCATCGCCAAAATGTATCTGCGGGAGAAAAACTACACTGCCGCCATGTCCTATTTCCGGCGTGCCAATTATAAAACGGGCTATTCGCAGGCGCTCTCAGGTTATCGCAAGGCGTGCATCGACCGCTATTTCCTGCTGATCCCGCTGGCTGCCGGCGTGCTGATCTGGCTCGTCTGGCTGCTGTTTCGGCGGGCGAATGCGCGAAACCGGCTTGTCAAGCCGAAGCGGAACCTGCTCGACGCGCTCAGCTACGGCTTTTATATCCTGTTCCACCCGTTTGACGGCTTTTGGGATATAAAATACGAAAAGCGCGGCAGCACAGCCGCAGCGGGGATATTTGCCGTTCTCGCGCTGTTTTCGATCATTGTGAAGGAGGCTGTCACCGCCTATCTGTTCCGCGCGGAAACGAGCCTCAACTATCTGACGATGGCGATCGTGTTTGCGGGGGCGGTGCTGCTGTTCTGTCTGTCGAACTGGTGCATCACAACGCTGACGGACGGCAAGGGCACGATGAAGGATATTTTCACGACGGTGGGCTACAGCCTGTTTCCGCTCGGGCTTCTGCTGATCCCCAGCGGGCTGCTGACCAATGTGCTGACGCAAAACGAGTCCAATTTCGTGGCGCTTTTGTCGGGTGCCGCCTTTGTCTGGACGTTTCTGCTGCTGTTTTTCGGCATCATGGTCACGCACCATTACACGCTCGGGCAAAACATCCTGTCGTTTCTGTTTACCGTGCTGGGTATGCTCATCATTCTGTTTATCGGGTTCCTGCTCGTGAATCTCTGCGGGCGTATGGTGAGCTTTGTCAGCAATATCGTGACGGAGATCTCGCTGCGGATATGAGCCGACTGTCTTTGGGAGGTCAGGAAGGATGAAAACAAGAAAAAAGCTGCTGTGCGGACTGCTCTGCGCGCTGCTGTGCGCCGCCTGTATTCCGGCGCAGGGCGCGGGAGCCGACGGGGCGGCAGAGACGGGCGAGCGGCTCGAGGGCGACATGCTCTCGGAGACGGTGATCGCCTCATCTGCCACGCCGCAGGAGCGCCTTGCCGCCATGCAGGCGGTGGCTGAGGACGACAAGGCGGTGCTGTATTACGATGTGCAGACGGCGCAGGTCGCCCTGCTCGACAAAGCGAGCGGACAGGCGTTCTTCTCCTCGCCCTACAACACGGCGGCGAGCGACGCGCCGGAGCAGACAAAACAGCGCATGGCCTCTCCTCTGCGGATCGTCTACTGCGATACCTCCACGGTGGCGCATGAGATGAACGCGTTTGCCGATGCCGCCGCATCGGGGCAGATCACCTCCTACCGGCTGGAAAACGGCGTTTCGGCACAGCTCGTGCTCGGACGGGAGGCACAGCAGCAGCTTCTGCCCCGCGCCGTGCCCGCCGAGACGTTTGAGACCGTGATCCTTGCGTCCTCGACGCCGCAGGCGCAAAAGCGGCTGAAGCGTCAGTACCGGCGGCTGGATATCGCCGACTACAGCGAGGAGGAGCAGGCGGAGTTTCTGAAGCTCTATCCCGGGCTTGCCGACGGCCCCGCCTATCTGCTCAACAAGGATGCGAGCGATACCGTCCGGAAAGAGCTGGAGGGATATATCCAAAAGACTGCGTATACCTATGAACAGCTTGCGGCGGACGAAAAAGCGGTGCTCGGCGAGGTCGGGCAGGAGGAGACGGCGCAGGCGTATTTTAAGATCACGGTCGAGTACCGTCTGGAGGACGGCGCACTGACCGTTGCCGTGCCCTGCGACGGGATCGAATACGACCGGGAGAAATTCCGGCTGCAGCAGATCGTCCTGCTGGAATATTTTGCCGCGCTGACCGAGGAGGCGGAGGGGTTTCTGCTCATTCCCGACGGCTCGGGCGCGCTGCTTTCGCCGAAGGGCACGGGGATCAACGACGGCGGGGCGATCACCGGCCGGTTTTACGGTGCAGATGCCGCCCGCATCTTCGACCGCGCGGACAGTCTGCGCGAGGCGTTCCGGATGCCGGTGTACGGCGTGGCGGAGGGCAGCGCCGCCGTATTCGGGATCGTGGAGCGGGGCGCGGAGTCGGCGGAGCTGACCGCGGTCACACAGGAAAAGGAGAGCCGGTACAGCAAGGCGTATACGACGCTGAACTACAGCGACGCCGAGACCTACACCTATACCGAGCGAAACGGCGCAGGCACCCAGCGGAGCAACTGGTCGAAGATGAGCGACCGGCATTTTACGGGCGATTACCGGCTGCGTTTTCTGCTGCTGTCCGGCGAGAAGGCGGGCGTGTCGGGGATGGCGCAGAGCTATCGCGACTATCTGATCTCGACCGGCGCGCTGAGCGACGAAAACGACAGCGCCGCCGACCTGCCGCTGTTTCTCGGCACGCTCGGTGCGGCGCGGGTCGAAGCGCGGTTTTTGTTCATTCCCTATCAGAAGTCCGTGGCGATGACCGATTTTGCGCAGACGCAGGAGATGGCGGCAGAGCTGATGGCGGGCGGCGTCGGCAATCTGTCGGTGCGCTGCATCGGATGGGCAAACGGCGGCGTGGAGCACGGCGCATTCTCCCGGCTGAACGTCGAGCGCTCGCTCGGCGGCGCGCGCGGATTCACCGACATGGTGGCGGCGCTGGCTGAAAAGGGCGTGACGGTCTATCCGGAGATCGCCCTGTCCTCCGTCACCGAGGACAGGTGGTTTGACGGCTTCTCGCTGAAGCGGGATACGGCGCGGCGCCTGAACGGCACCTATGCGCTGACTTATCCGATCGGTCTCGGCTCCAATGTCGAGGATGGCACACGTTCCCGCCTGGTGGTGAAGCCGACCGCCATGAGCAGCTTTTGGGACCGGCTGCTTGGAAGCCGCGTGCTGTCCGGCGCCGGTCTTGCACCGGCTTCGCTCGGCAGTGAGCTGCACTCGGATTTTGACACCGGCTCGGGTGTCAGCCGGCAGGAGAGCGCGGATCTGTATACCGCCATGCTGAAAAAGGGCAGCGAGGCGCACGCGATACTGGTGGACGGCGGAAACGCCTACACCTACCCGTATGCCGACGTGCTGATGGATGTGCCCTCCTCGTCGAGCGGCTATCTGCAGGCGTCCTCCTCGGTGCCATTCATGCAGATGGTGCTCTTCGGCAGCAAGGTCTACACCGGCAGGGCGATCAATCTGTCGGCGGATCCCACCTACAGTTTTCTGAAGGCGATTGAAAACATGGAGGGACTGGCGTTCACCGTGGCGGGCAAAAACAGTGAGACACTTTTGGAGACCGACTACCGCTACACCTGCTTCTCGGTGGACTACGGCGACTGGAAGGAGCGCATCCTCACCATGTATGCCGCCGCCAACGCCATCTACCGCGAGGTAGCCGATGCCCGCATGGTCAGCCACAGCTATATTGCGGATAATGTCGCAGCCGTCACCTATTCCAACGGAAAACGGGTCGTCGTCAACTATACCGACCGCCCGGTTACGGTGGACGGCACCGCAGTCGCCGCAAAAAGTGCGGCTGTGATCGGCTGAGAGCCGCGCTTTTGCGGAAAGGAGTGAACAAAAGCGGTGAAGAAACCGAAAAGCAAGCTGCTTGCCCATCAGAACAATTGGGGCTGGGTGTTTATTCTCCCCTTTGTCGTCGGCGTGGTCCTCATATTTGCGGAGGTGCTGATCAACTCTCTGCAATTCAGCTTCTGCGATATTGATATGACGACGGACGGCTATACGCTGACGGGCGTCGGGTTTGCGCATTACCGGTATATCCTGCGCACCGACCCGAAGTTCCTGCCCGCGCTCTGGTCCTCGGCGCAGATCTTTGTCACGACCATTCCGGTGACGATCATATTCAGCATGTTCGTGGCGCTGATGCTCAACCAGAAGATGCACGGCAGAACGGTGTTTCGCGCGATCTTCTTCGTCCCCGTGATCCTTGCCACCGGCGTGGTGGCGCAGGCGGAGGTCGGCAACAGCATGCTTTCGCAGATGGAGAGCATGTCGGGCGCCGCCACGGGGATCGACGGCACCGGATCGGCGCTGCAGGCGAGCAATATTGCCGCCGCGCTGTCGAGCCTGCATTTAGACGCGGGCATCATCACCTTTATCGAGGACACGGTCAGCAATATTTATTCCATCGTCAACCAGTCCGGCGTCCAGATCATCCTGTTTCTGGCAGGATTGCAGTCCATTTCGCCGTCCATCTATGAGGCGGCGTCCATCGAGGGGTGCAGCGGATGGGAATCGTTCTGGAAGATCACGTTTCCGATGCTCGGGCCGATCACACTGGTCAACTGCGTGTATTCCGCGGTCGATATATTCACCAATTCCATAAACCCCATCATGCAGATGATCACGGACAGCGTCGGCTCGAGCTATGATTACGGCACGGCATCGGCAATGGCGTGGATGTATTTTCTGCTCATTCTCGCCGTGCTCGGGCTGATCGGTCTTTTCGGCGGCCGCCTTGTGGCGAAAACGCACGGATAAACGGAGAGAGGGTGAAACGGTTGAAACTGCTGCTGCAAAAAAGCAATCGGCTCGTCTGGGAGAACCGGATCAAAACTGCCGCCTGGACGGCGGTGCGGTTTTTGATCCTGCTGGGACTGAGCTTTATTATCCTGTATCCGTTTCTGGCGAAGATCTCGTCGATGTTCATGAGCCGGGCGGATATACGCGATCCCATCGTCTGGATGATCCCGCGCTCGCCGACGCTGGACAACATCCGCGCGGTCATCAAATACGGGAGCTACTGGCTGTCTCTGCGCAATACCTTTGTCATTGCGCTGACCTGCGCGGTGCTCCAGACGGTCAGCACGACCATGATCGGCTACGGCTTTGCCCGCTTCCGCTTCAGGGGGCGGTGGGTGTTTCTGGCGCTTGTCATTCTAAGCGTCGTCGTCCCGCCGCAGACGATCTATGTGTCGCTGTATACGAAGTTTCGGTATTTCGACGTGTTCGGCCTGCTGCAGCTTTTCGGGCTGGTGCCCATAAAAATGGTGGAAGATCTCAGCCCGATGGTGCTGCTTTCCGCCACGGGGCTGGGACTGAAAAACGGGCTGTATATCCTGATGCTGATGCAGTGCTTCAAGGGACTGCCCAGGGAGCTGAGCGAGGCAGCCTATGTGGACGGCGCGGGCGTAATGTGTACGTTCTGGCGCATCAATATGCCGCAGGCACGCCCGATGATGGTGTCGGTGTTTCTGCTCTCCTTTGCGTGGCAGTGGACGGATACGTTCTACTCGGGGCTGTTTTTCAAGAGTACGCCGATCCTGCTCAATACCGTGTCAGCCATGCACAATGTATCGGCGATGGGCGCGGGCAATGAAAACACCATGAGTGCCGTGCTGGTCAACACTGCCGTCATCATGATGCTGATCCCGCTGATCCTCGTCTATGTGTTCGGTCAGCGGTATCTGATCCAGGGCATCGAGCGCTCGGGAATGGTCATGTGATCTCGGGTTTCGGCCGCACGGGGCAAATGCCGTTTTGTCCTGCGGCGGCTTTGCAGATAAAGGGAACCAAAACCAAACATAGGAAAGTGGGGTTACAGCGTGAAAAAACAGATAGTATGGCTGCTGCTTGCCTGTCTGCTGGCGGCGTCGGTGTTCGGCGGCTGTCAGAAGACGGATACGCCCGATACATCCGCACCGGATGCGTCGGCGGCGGAAAGCGCCGACAGCGGAGACGTTGACGCCGACAGCACGGCGGAGCCGGACGGGGACTCTGCGGAGGAACCGTCGGCGGACGACTCTGCGGGAGCGACGACCGCAAACGGCGGGAGCGAGACGAGATCCACAACGAAAAAGGTGTCCTCGACGACGAAAAAGCCGTCGTCCGAGACGGTGAAGCTCATCAAGGATCTCAAGGGCTACAAATTCGTGATCGCGCAGTCGCGGTACGGCGATCCGCCCGAATATACGCCGGGCGAATCGGAGCTTGCGGATGCCCGGCACCGCCGCGACGAATATATCCAGAAAGCGTATAACTGCAAGATCGTGTATCAGTATTATGAGCCGACGACGTTCTTCAACTCCGCCAAGGCGGTCATCATGGGCGGCGACAAGTTTGCGGATCTGATGACGATCGAGCTGTTCGTATTCAGCCGGCTGTATGTGCAGGATATGCTCTACGATATCAGCACTCTGCCGCATGTCGCTTTGAATTCCGATGCCTATTACAAGACCCATACCGACATGATGACCTTCAAAAACGGTACGTTCGGCACCAATATGGGCATAAACAACGGCGCCAAATCCGGCGCCATGGTTCACTACAACCGCAAGATCATCAAGGAATGCAAGGTCGAGGATCCGCAGGATCTGGTGAAAAAGGGCGAGTGGACATGGGATAAGTTCAAGTCACTGATTGCGGCGACGGCGAAGGATCTGGACGGCAACGGCTCCTTTACCGAAAAGGATCGCTTCGGTGTGACCTCGGCCAGCTACAGCGGCCTTGTCCCGAACTTTTTCAGCGCCGGTATCCCCGCGCTGAAAAAGGACAAAAACGGCAAGATCACCTATAACCTCGGCACCTCCGAGGCGCAGACCGCGCTGCTGAAATTTGACCAGATGTTCTCCGCCAAGGGCGGCTTCTACACGGCAGATTTCGAAAAGCAGGTCAAGCAGTACACCGAGGGCAAGGCTACCTTTTTCCTGGGCACGCTCGGCTCCATGGCGGTGGACGCGGGCATCGAGGATGCGGTCGTGCCGTTCCCGGTCTATAAGAAGGGTATGAGCTATATAGCGGGACAGAGCCATGACACCAACATGGTCGCCGTGCCGAAAACGATCAAGGATCCCGAGACGACCGGACTTCTCATGCAGGCACTTGCCGAGAGAAGCAAGAGCGAGTGGGATCTGTACTGCGAGGATTACAAGGCGAATTTCCTCGACGATACCTCAGCGCAGATGTTTGAAAAATACATCTGGGGCAAGGGCAACGCCGATCTGATGACGCTGGTGCTTCAGCTCGATATGACGCTGTATAACGGCACGCAGTGCGCGATCGGCAATCCGGTCCTGTCGGATCAGCTGGCATCGGATCTGGTCTATTCGAACGCGGAGGCGTGCCAGATCCTGCTGGATGATATGTTCAACGCGAAGAAAGCCAAATAAACGTTAGGAGGAATTGGATCATGTCGATCAAAAAAGTACTGGCGCTGCTGGCTGTTCTGGCAGTGCTGGCCGGATTGGTCATCGTGCCGATGGGCATTCTGGCCGATTCTGCATCCCTGTCGTTCTCCCCGACCATGCAGCCGCTGCCGACGGGGACAAACCGCGTGGGCTGGTACGGGCATAACGTGACCGTCGCCGATGAAACGGTGAACGGCGAGACCGTCAAGGTCGCGACAGCGTGCCCCGACGGCAATGTGGATGGGACCAACCTGATCGCCTATCATGTGGATGCCCTGTTTGATATCGCCGGTGCGAAATACATCAGCTTCGACCTGTTTGCGGACGATGCGAATGTGTTTTCCGCTGCAGCCGACGCGCAGATCCGCTTTTATGCGAGCCTGAACGGCACAGTGCAGGAGGGTGCGACGGGCTTCGGCGTCACGGCGCAGACCCTCAAAGGGCTGAAGCTGAACGCGGGTGAATGGAACCACATCGTGCTGCCGCTCGAGCAGAATGCCGCTTATGAGAGCAGCACCAAGGGTGCGAACACCGAGTCGTTCCAGTTTATCGGCAAGCTGAATGCGGGCCGTAAGCTGAAGCTCGCCAATGTCCTGATCACCGATACCCAGCCCGAGGCACCTGCGGAGGTCCTGCCGTATTACCCGACCATGCAGGCACTGCCCGAGGGGCAGCACCGCGTGGGCTGGTACGGCCAGCGGGTGACCGTGGCTGACGAAAACGTGCGCGGCGAGACCGTCAAGGTCGCGACGGCGGATCCCGAGAACAATGTCGATGCCGCGAACCTGATCGCCTATCATATGGACGATCTGTTCAACATCACCGGCGCGAAATACATGGCGTTCGACCTGTACACGGACGATACCTCCATTTTCTCCGCCGCAGCCGATGCCAAGATCCGCTTCTATGCGCGGCTGAACGGCACGGTACAGGAAAACGGCACAGGCTTTATCGTCTCTAAGGACACGCTCGAGAAGCTGACGCTCAAGAGCGACACCTGGATGCGCATCGTGCTGCCGCTCGAGCAGCTGCCGGAGTATGCCGACAGCACCAAGGGCGCAGATACCGAGTCGTTCCAGTTTATCGGCAAGATGGGCAAGGGCCGCGTGCTGAAGATCGCCAACGTCGTGCTGACCGATGAGCAGCCCGAGTCGCTGCCCGATTGGAAGGACGAAAGCTCCGAGCCGGAGAGCAGCGGCGAGACGCCCGAGCCGGTCGATGAGCTGATATGGAGTAACTGCGACACGCTCGCCGGCTGGGCTGACTACGGCGCCCGCACGGTGGATACCGAGGAAAAGACCGAGGGCACGGGCAGCATCAAGGCGATCAGCGCCGTGGGAGAGGACGGCATCTTCTACATCTATGACCCCGGCTGCACCGTCGATGTCAACCCGTACAGCGCACTGGAATTTGACCTGTACCTTTCGAACAAGGACTTCTTCCATCTGACCCCCTATAAGTCCAACTCCATTCTGCAGATCACCAGCTCCGGCACATGGGATCAAAACGCCATGGCGTGGGAGATGGATCAGCTGGAATTTGAAGAGGGCTGGAACCACGTCGTGCTGTATTTCTCGCAAGCCAGCGTCTCGGTGAACTGGAAGGATGAGCCGACGTTTGACGCCGCGCATGTCAACTTTATGCGCCTGTACACGACCAAGGCAGCAGGTGTGGAGGACAGTGAACAGATCTTCCGCCTCGACAACCTGCGGTTCACCAAGGCGAAAGCCGAGGATCCGACTCCGGACAGCTCCGATGATGGCTCAAGCGATGTGTCCGAGCCGGAGAGCAGCGGCAGCACAGAGCCGGGCCGCGACGACACCCCGTCTGCGGATACCTCCCGCGAGAACCCGGATACGGGCGTGCGCGGGATGACGGGCGCCGCCGTGCTGGTGCTTTGCCTGTCCGGCGCAGCCGCCGTGACGGTCAGCCGTAAAAAATTCCGCAAAAACTGATGTCATAAACCTATGACTGCCGCGCACGGCCGGACGAAGCGTCGCTTTGCCCGACCGTGCGCAGGCGTGTCTCGGGAGTCCCTGTCGGGGGGAGGAAAAACAATGAGATACCCATGGATCAGGCTGCTGTCCGTTGCACTGTGCGCCG